>JBOHFJ010000175.1:0-10120 GCA_050699655.1 Pseudonocardiaceae bacterium
GTTCACCGCCGTCGGCAGCGTCCGGCTGAGCAACGCCCGGATCGGTGGTCACCTGCGGCTTTCCGGCGCGACCCTGGGGCTTTCCGGCGGGACGCTGGGGCTTTCCGGTGGGACACTGGGCAGCCCGGCCGAGCCCGACACCGCCAACGGGGAGCAGCCGAAACCCGTGCCGGTGGCCCTGGCCGCCGACGGCATCGAGGTACTCGGTGACCTGGAGGCGCGTCGATCCCTGCCCCGCACCGACTCAACCGACAGCGCCGGTCCGCTGCAGGTACACGGCCAGGTTCGATTGGTCGGCGCGCGGGTGCACGGCAGCGCGAGCCTGACCGGTGTGCGGCTGCAGGGTCCCGGCCTGGACGCGCTGTTCGCCGACCGACTGTGGGTCGCCGGATCACTGTTCCTGCGCTGGGTGGTGGTCGAGGGCTCCATCCGGCTGCACCACGCGGACATCGGCTCGACCCTGGACTGCACCGGCGCTCGCCTGGACGCGCCGCGGCGGCGGCCGGATGGGTCAATCAAACCGTCGCTCGACGCCCGGGCCGCCACAATCGGCAAGGACCTGTACGCCAGCGGCGAGTTCACCACCACCGGGGGCGTGCGGCTGAGCCTCGCGGAGGTGTCGAAATCGGTGAGCTTCGACGGCGCTCGGCTCGGCGGGCCCGGCAAGGGTGTCGCGGCGCTGCGCGCACCCGGGCTGAGCTGCCAGGAGTTTCGGCTGCGTTTCGCCGAGCCGCCCCGAGGTGAGGTCAGCCTCGCCGGTGCGGTGGCCGGCGCGGTCTTCGACGACGAAAAGCTGTGGACCACCGACGGGACAGTGGACATTGAGGACTTCCAGTACCAGTCGCTCGCTACCTGGCCCGAGGTGGACGTGACCACTCGGCTGCGCTGGTTGCGGGGCGTGCTGCCCGGCTACGACCCCGACCCCTACGACCACCTCGCCACCAGCTACCGCGACGCCGGCCACGACGACCGCGCCGACACGGTGTTGCTGGCCAAGCAACGGCACCGGCATGCCGCGCACGGAACGGCACGACGGATCTCGGGGTGGTTGCAGGAATGGACCGTCGGCTACGGCTACCGTCCGTGGCGGGCGGCGTGGTGGTTCGCGGTGTGCTGGCTGCTCGGGTCGCTGTGGTTCGCCCAGCACCAGCTGTCCCCGCTCGAGCGCGGCAAGGACCCGTCGTGGCAGCCGGTGATCTACACCGCGAACCTGCTGGTCCCGGTGGTGAACCTGGGTCAGAACGGGCTGTGGCGGGCCTCCGGGGCGTCGGCCTGGATCGCCGCCGGACTGGCCGCGGTGGGTTGGCTGCTGCTGTCCACCGCGGCGGCGGGGGTCACCCGCATCCTCACCCGCCGCTGAGCGCGGAAGCGTCAGAATTGCAATGCCTTGGGCGCACAGAACTCCCGCAAGCCGTAGCCGCCGAACTCGCGCCCGAAGCCGGAATGCCCGAAACCACCGAAGGGGGCGAGTGGGTTGAACCGGCCGCCGTTGAGGTCGACCTGGCCGGTGCGCAGCCGGCGGGCGAAGGCCCCGGCGTGGTTCGGGTCCGCTGACCAGACCGCGCCAGCAAGCCCGTATGCGGTGCCGTTGGCGATGTCTGCGGCTTGGTCCTCGGTGCGGTAACCCAGGACGCTCAGGACCGGCCCGAAGATCTCCTCTTGAGCGATGGCCATGGCGGGGTCGACATCAGCGAACACGGTAGGCCGCACGTAACACCCCCGGTCGAGGCCCCTGGGTGGATCGCCACCACCGAAGACGAGTCGGGCACCCTCAGTGACTCCCCGCTGGATGTAGCCGCGGACCCGGTCCCGATGGGCGACCGAGACCAGCGGGCCGATCCGCACCCCGTCGGTGAGTGGGTCACCGACGGCGAAGGCACCGGCCTCGGCGACGGCCAGCTCGACCGCGGTCTCCAGCTGGTCAACGGGAACCAGCAGCCGAGTGAGGGCATTGCAGGACTGCCCGGAGTTCATGAAACATTTGCCGACGGCGTGGCGGACGGCTTTCTGGAACAGGTCTGAGCCGGCGTCGGGCAGGATCACCGCGGCGGATTTCCCGCCGAGTTCGAGGGTGACTTTCTTGAGCGTCTCGCCAGCGCGGCGCGCAACCTCGCGACCAGCTCGGGTGGAACCGGTGAACGACACCATGTCGATGCCGGGATGGCCGGCGAGGGCTTCGCCAACCCCCGGCCCGGTGCCATGGACGATGTTGAGCACCCCCGCCGGAAGGCCGGTGTCACGCGCGAGCTCGGCCAGCAGATCGGCGCAGAGCGGGGCGAGCTCGCTGGGCTTGACGACCACGGTGCAGCCTGCGGCGAGCGCGGCCGCGACCTTGAGGACCACCTGGTGCAACGGAAAGTTCCACGGCGTGATCGCGGCGACCACACCGACGGGGTCCAGGATCACCAGCGAGTTGTCAATCTTCTCTTCGAAGCTGAAACTCGCTGTCAGCTCGGCGTATGAGGACATCACCGTGACCGGCAGGCCCGCCTGAACCCGGCGTGAGAAAGCCAGCGGCGCGCCCATCTCAGCGGTGATCGTGTGCGCGATCTCCTCGGTCCGCGCCTGGAGCCCGCTGGCGAGCCGGCGAAGATGCCCAGCTCGTTCCTGTGGTGGGGTGGCTGCCCACGCCGGGAACGCGGCCCGCGCGGCGGCCACCGCGGCGGCCATGTCGCGTTCAGTCCCGTCGGGGACGGTCGCGATGCTCCGCTCGGTGGCGGGGTTGATCACAGCCAGCCGCCGGCCGCGCCAGCCGGCAACCCATTGCCCGCCGATGAAGTGCTCGACCTGCCGCCGCTCCGGCACACTCACACCCACGATCATTTCACGATCGCATAGCCAAGCCGGGAATCCGCACCCAGCCGCTACCCGAGGGTGATCCGGCCGACGATCAGGTCGCCGGTGGGCTCTGCCTGTCTGTCCCACAGCGTAACCCGCACGCACCAGAGCGGTGGTGGCTCCGCCGGTGTCAAGGAAGTAAAATTTCGACTTGATGAATGCGCAGATCGAGCCTCGCGGAGTTTATTCCTCGCGCGATTCTACGAACTCGGGCGAGCGTGTCATATGCCGCATCAAGAATGCCCGCTCGCGCGTACGCCTCCGCAAGCCACGACAAGTATAACGCCACTTCCCTGGCGTGATCGGCATCGTACGCGTCGATGGCCCGAGCCAGCAATGGTGCCGCTGTATGTGGATCGCAAGCTCGATCAGGCATCGACCAGCCATCACATCGATCTCTCTTCTGTCAAGCCAGTAAACCCATTCTGGCTCTGCGACCCCCGGTGACCGGTCCTCGTATGCGTCATCCACCACGGCCAGGGCGCGTCTCGCGCCCGAGTGATCTCGGCTCCTGGCACTCGCCCAAGCTACCCGTTCCCACAACAATGCTCGGACGAGCGGGGAGGCATCCCCGGCGCCCTTGACGGCGGACCGTGCCAGCAAAGCCCCATCATCCGGGTTCCCCCCATTGGCCAACTGATAGCTCAACGACGACAGCAGCTGAGCGGCGAGCGTGCGGTCAGCCGCAACCCGCGCGGCAGACACCCCATCGAGATAGATCCGCTGGGCCTCAACGCACCGCCCCGCATCACTGGCCACCCACCCAGCAAGCTGGGCAAGCTCGCCCACAACCGTCAACAGCCGCTGCCCGATCTCGTCGGTATAGCTGGCGGACTGTACAACCTCGCGAACCTCTGATAGCTCTTTGCTCACTACAGGGAACAGATCACCTCCGCCGACAAAATCATCTAGGTGGCGCAGCTCGATCACACGGTTTTCTAACCCTTCTGTAAGTGTTTTTCCGACTCGCCGACCAGCACGCAACTGCACCGCAGAGGGCGGCGAACCGGGGGTCCAGACCACACTGTCCGGACTGCGGGGCTCGACCGTGCCGAGGCCGCGAGGCCGGCCACCAGATGCGACCCCGGCTCACCGCATGGTGCGTCGCGCCTGGCCACTTCATCCCAGCCAACGGATCGCCGACGGGACCCCATCAGATCAGGCGGCGGTGGAGGTCAGGCGATCGCGCAGCTCAGCGACACCAGCGCTGGTGTGCAGGGGTTCCAGTGCGGTGTTCAGGCCCCGTAGCTGGTCATGGGCGCGCGGGGAGTGCAGCGCGGTGACCGCGTCGATGGCGTGGTGGCCGAGGGTGACGGCGGTGTCGATGTCCCCGGTAATCGCGTGCGCCCCGGCCAGATCCGGTAGGTACACTGCCCGGAGCCTGGCGTAGCCGGAGCGGAAGTCGGGTCTGTGCTTGTACGGGGAATTCGTCCAGCCAGGCCACCGTCAAGTCCGGGCCGGCAGCCGCGGCAACGGGTGTACTCCTTGCGCGTGCGTTTACCGTTCGACCGGGGATGCTAAAATTTGCTGAACGTGTCCTTAGTGGATACCGCGATCGTTCACAATGCCCTCACACCCGCTCGACCTGTATGGCGAGCACGCCGAGTTTTTCCTTTTCCGGCGGGTATATCTCCCGGATAACGGCCAGCAGCTCGTCCCTCGACTCACCGAGATCTCCGCCTATGGAAACCGCATCCTCATGGTCGAGCAGCGCTTCGAAGCTATCATACTCGGTGACTCGCTTCACACGGGTGACAACAATGTCGTCGCCAGAGACAAAAGTCAGCTCGTGACCTGCTTGGATTCGACGTATCTTCGGGTAGCCGACGCGCACCTCGACTGTCTTGGCGCCATCCGCAATCAACCTCAGGTATGGCAAACGAATACTGAGCTGGTGACTGGAGACGGTTTCGCCCATGACTTCTCCTTGAGGTGGGATAATGTGAGGAAAACGTCAAATTTGCCATCGCCGCAAGTCGCGGGGGTCGACGATTTCTTCAAATAGAAAACTTATCTTCTTTTCGATTACTCGCTAGAGACGGTTGAACACTGAGCGACTTGCCGGTATTGCTCATGGAAGTCCCGAGCACAGGTTAGTCCCGGATAGTGGCTCGCCAGTGCCTTATCAAGATCGCGAGCGTGAGCCACCAGCGGCAGGACCATGCGCGTTGACGTCAATGCTTGACTGCCTAGGGAGACCGCCTCGTCGGGCGTGCCCAGTCCCACCAGCGACGTGGCCAGCACAAACCGGGTCTGAGCCTGCCCGTATGGTGATCTACTGACTGCCAGGGCCGCTTCGCCATGTGTCCGGGCTGTGTCGAAATCCCCCAGCCAGAGGTAGGCGGACGCCGGATAGGCGGTCATGGCGTAGGAAGCATGGATGCCTGTGTCCATAGTGAACCGGTTGGGTGCTCTGGCTGGCAGTCGCTCATACAACTGCTGGGCTTCGGCGAAGAGTGTTTCGCATGGTTCCCGCTGGCCCAATCGGGCATGGGCGCGAGCCGCGTGGGCAAGGAGCCGAACAGCCAGTGGATGGCTGGTCGAAATCCTGGCAACGCCTTGCATGGCAGCCCTGGCCGCCCGGTCAGGATACCCCGAGTCTATGGCGATTGCTGCCATGGCGTGGGCCGCCCACCCGCACAGTTCACCGTATCCGGCCTCGTCGGCGTAGGCGTAGCAGTCAAGGGCGTATGCCTGCGCGGTACGAAAATTGCCGAGATCGTACGCCAGCCATGCCAACAGTTCCGACAAAAACGCGGCATGGACGTAGAGTGCTTGCAATTCCTTCAGCGTATGGCGACCACGGATCAGCTCGTCTACTCGGGACCGATAGGCACGGGCCACGACGAACTGCTCAGCGGGCGGGTTCTTCATATAGGCTCGGTTGAGATCGCTTACCGCTACCTCAAGATGTTCGAGCGTGCCCTTCCCGACGGCCGACGACGCGGTGAGTTGGGTGAACTCCATCGCTTCAGTGGCGGCGTCAGACAACACCCTGCCCAGCACTTCGGGAGTAACAGCGACAGCAAGGCCTAATTTGAGACTTTCCCGCCGCCGCGTCCCGCGACCTTCCGCGGGCGCTGCGAGCACCTCGCTCAGCCTCGCTCGCGTGACACCCAGCAACTCGGCCAGCTTGGGTTGCAGCCATGGCAGTGGTTCGGTCTCACCGCTCTCCCAGCGACCAATGGTGGAACGGTCAACACCGATCCGGTGGGCCAGTTCTTCCTGGGTGAAGCCGGCGGCCTTCCGAGCTCTCACCAAAAGCACACGCTTAGGGCGCGTCACGACGTGTGGCCTCTCGACGGGAGTGGTTACGCGGCCGGCTGAGCATACCGAAGACGCTGGTCAGCCCGGACGCTACAGCAGCCGCGCAACAACAGTGCGGCATTGGCAGGCTGGTGTGCGCCCACCCGCAGCGGCTTGGCTTGGCGATATGGCCCCAATGTGGCAGCGGCGGGTGGGGCGGCATCACCGCGAGCGGTTGGGCTGGTTGTGGCCCCGGCTGGGCGCGGTCGTGGAGGTGACGGTGGCGGAGCTGATGCGCCGCGCCGAACGCGAGCGCGCCCACGCTCACCGTGCCCGGCGCGTGCGGGTGGTGCCCCGCCAGCGCCCGCCCCCGACACCCCGGTCACCGGCCGGGTCTCGGTCGGTGACTCAGGCTCACTGTGTCCGAGAGGATGGGGACAAGCATGGCTGATGGCGCAACCCCGGGGGCTCGCCGCCCTCACCGCAGGGCGCTTCCCGTCTCCTGCGCGCTGCACAGGGGCCCGAGGGGCTTCGCGAACCTCGTGGTGGAAAGACAAGTGAACCAGGACAGACAGGACGGGCGGGATGTCACCGAGATCGTGCTCGACGTGCACGTCGCCGGGGCCTGCGTAATCATCATGGACGAAGACGCCGCGAGGGCACTGTACGACGTCCTCGGGGAATGGCTCGGATGAGCGAACACCCCACCACCGCACCCAGCACGCGGGAGTCGCACCCGGTGGTTGGCGCCCCACGCTGGGGCGTGTCCGCACAGGACTGGCAATCCCACGCCCTCGACGAAGGCGCCGAGCACCCCGACGGGGTGTACGTCGCCCGCTGCGGGCAGCGACTGGCTGCGGGCACCACCCTCTACGACGAGCCACCCGGCTGGATGTGCGTGTCCTGTCTGCGCCACACCCAGCGAGGGGACACCGCCACCTGATCTTCCTCGCGGACTCCGGCGCCCACGAGCCGAGTAATGCCCAGCCGGCCACTGGTCGAACCTCGCCCCCCGCGCCCTGAGCTCCCACGGCCGGCCGGTTCCACGCACCGCTTTTGTACTCGGTGTCGCTGGCATCGTCGTTGAGCGCGGACATGTTCGTCGATGGCCGGGCCGGTGGTGTGCTCGCACTCCCCCGGTTTGTCCGCTCCCGACTACTGTGAAAGTTCGTTGTCAGAGCCGATGCTCGGATGAGCCGTGGGCCAAGGAGGGCGATCACCGTGGACCGCGATCCGTTCATGCCAGCTCGGCATCGATTCCCGATGAACGTGGCCATGCCCCCGGCCAGCGATGAGCCGCCCAGCCATCGACGGCCATTCGTGCTGCGCGGGGTGGCACCCCGACCAACCACCGGCCCGGGCGCGGTTGCGCGGGCCAAGCACCGGACCCCGGCCACCCAGCGAAAGATTGAGGAGAAGACAGGGCTGGACAACAAGATGGTCGACGACTCTTACACCGTCCCGGACGATTGATCATGACTACGGCCGAACCTGTAGTGCTCGTGCTCGGCGATGCTGGCGACTGGTCGGCCGCCGAGGTCGGCAAACATCTGGATGCGCGCGGCGTCCGCTGGCTGTTCCTGGACACCGCCGATTTCCCGCAACGGATGAGTCTGGACGCTCGTCTGGACACCGGGCATAGCGGCTGGCAGGGAGAGGTCACCATCGGCGAGCAGACGCTGCGGCTGGGCGAGGTCACGGCCGTGTACTACCGCAAGCCCCGTGACTTTGACTTGCCCGACGGATTGTCCGGACCAGAGCGCCGGTTCAGCCACGCTCAGGCCCGGGTCGGGCTGGGCGGGGTGCTGACCAGCCTGCCTGTCCGGTGGCTCTCGCATCCCTCAGCACTATCCGACGCCGAGTACAAACCTCGCCAACTGGCCTTGCTGCGCCAAGCGGGGCTGCTCACACCGCCGACGCTGATCACCAACAACCCCGAGGCGGTGCGAGCCTTCGCCGCCGCGCAGGGCGATCTGGTGGTCAAGCCGCTGGCCGAGCCCATCGTGTGGGAGGGCGGCGGCGAGTCGGTCGTGTTCACCCGCCGCGTCACGGCCGAGGATCTCGACACCCTCAATGGCGTGGACACCACGGCGCATCTGTTCCAGGTTTTTCAAGAGAAACGATGTGAGTGCCGGGTCATGGCCGTGGGCGCGGATCGTTTGTTCGCCGTGGCGATCCACGCCGGCAGCAGCGAGTCGTACGTGGACTGGCGCAGCGACTACGCCGCACTGCGATACGAGGTGATCAAGACGCCCGAGCACATCCGCGCCGGCATCGCCCGCTACTTGCGTGCCGCGTCCCTGGCGTACTCGGCATTCGACTTCGTGATCAGACCCGACGGCACGTGGGTGACTCTGGAGGCCAACGCCTCAGGAATGTGGGGGTGGTTGGCCGAGGAGTGTGGGCTGCCCATCGCCGAGGCCATCGCCGATGAGCTGATCGCGGAGTAGGCCCGTGGCCACCATCATCGCCGACACTGACTGGAAGCCCCGCGCAGCTAGGCTCGCCACCCAACTCACCATCGAAGGAGTGCTGGAGGACCCAGCGTGGGCCAGCGCGTTCGCCGCCACCCCGCGCCACCTGTTCACCCCCCAGGTGCTGGCCGAGGACGGTTCCCCGCTGCTTGCCGGCCAACCCGAGTGGCTGCCGGCGGTGTACTCCGACACCGCGCTGCTCACCCAGACCACCCCGTCCGGCGACGGTGAGCAGACACTGCCCACCTCATCATCCAGCAAGCCCGCCGTCATGGCCGTCATGCTCGAGGCGCTCGACACCCACCCCGGCCACCGCGTGCTGGAGATCGGCACTGGCACCGGCTACAACACCGCCCTGCTGTGCCACCGCCTCGGCGATCGCAACGTCTGCTCGGTCGACATCCACCCCGGGCTCACCGAAGCGGCCCGCGAGCACCTGGCCGAGATCGGCCGCCACCCGCACCTGACCACCAGCGACGGAGCCGACGGCTGGGCCGAGCACGCCCCCTTCAATCGGATCCTCGCCACCTGCGCCATCACCCAGATCCCACCACAGTGGATCCGCCAGCTCACCGACGGCGGACGGATCGTCGCGCCCCTTGATGCCGGGGACGCCGGGCCGCTGCTGGTGCTGGACAAGACGGCCCCCGATGAGGTCACCGGCCGCATCGACCCCTACCCGGCCTGGTTCATGCCCCTGCGGGAACACGCCCACAACCCACTGGGGCCAGGGCAGTCCACCAGCTTCACCACCACCGGAATGGCGCACTACGGCACCACCACGCTGGACCCGGCCGCGCTGCTGGCCCACGATCCCGACCTCGCGCTGTTCCTCTGGCTGCACCTACCTGGCCTGCGAGTCGCCGGTAACCACCACTCCGGCAGCGTCGTCGCCCACACCACCGACGCCCTCGCCGAAGCCCAACTCACCCCCGGCAAGGACGGCACCTGGGAGGTCGCCCACCGCGGGCCGCGCCGGCTGTGGGACACCATCGAGCACGCCGCCACAGCCTTCCAGGCCCTGGGCCGCCCCGACCGAACCCGGTACGGCGTCACCGCCCTGGACGACCCCGACCGCCAGTACGTCTGGCTGGACGACCCCAACGGAGCGCACAGCTTTCCCCTGTCCACACCACAAGCAGGCCCAGTACCGCTTGGGTATTGAGGCGCCCATTCTCGCCCCTTGGCGCCAGAGGAATCCCCCAGAAGCGGGTAGCGATCGGGCGCACATCAGACCGCGTGCGGCGTAACCTACCGTCCAGGTCCCGGATCGAAAGGGAGCATCCGATGCCCGAATACCCCGCTCCGTTGTGGCGCGACCCGTTGTTCAGCCCCGGTGACCGGTTCGCGCTCGGTCCGCCGCACGGGATCATAACCCTACCGGGTTTGCGCTGGCCGAGGGCATGTCCGAGATGGAGCGCAGACACGCCGCTGCGGAGGCCCGCGCCGGGTTGAGTGGCGTGCTGTCCAGCCTGGAGGTGTTGTGGGTCAATCACCCCGCGCGGCAGAGTGACGCGCTCAAACCACGCCAGCTCCACGTCGCCCGCAGGTGTGGGCCTGTC
>JBOHFJ010000176.1:0-10094 GCA_050699655.1 Pseudonocardiaceae bacterium
AGTCGGGGGTCAGCGCTCAACCGGCGGCCGGCCGGCGATCTGGGGATATCACTGTGTTGCGTAGCACCGGGACGGGCGGCGTCGCGGCACCCGCCCCGGTGCTCTGCAAGGCTGCCCGCTCCGCGCCTGATGTCGGGATGTCGTGGGGATGGCATGACCGGTCGTCTCGGTGGCTTCTTGATGACATATGCCATCAGACAGGACTCACCGTCTGTGCGGAGCGTTGTACAGCCGTCACGGCCGATTACGCTGGTCTGGCCGCTGGGGTGTCGCTGACTGGAGGTGTTGATGGCTGAAGCGCCCACGCTGCTCAAGGTGCTCCTGACTGAGCGTCACCTGCAGCCCTTCCCGGCTTTCTGTCGTGAGTACGAGAAGGTCGCTCGGCGTCTTGATCCGGCTCTGGTGGCGACGGCGCCGGGTCGTGAGCAGTACCATCGGTGGCTGTCCGGTCGGGTGAAGACCACGCCGCATCCGAACCACTGCCGGGTCTTGGAGCGCATGTTCCCTGGCCGGACGGTGCTGGAGCTGTTTACTCCGCACAGCCCGCCCGAGCGGGGTGCGGCGCAAGAGAAGGAGAGCGCCACGAAGAGACGGCGGTTATTCGCGCACGGTGGAGCGGCTGCGGCGGGTGTGTTGTTTGACCGTCTGTGGGATGAGCCAGCTCGCATGCACGCGGCGTTGGACGCGACCACCGTGAGCCCGGCTCGGCTGGCCGACCTGCAACGAGAGGCGGCAGATCTTGGTGTGCGCGTGGTGCGGGTACCGCCGGCAACGCTTGTTGACGAGACGCTGATGCGTTTCCGCGAGACACGTAAGCTGACGGCCAAGAAGCAGACGTTGGCGATGCGGCGCGACATTGTGCGTTGTGGGGCGATGTACGCGACCGTCATGGGTGAAATCCTGTTTGTCGTGGGTCAGTTTTCGCTCGCCCACACGTGGTACGCGGTCGCGCGCCGGGCGGCGCTGGAGGCCGGAGATCAATACCTGACGGATATCGCCATGGCGGGAAACACCTACTTGGCGACCTATGCGCCGGACCCACGGGCCGTCCTCGCCACGGTCGATCCACGACTCGAAACTAAACACGCCGCGTCTCCCGCTATCGCATGGCTGTGGGGTTTCAAGGCCAAAGCGCATGCCATGCTTGGCGACCGTGACTTGTTTGAACTGGCGATAAGCAAAGGTTATAAAGCACTGGACGCTTCTCCCCTTGATCTAGCACAGCCCGGCATCTTCTCATTCTTGCCTGAAAAGTTGGCGTTCTATGAGGCGCGTGGGCTGGTCGACCTGGGGCGCGCGGAGGAGGCTTCAGCGGCGGCCGAACGCGCAATTACTCTCTACGATTTCAGCGAGACGACAGAACCAGCACTGGTCCGCTTCGAGCAAGCAAGCGCTTTTGCGCAAGCGGGCGAGATTCAGGAGGCTTGTCGCGTTGCGACCAACGCCGTGCTTGACCAGCACACCTACCATGGCGTGACCGTGATTATTCGCGCCAAGGAGTTCGACCAGTTGCTTGGCCCGTCGAACGGCGGAGCTGTTCGCGACTGGCGAGAACTGCTTGCGTCACTTCGACCGCCGCGACTGGCCCTTGCCGCGACCACTGAGGCGTCCACCTGATGCCAAACGAACGAGCGCTGCTGGAACAGTACGTGCGGGCGGGGAAGCTGATGCAGCTCGCCAGCCTGAACAGCGATGGCTCCCCCGTGGTCTGCAACGTCTGGTACGACGCTCATTTCACGCCGGATGTTCTTCGGTTCATCTCCCGACACAGCCGTCAACACAGCCAGAATATCCGCAGAGACGTCCGGGTCGCTGGCGGAATTATCGCTGTCTCATTGGAAGGTCTGGGGCAGGCCGTACGCGGTGTTACCTTTACCGGAGTCGCACGCGAACTACCGACTTGTGGGACCGATAGAGAAGTGGCGGCCTTCGTGGCGCGCTGGCCTCGCGCGGAAGCGGCCTTGCGTCCAGAAAAGCTTGCGCACGACGAGACAGCTAATCGCCTTTACGAGGTCACAGTTGCCGGATGGGTGCTCTTTGATGAGGCAAACTTTCCTGAGCAGCCACGACGGGTTGTAGGCGGGATTATTGGCGTGTCGGCCGGGCCGCCGAGGGAGCCTGTGGCCGGACCGGGCGCCAGCGCAACGGGCGCACCACCGTCACCTGAACTGAGTGACCGACTGCGCCATCAATGACGCCGCGATATACGGCCAGTCACGAAGATGGCCACGACGGAAGAAGCGCCGCCGACAATGATCCCTGCGCCTTGAGTGGCCGCGCCGTGATCTGCGAAATACTTGGCGAGCAGGGCCAGTACAATGACAGCGCTCATCGCACATACTTGGCCGAACACCCGGACCACCAACTCCGCTATCTCCATGCGCCGACGATTTTTTTCCTCCCGCTCGACCTCGAGACTGAACCGATCACGACTTTCCGGATCGAGCTTTTCCCACCCTTTGGGTATCGATAATGACGCTCTGCGGGATGACTCGTCTTTGATCATCTTCCAGATTCCCCGTTGTTACTGGAGTCTGGTGGCCAATCGGAATTCGCGTGTTCACCGGAGGCACTCTGCGCAATTTTCTCAGTCAGTCGTTGTTCCAGATTTTCCCACGATGATCGTTCATATCTCCGCTGCGCCATGGTCGTTCCGGTAAGGTCGAAAATACTTCCTAGCCCGTCAGCAAAAGCGCGCAAAAACGATCGACGGGGAGGTGGTTTAAGTCGCGCATCTCCCGTAACACGGGGAAACCTCGCCCTGAGGTGAGGTCGTAACAACATGCTGCGGTGAATGCGTCCCGCTCGGCGTCGTCTTACGTTCATGAGTGTGTCAATATCGGCCTCCCCTGGAACGATCTCGTATGTCGCCTCGGCAAGCCGGTCTTGGAGCCGAGCGTGCCGGAATTGATACACTGGGCCGACCGTTCGCAGTATCTGACGTTCGCGGGCATCTTCCAGGAAAAACAGCAGGCGTATCGGAGTCTCGCCCCGACTCCACAGCTGTGCGCTAGCTAGCACAGCCGCCCACGTGGCGGAAGACAACAACGCTGACCCGAGCCCAGCTATAAGCCCGTCGGTGAGCCCGTACACGAGCCCGTATACAAGCCCGGCCACAATCCCGGCCACAATCCCGTACAGCAACCCGAACACAAGACCGAACACAAGACCGAACACAAGACCGAACTGACGCTCTCGACGCCACAATGACCGGGGATCGAATGAAGTAGTGGCCTGCGTTGATGGCTGCCTGAGCTCTACAAGGATTCCGCTCGCAATCCCGAACACGAGCCCGAGGAGGAGTCCGGACGCGAGTCCAAGCGAGCCTGTAAGGCCGTACCCAAGACCGAGGACCAGCCCGAGCCCGAGCCCGGTGAGGAGTGTTGTTGGGGTATCAGTTCCGCTCCACCGCAGCCGCCCCCGCTGGGTAGGGGATTTTCTATCGGGTGGGGACACGAGGAGCAACCCGGGTCCAAACACGAACGCATACCCGAGTGTCTTACCGAAGACCGCGGAGAGTGCGGCTAGAGGCCCGAACTGGGATGCGGATGTAAGGTGCAGGTGGGCCACAAGTCCGGACAACGACCCGACTAGTAGCGCAGAGACAATGCCCATGACGGCTACTGTGGCGACAGCGCGAGGCCACGCCGGCACCCAGCGCGGGATTCCCCACCACGCCAGATCGCGGGTCCCTTCCTCATTCATCCGGCGGGCCAGCTGCCCCAACCATCGTCGCGCCTTATCCACTGTGTATCGCGGGACCGGTCGACCCGGGTATTGAGCGTACGCAACAAACAGCACCCGGTCCAGGAGATGACCCTCGATAGCATCCCGAGTGGGGAACCGGCAACCATCGATGAGCTCATCGACCTCATCCCAGAGGCCGTAGGTGTCCCGGACCAGGGTCAGCGTCAGCGGCGTAGTCAGCGTTTGGGCCAGCACACCATTGGGGTGCTCTTGCAAATGATCAATCACGTGTTGCCAGGGGGCAGTGGGTGGGTTGATCTGACGACTGGCCAGATACTCCACCGCTTGCCTGGAGCTGATCGGCAGGAGCTCGAGCGCCGCCGCGCCCTGCAAGTGACCGGCGCTGACCGCGGCCACCAGCTCCTCGCTGCGTGCGAGCACGACCAGCCGGAAGGTGACCTGCTTATCCAGCGCGCGCAGCGCCACCGGGCGCAGCGCCTCGGGCATCTCATCCAACCCATCAAGGATCACCGCCAGATGACCGTCCCTGATGAGGCGCATCGCGGCATCCCCGCCGTACTCCGGAGCCCGCAACAGGGCGTAATCCCTCGCCAGATATCCGGCCAGCCACTCGGCGAAAGGTTCAGCGGTCGGGTCCCAGCCCTGGGGTGTGACCAGCACCGGCACCGGCACCCGCGCCCGACCCTCGGCCGTCAGCGTGGCTCGATGGGCCAGAGCATCACACAGCAGCAGAATCCCGGCGCCACTCTTGCCCGCACCCGGCTCACCCAGGATGACCAACCGCCCAGAATCCAAGCCCCCGTACACACCGAAGAGATCCCGCAGCGTCCCGGAGCGCAGCTGTTCCTCGGTGACCGCCGCCAACCCGGGCAACGGCGCGAACCGCCTCCCCCCAGCCCCACCGACCGCCTCCCCAATCGGGCCGGTCACCGGCCGAGGCGACCATCGCCAACGCACCGGAATCGGCTCCGGGAAGGTCAGCCGCCCCTCGGCGGTGGCCCGCACCCACTGCCACCGCAGCTGCTCAGCCAGCTCATCCGCCGCCCGCGTCAACGGCAACCGCGCAGACCGGGTAGCTCGTCTCCACAGTGCAGCAGCAGCGCTGGCCAGGGCAGTTGCGACACTGACAAGTGTGGAAACCAGCGGTTCTGCCGACTCCTGACGGGGCGCATCATGGAAGACGAAGGCCACGCTCCCAACCGCCACAACGAGCAGCAACGACCCCATCCAGAACCAGAGGTGCCGCCGACCAAGCATCATATCCAGTAGTTTTACGGTAGATGGCGATGTGCTCAGACTCGGGGTGGTCATGTGGGCCAAACCGAGCATCGCGCCGGTCCAGCGCGGGCACTACCCCAATCGGGCAGGTAGGCGACGCCACCGTCGTCCGCCAGCCCGGCCAAGGCCAGCGCAAGCACAAACCCGGCTAACGCGTCGGTCGGGGCCTGCGGATCACGATCTGAGCCCTGATACGCGACGCGAGCTGTCCGACATCGGCTACGCCGTCCGTCTCGCGGACCAGTAGATAAGGTCACGGCCGTGGAGGAAACAGACGAGCCCGCGCTCGCCCTCGCGAGCTTCGCCTTCGAACTCGGCGTACTCAAACGGATCCGCCGCGCCGGCTGGTGGCACCTCGGCGTCCGAGACCCCGAATCCGTCGCCGAGCACAGCCTACGCGTCGCGCAGCTCGCCGCGCTCATCGCCGCGACCGAAGGCGCCGAACCAGGCCGAGCGGCACTACTCGCCATCTGGCACGACTCACAAGGAACCCGCACCGGCGACATCCCACACACCGCCAAGCCCTACCTCGACCAACACTCCAGCAGAGGGACAGCAATTTCTACTAGCATAATGAGATGGCACGGACGATCACATTGCGACTGTCCGATACCGCGTACGAGACGGTCAAGCGTTATGCCAATGCTGACCAGCAGTCGATGAACTCGTGGATCGAGGGCCTCCTCGACATTGAGGACATGCGGCGGCGCTGCGCGGCCCACGACCGGTGGATGGCGGCCCACCCGGAGGCCGTCGCGTTCACTGAAGCCTGGGCCGATCGCAACCTTGATGAGCTGGCGCAACGTTGAGTGACTCCCCACGCCGGGGCGACATCTGGACCACCGATGCCGGTATTAGCGTGCTGGTCATCTCCTCCACGGTCTACAACGAGATCCCCGGTGAGCCGACCGTCATCGTCGTGCCGGTGTTCGACACAGAACCCGAGACCGGATTCGGAGTGGATCTGGACGATAGCTGGGCGGCGCCGGGTCTGGTCACCAGCCTGCGCAAAGCTCGGTTGAGCGAGCGCCGACGTCGGATCGACGTCCAGGCTCTCACCGACGTCAACACCATGCTCGTCAAAATCCTCGCGACGCCGGACCGCTAGCTCGAGGCGACACAACATGCTACGAGGCGCCCTCAGCGATCCGGTGGCACAGCCAGGACAGCGCGAGTGGGTAGCGGTAGTCGATCCCGCTGTGGCCGGCGTCGAAGAGCTCGAAGTGCACCCGCTCGTCGGGCAGCCCGACGGCGTGCAACTGGTCGCGGAACGCCTGCGCTCCGAGATCGAGATACCACTCGTCGCGGGTGCCGGCGTCCAGCCACACCGCACGCAGCGAGCGCAGCGCCGACGCGTACCGCGGCACCATCCGCACCGGGTCCCAGTCCAGCCAGCGCTGCCAGACCTCCGGGCGCAGCACGCCGGTGCGTGGGTCGAACGGCAACTCCGGGGTGCCGTCCTCGCGGGCGGAGAAGCACGCGGCGATGCCCAGCGTCATGAGCAGACTGTGATCAGCGGGATTGGTGAACGCGGGCCGGGACTGGAAGTCGGCCCACCAGGCGCTGATGTCCCCGTCGTAGGCGCGCAGATGGCGCACCGACTTGCCGAACTCGGCGAGGTAGCACAACTCGTACAACGCGTCCCCAGCGTGGCTGGCCAGCGCGCCGAAGACATCCGGCCGCAGCATCGGCGTGATCATGGCGCCGAAGCCGCCGGAGGACTTGCCACTGATCGCGCGGTGCGCACGCTCAGGCAGCGTCCGGTAACGCGCATCGACGAACGGCACCACCTCGTCACACAGATAGCTGTGGTAACGCCCGGTACCCGGGGAATCGACGAACTGGCTGCCACCGTATGCCGTCCACGCGTCAACGAAGACCACCACCGCGGGCGGGACGTCGCCGGTGGCGAAGAGGGCGTCGGCGGTCTCCGGGAATGGCTGCCGGTACGGGCCGCGGTTGCGCCACATGGCCAGATTCCCGGTGTATCCCTGGATCACGTAGACGCTCGGGTAACGCTGCCGGGAGCTATCGTATCCCGGCGGGACGTAGACCCACAGCGGTCGGCGCGCGGGGTCCCCCAGCGGGTTGTCCCGCAACAGCGCACTGTCGATCACATGTTCATCGAGTCGGCCGGCCAGCGCGGCGAACCAGGGCAGCACGCCGCTCACAGTACATCTTCCAGCGAGCCGCGCCACACAAACGCGGCTCACTCCACCGTGAGCACCACCGGGCCGTCGTCGGTGATCGCGACCGAGTGCTCCCAATGCGCGGCACGGGAGCCGTCCAGGGTCACCACTGTCCAGCCATCGCCGAGTTCCTCGGTCTTGTCGCCGCCCGCGGTGAGCATCGGCTCGATCGCCAGGGTAATGCCGGGCACCAACCGCAGGCCCCGGCCAGGCCGGCCCACGTTCGGCAGAAACGGGTCCATGTGCATGGCCCGACCGATGCCATGACCACCGTAGTCGGCAACGATCCCGTACGACGTCCCGTGCGCGGCGGCGGCGGCCAGTGCCGCGGACTCCACCGCGTGAGAGATGTCAGTCAGCCTGCCGCCGGGTCGAGCGGCCGCGATTCCGGCCTCCAGCGCGGTCCGGCAGGCGGCGGACAGCAGAGTGTCAGCCGCCGTCACGGTTCCGATGGGCACCGTGACGGCGGCGTCACCGTGCCAACCCTCCAGGATCGCACCGCAGTCCAAAGACAGCAGGTCGCCGTCTTCAAGCACCTGCTCGCGGCTCGGGATCCCGTGCACCACCTGCTGGTTCACCGAGCTGCAGATTGACGCGGGGAACCCATGGTAGCCCTTGAAGGACGGCACCGCGCCAGCGTCCCGGATCGACTGTTCCGCAAGCTCATCCAGTTCCGCGGTGCTCACTCCGGCCCTGGCGTGGCCCTCGAGCAACCGCAGTGTCCGGGCCACCACCGCACCGGCAGCCCGCATCGCCTCGATCTCAGCCTCAGACTTGACGTCAGCACCGGTCCTGCGCCGCAACCGTCGTACCACCGCACGCACCCCGCCCCTGGTCATCGCGCGCTCATCACGCCCGCGTTCGCAAAGCGTCCAACGCCCGGGCCGTGACATCCGGCACCGAACCGACCGCAGGCACCATGATCAGCCGATCGGAGTAGAACTCGAGCAGCGGCGCGGTTTCCTCACGATAGAGCTGCTGGCGGTGCCGGATCACGTCCTCGGTGTCGTCCTTGCGCCCTCGGGCCAGCAAGCGCGCCACCACCTGGTCTTCGGGCACGTCGAACGCCAGCACCGTGTCAATCTCACAGTCACGATCGCTCAGCAGAGCCTCCAGCACCTGCGCCTGGGCGATCGTGCGGGGAAATCCGTCCAGCAGGAACCCCGATCGGCAGACGTTGGCAGAAAGCCGTTGCGCGACCATCGCGTTGGTCACCTCATCAGGTACCAGAGCGCCGGCATCCAGGTACTGCTTGACTTGCCGACCCAGCTCAGTCTCCCCCGCAACGTGCTCCCGGAAGATATCTCCGGTCGAGATGTGCGTCACCCCGAGCTCCGCGCTCAGCACCGTGGCCTGGGTACCCTTGCCCGCTCCAGGCGGGCCAACTATGAGGATTCGCACTAGCGTAGGAACCCTTCGTAGTTGCGCTGCATCAGCTGGCTCTCGATCTGCTTGACGGTGTCCAGCCCGACCCCCACCATAATCAACACCGCGGTGCCACCGAAGGGGAAGTTCTGGTTCTGTCCGTTGCCGGTCAGGTCGAGGAACAAGTTGGGCAGCACCGCCACGATGCCCAGGTACATCGACCCAGGCAAGGTGATACGGCTGAGCACAAAGCTGAGGTACTCGGCGGTGGGACGCCCTGGCCGGATGCCGGGGATGAAACCGCCAAACTTCTTCATCTCCTCGGCGCGCTCTTCAGGATTGAACGTGATCGCTACGTAGAAGTACGTGAAGAAGATAATCATCAAGAAGTACAGCGCGATGTGAATCCAGCTCGCCTGGTCGGCCAGGTAGCGGGTGATGAAGGTCTGCCACCAACCCGGGGTACCGGTGGGCGAGCTGGTCAGCCGCGCGATGAGGTCGGGCAGGTAGAGCAGCGACGAGGCGAAGATGACCGGGATGACGCCGGCTTGGTTCACCTTCAGCGGCAGGTAGGTAGAGGTGCCGCCGTACATGCGGCGACCGATCATTCTCTTGGCGTACTGGACCGGAATCCGGCGTTGGCCCTGCTCGACGAACACCACACTGGCGATGATCGCCAGACCGAACACGCACACCAGCACGAACACCAGCGGACCCTGCGAGTCGAGGATGTTCTTGCCCTCGGCCGGGATGCGCGCGGCGATCGAAGTGAAGATCAGCAGCGACATGCCATTGCCGATTCCCCGCTCGGTGATCAGCTCACCCAGCCACATGATCACACCGGTACCGGCGGTCATCACGACGACAATGACCACGAGGTTGAATACCGAACTATCGGGAATCGGTGACAGAGCACAACCGGAGAAGAGTTGACCACGCACCGCCAGCGCCACGATGCCAGTGGACTGCAGGATGGCCAGCGCAATCGTCAGGTAACGGGTGTACTGGGTCAGCTTGTTCTGTCCGGACTGGCCCTCCTTCTTCAGCACCTCGAATCGAGGGATCACCACGGTGAGCAGCTGAATGATGATGCTCGCGGTGATGTAGGGCATGATTCCCAGCGCGAACACCGACATCTGCAGCAATGCCCCCCCACTGAACAAATTGATCAGCGAGTAGACGTTCTGATTAGCGCCATGCTGCACCTGGTTCAGGCACTGGTGGATGTTGACGTAGGAAACCCCCGGCGAGGGCAGCGTGGCGCCGGCCCGGTAGATCATCAACATGCCAAGGGTGAACAGGATCTTGCGGCGCAGATCCGGCGTCACAAGGGCTGAGCGGAAGGCGCCGAGCACTCCTACCTCCTGGGCACGGCCTGGGTGCGACCGTCGATCACGGACCGGAAGTCGCACGGGCACAAGGCGGCGACCGAACAGCGGCGGGCAACCTGACGGCGGACGCCAGCCAGGCGTCGCCGACGCGTCTTGGCCGACTCTAACAGCAGGGCCCGACAATAACAGGCGAGCCCGCACCGCCAGCAAGAGCCCTCAGAAG
>JBOHFJ010000177.1:0-10028 GCA_050699655.1 Pseudonocardiaceae bacterium
CCGGATACCGGAAGCGATCAACCTCCACGGCGCGACACGCCGGGTGGTCCCACCACTGGCAACCGAGTGGTCCCATCCTCGTGGCAAAAATCCGCTCACGACGGTCCCATGATCGTGGCGGGCGACAGTACGGATCGTGGCCGAGCCGACCACCCCCACCCCGCCCAACAGCAGCTCGGCGATCCCACAGGCGTGCTCGACCTTGCCGGCGGCGGCGTGCGCCATCGCCCGGCGGATGCCGTACCGGGCATGCGAGCGCAACGCCTGCGGCGGCAGCAAGGTGATCTCGCGATCGAGGATCTCGGCGGCTTCCCCCGGCCGCCCGAGGTCGTACAGACATCAGCCGGTGATCATCCACACATCGAACAAGGTTCCCATGGTGCCCTGCGCCGTGAACTCGACGCGACCGACCTTTAAGAGTGCCCGGAATGTCGGAGGTGTCGAGTCCGCGGACGGGCGGCGGTTGTGGGCTTCCTGATGTCCCACGGCCGCTTAAAGATCATTAATTCGGGGCTTGCGCCGGGATTGGTTCACCCGTCGATTTCACCCACAGCGGGCGCGACCCACCAAGGCATACCTGACCCGGCCTGCCGCACCCCGCGACAACGGTCCATCCCCGCATGAACCCCGAGAAAAAATCTTGAAACTCCCGAGCCCAATCCGAGCGCCGTGTGACCGCTCCAAGTGTCCCGAACTCAACAGCAGGGCTGTCCGGCAACTTGGGGACAGCTCCCCTGTTGAGTTCGGGAGCGGGAGAGCCGCTACAGGCTGAGGGATCAGGGGGTGTCGGGGTCGGGGTCGGTGAAGACTCGGCTGCTTAGGAGATCCTCCGTGGCTAGGGTGGTGAGTTCGGCTTTGTTCACTGGGCGGTCCGCCTCCATGAGGCGGCTGGCGTGGCGCAACCGGGACCGCTCGATCGCGTTGCGGACGCTGCGGGCGTTGGCGAAGCGCGGTTGGTCCATGCGGCGAGCCAGGTATTTCCGGAAGGTTTCCTGGGCCTCCGGGGTGAAGCTGTAGCCCTCGGCCGTGACCATGAGCTTCCCGATGTCTTCCAACTCGTCGAGCGTGTAATCGGGGAAATCGACGTGGTGCGCGATCCGGGAGCTCATCCCGGGGTTGGACACGAAGAAAGAATCCATCCGGTCCTTGTAGCCGGCGACGATCACCACGAGGTCTTCGCGCTGGTTTTCCATCACCTGCAGCAGGATCTCGATGGATTCTTGCCCGTAGTCACGCTCGTTGTCCGCGCGGTACAGGTAGTAGGCCTCGTCGATGAACAGCAGACCGCCCATCGCCCGTTTGAGGACCTCTTTCGTCTTGGGCGCGGTGTGCCCGACGTACTGGCCGACCAGGTCGTCGCGGGTCACCGAAACCAGGTGCCCTCGGCGCAGGTAGCCCAGCCGGTGCAGCATGTTGGCCATCCGCATCGCCACGGTGGTCTTGCCGGTGCCCGGGCTGCCAGTGAAGCTCATGTGCAGGTTGGGCCGGGAAGTGGCCAGGCCGAACCGGGCACGGGCCCGGTCGACCAGCAGCAGCGCGGCGATCTCGCGGATCCTGTTCTTGACCGGGGCGAGACCGACCAGGTCAGCGTCCAAAGAGTCGAAGACCTCATCGATACCGGTCTCCGCGCGCTCCTTGGCGAGATCGACCCGGGCATCCGGCGGGAGCGTCTCGGCCGCCGGCTCGGCCTCCTCGGATGCCCCCGACCCGGCCGCGCCAGTGCTAGCTGGACCATGGCCGGGCGAGGACATGCCGAACCCGATGCGAGTGGGTGCCTCGCCGCCGGGTGCGCGGTTGCTACCAGTCATTTCTGCCCGTTGTACCGGCGGCCATGCGGCGCGTCGGCGGCGTAGGGATGTAACGTGTAGCGAATGGTGCGGTCGTGCCACTCCTGGCGCTCCAGTCGGAAACCGGGCTCCTCAGTAGGCCGCTGCACGATGTAGGACAACGCGACGGTCTGCTTGCCGTAGCTCGCGTTGTAGGCATTGACCCTGATGTAGTACTCCGGCTTGGCCTTGCGGCAAGCGTTGACCTCGGAGAGCACGCCAGCGGCGTCGGCGAGGTCGAACATCGGCAGTCCCCACATCTCCCAGTACACATTGCGGGGGTGCGGGTCGTCAGTGAACTCCACCGAGCAGGGCCAGTTGTTGTCCAGCGCGTACTGGACCTGCGCGGTGATCTCGGCGTCGGTGAGCTCGGGCAGGAAGGAGAAGGTCCCCTGAGTGATGCGCATCGTCAGCTCCCTAATCAATTCCCACTAGACGGAGGTCGGCGTCTCGACCACGTCAGGCACGTCGGTCGACTCGTAGTTGAACGAGATGTCGCCCCAGGTGCTCAGCGCGACGTCCAGCTCACGGCACTTCTTGGCGGCTGCCTTGAGGATGTCGTCACCCTCCTTGCGGTAGTCCCGCCCCTCATTCCGGGCCTTGATCATCGCTTCCAGCGCGACCCGGTTGGCGGTGGCGCCCGCGGCGATGCCCATCGGATGGCCGATCGTGCCGCCGCCGAACTGCAGCACCACGTCCTCGCCAAGGTAATGCAACAGGTCATGCATCTGGCCAGCATGGATCCCGCCGGAGGCCACCGGCATCACGCCCGGCATCGACCCCCATTCCTGGTCGAAGTACAAGCCCCGGACCGGGTTCGCCGGAATGCTGCCCAGCCGCAGCGTGTCGTAGTAGCCCATGATCGCGTTCGGGTCGCCTTCCAGCTTGCCGACCACCGTGCCGGAGTGGATGTGGTCAACCCCAGCCAGGCGCATCCACTTAGCGAGCACCCGGAAGTTCACCCCATGGTTTTTTTGCCGGGCGTAGGTGGCGTACCCAGCCCGGTGCAGGTGCAGGATGCACCCGTTAGCCCGGGCCCATTTCGCCATCGACTGGATCGCGGTAAACCCGATGGTGAGGTCAATCATGATGATGACGGTGCCGAGCTCCTTGGCGAAGGTGGCCCGCTCGTACATGTCTTCCATGGTGGCCGCGGTGACGTTGAGGTAGTGGCCCTTGACCTCGCCGGTCGCCGCCGAGGCGCGGTTCACCCCCTCCATGGAGTAGAGGTACCGGTCCCGCCAGCGCATGAACGGCTGGGAGTTGATGTTCTCGTCGTCCTTGGTGAAATCCAGCCCGCCGCGCAGCGCCTCGTAGACCACCCGGCCGTAGTTGCGGGCGGACAAGCCCAGCTTGGGCTTGGTGGTGGCGCCGAGCAACGGCCGGCCGTACTTGTCCAGGTACTCCCGCTCGGTGATGATCCCGTGCGCGGGCCCCTGGAAGGTCTTGACGTAATGCAGCGGGATCCGCATGTCTTCCAGCCGCAGCGCCTTGAGCGCCTTGAACCCGAACACGTTGCCGATGATCGAGGAGGTCAGGTTGGCGATCGACCCCTCCTCGAACAGGTCGATGTCATAGGCGATATAGGCGATGTACTGGCCGTCCGAGCCGGGAACCGCGTCCACCCGGAAGCACTTTGCCTGATATGTCTTGTAGTCGGTGAGCCGATCGGTCCAGACCACCGTCCAGGTTGCGGTCGAGGACTCGCCGGCAACGGCGGCTCCGGCTTCCTCCGGCGGTACCCCCGGCTGCGGGGTGATCCGGAACGCGCAGAGCACGTCGGTGTCCTTGGGCTGGTAGTCGGGCTCCCAGTAGCCCATCTCGGCATAGGGGATGACCCCGGCCGACCAGCGATCCGCCTTCTTCTTCTTCGGTGAGCCGTTGACTTCGGTGTCGGGCACTCCTGCCTCCTCTGGTCACTACTGAGCTTGGCGGTACACAATCAGCCTGTCTATCAAGTCTTTGGCTGCGTCTCTGTACTGACTGCTCATGGGTTGCTGTTACGCGGAGGTTTCGGTGACAGAGTCTCGTTTGCGCACATTGGTCGCGCTGGCGGCCACCGGATCGGTGCGCGGCGCCGCCAGCCGGCTGACGGTGACCGAGTCCGCGGTGTCGGCCTCAATCGGCGCGCTGGCCCGCGAGCTCGGCGTGCCGCTCGTGGAGCCGGTGGGCCGGGGGCTGCGGCTGACCGCGTCGGGCGCTGTCTACGCCCGGTACGCCCGCCGGGTGCTAGGGCTGCTCGACGAGGGTGCGGCGGCCGCGCTCCAGGAGCTCGACCCGGAGCGGGGACGGCTGCGCCTGGCCGCGGTCACCACCGCCGGGGAGCACCTGCTGCCCGCCTTGCTGGCCGAGTTCCGCCGGCGGCACCCGAGAGTCGCGCTGGCCCTGGAGGTGGCCCCCAGCGCGCAGGTGTGGGATCTGGTCAGCGCGCACGAGGTCGACCTGGTCATCGCCGGGACGCCGCCCTCGGGAGTCGAGGCGCGAGTGGTTGCCACCAAACCCAACAAACTTCTGGTGGTGGCGGCACCGTCGATCGCCGAGAGGTTCGACTGGGCGAGCACCCCGTGGCTGCTGCGCGAGCAGGGGTCGGCCACCCGCACCCGGGTCGAGACCTACCTGAAGTCCCAGCACGTCGCGCCACCCCGCCTGGTACTGGGCTCCAACGGGGCGGTGGTGGCTGGTGCGGTGGCCGAGCTCGGTTGCGCGCTGGTCTCCGGGGACGCCATCGCCGACCTGCTCTCCGACGGGCGGCTGGTCGCGGTGCCCGCTCCGGGCACCCCGATGCGACGGCCGTGGCATGCGGTCGTCGGGGCCTCTTCCGGGGCCTCGACCTGGCTGTTCGTCGAGCATCTGCACGCCTGCGGCTGGCGGCCACGCGGCCCGTGGCCCAGCCACCCACCGGATCCACCCACCGGGGGACGCCCACCGCGGCGGCCCGGGCCTAGGCTGGGTGGCGTCGGCGTGGACCAGCCCGTCGCGGTCGAGGGAGAGCCATGATCGAGGCCCTGCACGCAACCGCCCGCGCGATGGTCAGCCGGCCGCGAGGCATCCTCGCGGCGGACGAGAGCATCACCACCATGTCCTCCCGGCTGGACAAGGCCGGCATCGCGGTGACCGAGGAGAACCGGCGGGCCTACCGGGAGATGCTGATCAGCACCCCCGAGCTGCATCGCGGCATCAGCGGAGTGATCCTCTCCGACGAGACTTTCAACCAGAAGCTGGCCGACGGGCAGGGCTTTCCGCTCGCCTTGCAGGCCGTGAACATCCTGCCCGGCATCAAAGTGGACACCGGCGCGAAGGATCTCGCGTTCTCGCCCGGCGAGAAGGTGACCGAGGGTCTCGATGGTCTGCGCGAGCGACTGCAGGATTACGCCTCCCGGGGGGCCCGTTTCGCCAAATGGCGCGCCGTGATCACCATCGGTGACGACAGGCCGACTCGGCGTGCGCTGCGGGCGAACGCGCACGCGCTGGCGCGCTACGCCGCGCTGTGCCAAGAGTCGGTCGTGGTGCCCATCGTCGAGCCTGAGGTGCTGATGGACGGCGAGCACACCATCGACAGATGCGCCGAGGTGACCCGCGCGGCGCTGGAACACCTGCTGGCGGAACTGGACGAGGCCGGGGTGGATCTCGCCGGCACCGTGCTCAAGCCCAACATGGTCGTACCGGGCTCGGCCTCAGGCCGCCGCGCCAGCCCCGAGGAAGTCGCGGAGCGGACCGTGGCCACGCTGCTCGCGGTGCTGCCGGACTCGCTGGCCGGGGTCGCCTTCCTCTCCGGCGGCCAGTCGCCAGAGGTGGCCACCGCGAACCTGGCCGCGATGCAGAAACACCAAACACCGTGGCCGCTGACCTTCTCCTTCGGGCGGGCGCTGGTCGATCCGGCGCTGAAGGCCTGGCACGGGGATCCCGCCTTGGTCGCCGCGGGCCAGCAGGCGCTGACCGACCGGGTCGGCCCGAACTCCGCCACTCTTATGAACGCGTAAAACGACAGGCCGTCTCGTCAATTGCCTGGTGCAGCCGCGCGAAAGTGGCGGCGGGGAAGTCTATGAGGTTGTGATCGGTCATGCTGGCCACCCGGACGACCAAGCCGAGCACAGCGCGCAGACGCACCCCCTCCGGGGGCACACCCCGCGATCAACGCGGCAACACGATCAGCCCCCCGACCAGCGACGGCATCAGAGACATTCGGCTCGACCTGTCTGGACATCAGACCAGCATGGCTCAGGGACCGCTCGGCGCGCGCCGACCGCGTGGTCTGCTTGACCCGCTGGGTCGCTGACCACGGCGGACCAGCACTGGCCCCGACATCGCACCCGCAGCCGGTGCGGGAAGCGGGCACGGTCGCTACGCTCTGGCCCTACCTACCCTCGCCAACCACTCCTCGGCCACGATTCGGTAGTCAGGTTGACGCCGTACAAGTTCACTCGATCGGGGTTGAGTATGACGTACTTACCGGGCGTTTCCCACCCTCTTTCGTGTGGTTGCCGACTGTCCACGAGGTTAGACACCAGGAGTCTGCCTCGCAATGTGAAAGAAGGATTTCCATGACGACTGGAAACGCGCCCCGTCCTGAGCCTAGGAATGGCCCCCGACCCGACGATCGAGACGCCCCCCGACCAGAGCCGAGCAGGGGGCCAACGCCAAGTTTTGTTGAAGGTGGCCGGTCTAGTGGTGCACAGTGCTACGTTGTCAGTAGGATCGATGGCCTGAATATCCGTGAACGTGCCAGCAGGGACTCTCGATCTCAGGGTCGCCTCAACAGGGGCCAGTCCATTTCCGCCACATGTGACGCTCGGCGCGGCGATTTTTACGACACCTGTGGAGCCAGGAGCGTATGGTGGGTTCCGGTCTGGTATAAGGGTGTCGTGAACTACGTTGCCTGGGCATGTGTGGATTGGCGTAGAGCGGGCGATTCTGGGCCTGGCTTGTAGGGCGCTACTGACGTTCCTGCGGGTGCCGCATCATGATCAAATAAAGGCGCGCGCCGTGCCCTGCCTAGAGTTTCTGGCCTACCACAGTCAGAAACGATCAGCATCGGTGCGGCGCATGCTGGAGAGTTGTCAGCCGCGCTGGCCGGTACCCAGGCTGGTGGCCACGGTATACCCACTCACAGGACTTCCGAATACTTACGCGGCGAGAGTTCTGAGCTATGAACGGCCGTGGTTGACGGGGTTAGCCGGCGAGTAGGGACGTGCCGTCTCGTCTACTGCCTGGTGCAGCCGCGCGAGAGTGGCGGCGGGGAGGTCTATGAGGTTGTGCTCGGTCGCGCTGGAGGTAAGCCGCGTCTGCTGGATGAGCGCTCGTGCCTGGTTCTTGGTCAGCTCGGTTCCGTGCCGTCGGGCCGCGGCGATGAGGCTTTCGCGCCAGGTGGTGGCAACCCTGCTTCGGGGACGGTGCCACACATTCGCCGCGACGGAGTCCGTGGTGGTGCATCGAAGTTCGACAACGGCGGAGTCGGTGCCGTCGATGGAACGCTGAATGTTCTCGACCTGGTACTTGGGTTCCAGCGCCGCGCGGAGCCGGGCTGACTCGGCTGCCGAGTGCAACCCGTAGGCATCACGATGCGCGATAATGATCGTCCGCTCGCTGGTCGCGGTCAACGCGGCGCGGATCAGTGACCACCCGAACAGCGGCCGGAGGTCGATGATCGTTGTTTCGGGCTGCCGCGGTGAGTTCCGCGCGGATAGGAAACGATCTACGGACATCGTGTTGGGTCCTGCCCAACCGGCACCGACGAGCAACGAGGCGCCGTCCCTGAACTGCTCCAACACGGTCTGAGCCACAGTATCCTGGGTGGCTGCTCCGGCGCTGCCGTCGCGGCTTTCTTCGGACTGACTGCCGTGAGTGTACATGGTTTTGCCGTACTGGGTAATCATGCGCGGAGCGATTCGGTCTGTTCGTTTGGTTGGCCGAAGTCGGTAGAGGTCAGCCCGCGAACCAATGGCCTGAGCGCCATCGTAATGGTTGAAGTCAGGCAACACGGCCTCGAACAACAGCTCCAAATCGGCTAGTGCGCGTTGAACCTTCAGCCCCAGGGCCGGTGTCGACTCCGAATAACCATAGGCCACGAGAATCCGTCCCTTGCCCGGCTCCGCCAGTCCCTCCACCGCACGCGCGACAAACAACCCGACACCATCAACGGTGTAGGGCGGATCAGCGAACACCACGTCATGCGCCGCCCGCGCCGATTCGGGCAACCCAAGCCGAAGATCAGCGAACAACGGGGTGACCGACCCGGCGACCGCCTGGGGCTGGCTGGCAATGAACGCCAGCAGCCGTTCGTCGATATCGACGACTGTCACCGAGCGCGGCGCGACACCGAGCACCTCGAACGCGAGTGACGTGCAGTCATGATCACCAATCAACAATAAGCGCGTCTGATCAAGGTCAAACTCACGGGTGAGGTACCGCGCCCGCCGCAGCACCGTTTCCGGCGTCGCCGCAACGTGGTCAAGTCCACGGATCGGCGGCGGAACGCGCGCGAGAATCTCGCGCATCCGCTCAACAAGAAAATCAGATACAGAGTCGTCAGTGTGACTCGATGACGAGGATTGCGCCGCGATCAGCGCCTGATACTCCCGCTGGACGCCAGCAAACCACACAGTGTCCCCGTCCCACTCGATGTCAGCCCCCGCACTGCGCAACAAACCGAGCAGCAGCTGACGCGACAGGCCGCTGTTCTGCACGAGGTGCGGAATCTCATGTCGGCCACCCGAGACGACCAAGCCGAGCACGGTGCGCAGACGCACCGCCTCCGGAGCACGCTCCGCGATCAGCGCGGCCACCCGATCGGCCCCCCGACCAGCGGCGGTATCAGAGACAGTCGGCTCGACCTGTCTGGACATCAGACCAGCGTACTGGCGTCGATCAGTTACCGATGACCTTCCCGGCACCGCACAGCGACTCTCTGCGGCTCAGTTCGGTGGCAAATATCTGCGCGAGCAGGTGGTGGTGCTGCTGAACCTGGAGGCCAACTGGTTGCTGCACGGCAGCTACTCACCCGTCACGCGGTGCCCTTGGCCAGTCCCTGGTGCTTACCGTCAATGCGGTGGTAATTTTGAGAGGAGGAGTGGGGATCATGGACGACGGACTTTCCCGGCTCGGTGTCGGGCATTGGTTGACCAGTCGCCCGGGGACGATCATCATGCAGCCGACTAGTTTGTGTCCGTTGGCGTGTACGTATTGCTATCTTCCGCAGCGGCATCTTAAGCAAGAGATGACGCCGGCCGTCGCGGCGGCGGTTGCCGCGGGCATTGAGCCGGACTGGCCGCCGATTGAGGTGGTGTGGCACGGCGGCGAACCGCTGGCGGTGGGACCGGGGCGGCTGGCGGCCCTGTGGGAGGAGTTCGAGCCGCTGCGCCGGGCTGGCCGGGTGCGGCACAAGGTACAGACCGGCGCCACGTTGATCACCGACGCGTGGTGTGGGCTGTTCGAGCGGCACGAGATCGGGGTAGGAGTGAGCATCGACGGTTCACGTTTGGTCAACCGTTACCGGGTGGACCGTGCGGGCCGACCGATGTTCGACCGGATCGTGGCCGGTATCGAGACCTTGAAACGGCACGGCATTCCGTTCATCGTGCTCGCCGTGATCAGCCGAGACAGCACACACCACGCCGGGGAGATCCTGGACTTCCTACGGGACCTGGGCTGCCGGTGGGTCGGATTCAACATCGAGGCGAAAGAGGGCGCGAACGCGCTCGCTGACACGCCCGCCGCCGAGGACGCGCGCCGCTTCTGGCGTGACACCTTCGCGTGGTGCCAACAGCACCGAGACGTAACCGTACGGGAAGTTCACCGGCTGCTCGGGTTCCTCGGCCTCGAGCCGGCAGTGCGCGCCGCCGACGCTCAGCATGATCTGATTCCCACGATCGCGTGGAACGGTGACGTCGTGCTGCTCTCGCCGGAACTGCTCGGCGTCACCGACACGGCCTACCACGATTTCGTCGCCGGAAACGCCTTAGCGGAGACGTTGCCGGCCATTCTCCACCGGGCGGGCGAGTTGCGTTATGTCCGCGAGTTCCTGCTCGGCCTGGAAAAATGTAAAGCCACGTGCGATTTCTTCTCCTACTGCCAAGGAGCGCACGCGGGTGACCGGTATTTCGAGCATGGCACATTTACGGCCACCGAAACTGAGCATTGCCGAACGTCCGTGCAGGCGCCAGTGTTGGCGCTGTCGGATGTGATGGAAAGACAAGGAGACGGGAT
>JBOHFJ010000178.1:0-9997 GCA_050699655.1 Pseudonocardiaceae bacterium
GCCCAGCTCCGGCACCGGGACCTCGTCCAGGTGCAGGGACCGGCGCGGGTCCTTGTCCCGGCTGGGCATTCCGGTGAACATCTCAGCCTCGTCAGCGCGGACCGTGATTCCCCGGTAGCTTTCGGGCACCGGCAGCGCGCCGAGGTCGTCGAGGTCGTCGGCGAGGATGGCATCAAGGATCTTTTGCACGGTCGTCCCTTCCCTGGGCCCACTCACCCCTTCCCGCTTGGGATGAGCCGGCTAAGAAGAGGCTAAGCGATAAGTATATCAATCGCCACAGTCGGCTGTGATCCTCCTCGATTCGGATGTGCTCATCGGGAACCTGCGCGGGGTCGACGCCGCGCGGGAGTGGCTGCGGTTCGGCCGCTGCCGGTGATCGACATGATCGCTCACCGGGCGGGAGAACTCCGCCGACACTACCGTCGCTCGCACGTCTGGATTGTGGATGCTGAGGAGCTGACATGTCGTGGATCAGCGGTGCTTGGCCGCAGCTGGGGATCGTGGCGGGCAAGGCGGTTCTGATGTATTCGACCGCACTAGTCGGCCTGCGGCTCGGCGAACGGCGGACGCTGGCGGAGTGGGCGATCATCGACTTCATCACGGCTGTTGCGATCGGAGCGATCGTTGGTCGCACGGCGATCGCCGGCTCTCAGTCCTTCCTCACTGGCGCCGTGGCTCTTCTCACGCTCATCGCGGTGCACCGGCTCGCCAGCCGGCTGCGGTTTAACCCCGCGCTGAGCAAGCTGCTCGAGCACAGGGTCCGCGTCCTGGTCGAGCACGGCCAGGTGTGCCACGGGCAGTTGCGCCGCTGTGGTTTGACCGAGAATGACCTGTTCGCCCAGCTAAGGCAGCGGGGTGTGTTGAGTCTGGAGGTCATCCGGTACGTGCTCTACGAGGCCACCGGCGGCCTCACGATCGTGCCCGAAGACGCCGATCCTGAGGCCGAACTCGTCCAGGCCGGTCTCGAAGGTGCGGTCGGCCTCGACCGGCGGCAGTCGTGAGAAGGTTGAGGGCGGTGAATGCGGTATTCCGCGGGAGCCCGGCCGCGATCCGGTTTTTCACCCGGGATCCGGTGGTAGCCCGCTCATCCCCGAGGTCAGTGGGGTGGGACGGTGAGCAGGGTCCGGTAGGTAGCGGTGTCTTTGGGTTCGCCGACGCGGCGGCCTTGGGCTTCGACCCAGGCGTGCGCGGCGAAGGGTGGGGTGCGGACCCCTGTGCACCAGGTGGGCCAGGTGCCGCTGATGCGGCAGAGCAGGGTGGTGGCGAGGGAGCGTTGCAGGCAGTACCGGCCGGCGCACAGGGTGCTGACGGCGGTCACGTCCTGGCGTGCTCGCAACGCTTGGTCGTAGGTGGCGGGGGTGGCTCCGCGCCGCGCGGTGTGGAGTACGGCGCGGAGGTGTCGGGGTGGTAGGTGGGCTAGTAGCCGGGCGGTGGTGACGGCGGTGTGGGCGGCGATCCGTCGGCGTAGCGGGGGTTGGGTCGGGGTGGTGTCCAGGATCTGGTTGTGGCTCATGAGGCGTTGATCAGGTTGGCGCGGGTGAGGTGGTTGAGCAGTGCTGTGACGTCGGCCGTCGCGCGCTGGTGGCTGACGGGGCGGGCGGTGACCAGCCGGTTGGTCACCTGCTCTGGGGTGGCGCCGTTGAGCAGTGCTGTCAGGATGGCGGCGCCGGTGGTGTTGAGGTGCCAGTAGCGACCGGTGCGTTCATCGAGCAGGGCCATGCCGTCATCGGTGGGGCAGGCGGTGACCTGCGCCTGTAGTTGGCTCACCGGGGTGCTCCTTGGGGTTGGGCCAGGTAGGACGGGGTGGGGTGGGCGGCCAGGTCGCGGAGCCATTCCTCGGCGCCCAGCGTGTTCTCCAACTGGCACGCGCCGCCGTGGAGCATGCCCGGGCTGAGCAGCGCGCGCCGCAGCTCGGATTCCTCGACGACGCCTGCGGTGACCAGGTGAGAGTCGTCGGCCCAGTCGGCGAGATCACGCCGGTGTGCCCTGAGGCCGGCGTGCCATTCCTGGTCGCAGTGGTCTTTGGTGGTGCGGGCCAGGACCCGCTTGGGCACCAGCCCGTCCATCGCCGCGGCCAGGAGCGGCTTGTAGGACCATGGGCTGTGTGCCTGGTCCGGGCGGACCGCGAGGGCGGCGGTGATCACAGCGTCGTCACAGAACGGGCTGTCCACGGGCAGCCCGTGGGCCGCCGTGGCGTGGGTGAGGAGCGCGGCGATCCGTCCGGCCTCTTGGGTTTGGTGGACCCAGGCGTGCTGGCCCCGGTCGGTGGCCAGTGGGTGCGCCCGCTCGGCGGCGGAGCGCAGCAGCTCGGCCAGCAGGTCAGTGGCGTGCTCGCTGGCCCACGGGGGAAGCTGCGGCCGCTCTCCCCATCCCTGAGGGTGCGGTGAGCACCCCGCGGTCGCGGAGTCGCGCAACCGGGTGCTCGATGTGGTCAGCCAGCTGGCGTAGGAGCGGGAATCGAGGAGCATGCGTGCGGTGGCCCCCAGCCCCCACCGATACCGTGCTCTCCACCCGGCTGTGTGCCGCAGCGCTGACCACGGTGCGCGGCGCAGCAGGGTGTGCACATACGGGGTGGGGGGCAGCACGACATGATCCCCACCGTGCCCGCTCAGGCGACGCGACACCCCCCGGGCCCGCATCGCTTCGGCGATGTGTTGCTGCTGTGCCCGGTCCCGCAGCACGGCTGAGGGCTCGTCCGCCGGGTCATGGCGCACTGTCAGGCCGGTGAAGTGCGCGGGAAGCTCCCCGGGGGCGAACACCAGGCGCTCGATGCCGGGCAGGTGCTCCGCAGCGTGCTGGGCGTAGGCGTGGTCTTCGTTGCCGGGCGCACTCCAGTGCAGGGTCGCGGTGACCAGGCGGGCCCCGGCCTCGGTGGCCAAAAAGCATATGGAGGTGGAGTCCATGCCACCGGACAGGTCAGCGCCCAGCACCTCACCCGGGCGGACCCGCAACGCCACCGCGTCGCGCAGAGCCTCGCGCAGCGCCACCGCGCCTTGGGCGAGGGGCAGCTCAGCCGGGGGCGGGTGCCACCACGTGGCCACCCGGTAGCCACCGTCGGGCTCCAGAGACAGCGCCTGAGCCGGCGCGAGCGCGTGTACCCCGCGCCACATCGCGCCTCCGGCCACCGGGTGCGGCAGAGGGGAGGCGAGCCGGGCCGCGAGGTGACCGGTGTCCACCTCAGCGCTGATCAGCCAGGCCAGTGTGCGCGCGCGCTCCGCGCAGACCGTCACCCCCTCGATCGCCGCGCGATACACCCGCCGAGCCCCCGACGCGCTGCCCCGCACATAACCACGCCCGCCCACCGAGGCGAGAACATGGAAACTGCCCCGAGCGCCACGCACCGCGGTCTCCACATCAGCGAGACCGCGCACATTCTTCAGACGGGCGGTCAGCTCCGTCGCGGACACCGAACACGGTCCAGCGGTCGCCAGCACGGTGTTTCCGGCCCTGGCGAGCACCAGGTCACCCTCGGCCCAGCAACCCACCAACCACGGCCGCCCCGACGGGTACGACACCACGTGCCGAGCGCGCGACCGCAACCGCGCCATCAGCTCAGGTGACATCCCGCGATCCGGAATAACCACAAACCAGCACACCGGTGTACCACCCACCATCCCATCCCCCCGACTAACGAACCCGAAACACATCACCCTCGGCCGTTTCGACTACCATCACGACAGCGGATACCGGGCCGCACCCTGAAGAACAGCCGCGACCCGGTATGCCCGAAGGTCAGAAGGGGAAGTTCCCGAGGAAGCCTTCAGAGGATTTGTTACCGCCCCCCTGGGTGAGGTTGGCAAAGTTGCCGGCCTCGGCAAGTATGGGGGCCTCGTAGACATCCTCGGTTTCGATGTTCAGTGTCTCGTTCATGGTGATCCTTCTTTCCGGGGTTGAGGGACCCCTAATCCGGTTGTCCCTGGGTGGACGTACCGTTCACTCCAAGCTAGGCGGCCAGCGCAAGCCGCGCGCAAGCGCCTTCGAGACCCCCACACCGCTGCCGTTGCTGTCCACCCGGCTCGGGCACGTCGACCCGACGTCAACGTATTGGTACCTCAGCGAAGGCTCGGGAATCGCATCAGACGGGCGAGGCCGTGGCCGACTGCGTTGACGTCAGCAATGGATGGATCAGACGCGGCCCAGCGCACAGCGGCAGCAACCGGGTACCCCGTGACCGGGCGGCACCGACCTCGGCCGTGCACCACATCGACGTCAGATAGGCCGAGGTGACCAGGCAGACCACAGCGTCCGCCCAGTGCAGCCGCTCATGCAGCCGCTGCTCCCAATCCTCACCGGTCAGGATCCCGTCACGCGGATGCTGATGCTGAAAGACCTCATGGCCCTCCTCGATCAGCCACCGATGCACTTCATCAGTCAGAGCGACTTCTCCGCTGGCGTGGCTGAGAAATACCTTCGCCACGACGCCTCCCCGGCTGAGCATCCGAATGTCGTGCGTCACGGTATCGATTACAGAGCGCACAGCGGGTTACGGGGTACCGGTAGCAACGGACCCGTCAGCACCGCTACGGTGTCCAGTTTCCTGAACACTGTCCGCAGTCCAGTACCGCATAGCAAGGCGGGATGGAGCTGGTCAAGATGATCTTGATTGACTCGATGGCCAGCGAGGGCGCAAGCAAGAAGGGCCTCACGCCGACCGGCGGTTTCCCGCCGTCACTCGGTCACCGTGACGCCGCTGTGTGGTCCGGGTCGGTTATTGGGCGCGTGTCAGGCGTTCGGAGGTGAAGGCTTCGATGGCGCCGGCCAGTTCGATGGCGTCTCGGCCGGGGTCTTGGCGGGTGGTCAGGGTGGCGCGTACCCGCTCCACCTCGGTCACCATGCTGTGGATGCGCTTGGTCGGGGGGAGTTCCAGCACCGGGGTGAGGGCTTCGGCTGCGCCGTCGACCTCGCCGTGCGAGATCCGGGCGGTAGCCAGGGAGATGCGGGCGCCCGCTTCGTGGCTGTAAGACCGGTCGTGGGCCGGTGCCGCGTCGTAGGCGTCCAGGGTGTCGAGGGCGAGGCGTTCGGCTCGGGTTGCCTCCGGTGCGCCGCCCCAGGACAGTGCCTCGGCGGCGAAGCAGAGCTGGCGGGGCCGGGTAAAGGTGCACATCCCGCCGAGGCTGTCCAGCTCGTCGGGCTGAACGCGGTCTCGCAGGTCGGTGGCCCGGGCGAGGGCGGTGTGGGCTTCGTCTGGCCGGTTCAGCGCGGCCAGCGCGCGGGCCTCGGCGCTGGCCATCCAGACCGCGGAGGTGCCCCGGCTGCGGCCGGCGATCTCGGTGCCGAGTTGGGCGTAGCGCAGCGAGTCCTCCAGCCGTTCTGACTGGTAGGTGAAGGATGCTTGCAGGCCACGGATCCAGGCTCGCAGCCCGTCGTGCCCGGCGTTGTCGGCGCAGGCGTACCCCGCGCGGGTCTGGGTCAGCGCATCGTGGGAGGCGCCCATCTCGTATGACGCCATGCTCATCAGCCCACAGGCGATTCCGGCGACCAGGTACAGATCCCGGCTCTGCTCCGGCCCTTGGCGTCCTTCGAGCAGTTCGAACGCGCGTTCCTGGGTGTCCGCGAGATCGCCCAGCAACGTGGGCAACGGCTGTTGCTGGATGGCGAGGATCAGTCGGCGCACGTCATCAAGGAGCTGGTCGAGCGTCTCGGCTCCGACGTTGGAGGCTTCAATACGGGTAAGGAAGTCCCGAGCCCGGTCGGCGCTCATGACGATCACCTGCCCTTCCCAGTCCGTCCGCGCGCTGCCCCGCCCCGGTGCGGCGCTGTTGCGGCAGCGCACCGGGTGGAGCGCCTCAATGCCGTAGGGCGGCCCGAACAGCCGGGCCACTGGCTCGCCGAACATCTCCTCCAGTGTGCCCTGTGCCGCCGGGTAGGGCAGCCCGTTCAGTTCGCCAGCGACCCAACGGTACGCCTGCCGTTCGCTGAGCACGGTCCCGTTGGCTGCTCGCTGGTAGTTCTTCCGGAACTCCTCCAACGTGAGATGCCGCTGCTGCAGGAGCTGTTCCAGCCGTGTCCGGGGCGGCGCTTGCTCGATCATCTCGACTCGTTCCCCTCTGATCGGTCGGCTCACCGTAGATCCCCTGGGCCGACAAGGTGACCCTGGTAGAACAGAAGGCAACAGAAGACATAGAAGGCGCAAGCACGGCGTGCCCACATCGGTATGCCCCCGGCGAAGGTGGGCGGTGGAAACGTCGCACTGGGTAATACCGGACGGGAGTGAGCAGGGATAACCACAGCCCACCCCCATGCCGAAGGCGAGGATGAACGTGCAACCGCTGATCGCCAGCCCGTTTCAGGCAGCTACGTGGTCTTGAGGCCGGGCCTGCCCCGGCGCTCTGAAGATCTCCAACGTCAAGTACCAAGAACTCAAGCACGTTCGCGACTGCCTGTCCTGGCTCGCCGGGGCCGCCGCGAAGGTGGGGAGGCCCCCGACGACACCGCGTCTTTCGTGACCGGTGCTGGGGGTCGGCAAGAGCACAGCGGGTATCAGGCGGCCGGCCAGTCCAGCACCACGCGTTCGCTTCCGCCGTCGAACGCCGCGGTGATCTCCAAACGGCCACCGATGGCGTCAAGGTACCGGGCAAGCAGCTCGATCGTCGCGACCGCCCCGTGCTCGATATGGCTGACCCGGGCCTTCGACACACCCATCCGCTCGGCCACGTCGACCTGGCGCAGCCCGGCCCGTTTGCGCTGCTCGACCAGCCGCCGCAACACCAGCCCACGGCGCAGCTGCTCGACGCGCCGCACGCGCTCTTCGGCGCTGCCGAGCGCGTCGCCCAACTCCGCGCTCACCTCGTCCCACGTGTGCCACTCGGTCACGATCCCACCTCCTTGATCCACTGTTCGTATCGATGCTCGGCGAGCGCCACAGCTCGCACGTACCAGCGCTTCCAGTGCTCGCCGCTCGCCATCAGTGTGGATGCGGTCGGGTCGGTTATCGGGTGTGTGCCAGGCGCTGGGCGGTGAAGGCTTCGATGGCGCCGGCCAGTTCGATGGCGGTGCGGCCGGGGTCTTTGAGTGTCTGCAGCGCGGTGCGTACCCGTTCCACTGAGGTCACGATCGTGTGGGTGCGCTGATCTGGGGGAAGTTCCAGTACCGGGGTGAGTGCTTCGGTTGCGCCATCAACCTCGCCTCTGGCCACGCGGGCGACCGCGAGTGCGCCGCGGGTGTTTGCTTCGTTTCTGATGGAGCTGCCCTGCGGTGCTGCGGCGTAGGCGTTCAGGGTTTCAAGGGCGAATTGTTCGGCGCGGCCGGCCTCCGGTGCGCCGCCCCAGGAGAGCGCTTCGGCGGCGTAGTGGAGCTGGGGAGGGCGGCTAAAGTTGCATATCCCGCCGAGGATGTCCAGTTCGTCGGGCTGCACGCGGTCTCGTGCCGCGGCCGCCCGGGCCACGGCGAGATGGACTTGGTCTGGCCGGTTCAGCGCAGCCAGCGCTCGGGCTTCGCTGCTGGCCAGGAACACTCCGGCGGTGCCCCGGCTGCGGGCTGCGGCCTCAGTGCCGAGTTGGGTGTAGCGCAGCGAATCCTCAAATTGTCCTGACCAGTAGGTGATGTTCCCCTGCAGGCCACGAGTCCAGGCGCGTAACCCGTCGTGGCCGGCGTTGTCCGCGCAGGCGTAGCCGGTGCGGGCCTGGGTCATCGCGTCGTGAGGGACGCCGAGATCCTGGGAAGCCATGGCCATCAGGCCGCAGGTGATCCCGGCGACCAGGTAGAGGTCCCGGGACTGTTGCGGGCGCTGGCGCCCTTCCAACAAAGTAAATGCGCGATCTTGAGTGCCGACCAGATCACTGAGCAGCGTGGGCAGTGGCTGCTGGAGATAGGCGACCACCAGCCGGCGCACGTCGTCGGCCAGTTGGTCGAGCGTTTCCGCTCCGACATTGGCGACTTCGATGCGGCTGAGGAAGTCACGAGCCCGGTCCGCGCTCGTGGTAATCACCTGTCCTTCCCAGTCCGTCCGCGCCGTACCTCGACTCGACGCTGATCCAACCTGGCAGGGCCGCAGCGCCTCGATGCCGTAGGGCGGGCCGAACAGCCGGGTCACTGGCTCGCCGAACATCTCCTCCAGTGTGCCCTGCGCCGCCGGGTAGGGCAGCCCGCTCAACTCCCCGGCGACCCACCGGTACGCCTGCCGTTCGCTGAGCACGGTCCTGTTGGCGGCTCGCTGGTAGGTCTTCCGGAACTCCTCCAGCGTGAGGTGCCGTTGCCGCAGTAGCTGCTCCAGCCGCGTCCGGGGCGGCGTTTGATCGGTCATCCGACTTGTTCCCCTCTGAATGGTCGGCTCACCGTAGATCACCCTGGGCCGAAAAGGTGACACTGGGAGAACAGACGGCGACAGAAGACAACAGCCGACAGCCAGCACGGCGGACCCACGGCGGCGCGACCCCGGCGGAGCACCGAGCCGTTCACTGGTGTTGTGGGCGGGGGTCGCCACGTTGTGGGCGCAACGCCCAACTGTCGAGGATCTCGTCGGCGCGGCTCTGATCGATGTGGGCTTGGGTGGTGACCTCAGCGGATGTAGATGGCTGGTCGGTAGCGTGGTTCGGGAATGCCTTGGCCAGCCTCGGCAGCCACGGCTAGCCAGGCTTCCTTGGCGCGCAGCACTTCAGTCACCGCCTGCTGGGGGGTCTCGCCGAACGCCGAGCAGGAATCAAGATCGGGTATGTCGGCGATGTATCCGCCGTCGTCCTCGCTGAAGAAGACGTTGATATGATAGTCGTTCACCGCTCACCCTCCAAGGTCAGATTGTAGCGTTCCACCAGTCGCAGGAGCTGACGGACTTGGTAGGGCTTGGCTTGGCCATGCACCTGCTGCAGGTTGAGGATCTCTGGGAACGCCGGGTGAGCAAAGATGTAGTGGCTTCCGCTGATGCGCCGTTGCTCGAAGCCGAGTGCCTTCACCAGGCTGCACAGCTCCGCGAACCGGACGTTGCGGGGGTCGCCACGCGTCAGTCGATCGAGAAACCGGTGCTCGTTCACGTCCCGGACGCTAACGGTGAGCCCTGACAGAATCGGGTGCGCGCTGTCTTCTGAGGATGGATTAGGGCCTGGTCTCGGTCATTCTGGGAGTGTCAGGCGCTCGGCTGTCCAGCCTTCGATGGCGCCGGCCAGGTTGATCGCGTCCCGGCCGGGGTCCTTGATGGCACGCAGCGCGGTGCGGACGTGCTCAACCGAGGTCACGATCCCGTGAATGCGCTGGGCGACCGGGAGCTTGAGCACCGGGGCGAGCGCTTCCGCGGCGCCGTCGATCTCGCCTCGGTGCACCCGGGCGACCGTCAGCGCGCTACGGGTGCCGGCCACTCCGCCGAATGCCCGGTCCTGGGCCGGTGCCCCAGCGTAGGCGTCCAGCGCGTCCAGGGCGCGGCGCTCGGCGCGGTCGGCCTCGGCCCGGCCACCCCAGGACAGCGCGTCGGCGGCGTAGTAGAGCTGGCGCGGTCGGCTGAAGGTGCACACCCCGCCGAGGCTGTCCAGCTCGTCGGGCTGCACCCGGTCCCGGGCGTCGGCGGCGCGCGCCAGGGCGAGGTGCGCGTCGTCGAGCCGGTGCAGCGCGGCCTGCGCCTGCGGGTAGGGCAGTCCGCGCAGCTCTCCTGTCACCCAACGGTAGGCCTGCCGTTCACTGAGCGCGGTCCCATTGGCGTCCCGCTGGTAGTTCTTCCGGAACTCCTCCAGTGTGACGTGTTGCTGCCGCAGGAGCTGCGCGAGCCGGGTTCGGGGCTGTTCTTGTTCGGTCATCGCATTCATTCCCCTCTGGTTGGTCGGCCCACCGTAGATCCTGCTGGACCGAAAAGGTGACACTGAGAGAACAGACGGCAACAGACGGCAGCCGGTTTGGCCTGCCCACGTCGGCGGATCGCCGCGAAAGTGATCACGTCACCGCACCACCAGATTCCCGCGTGACCGCCGAGCGTGCCCACATAGGGCGCACCCCCCGATAGCTCGGCGGTCGCCAGTCGCCCTCGAAGCGGCGACTGGCCTCCGCGACGGCGGCCCCGAGCTCGCGCCCTGATGAC
>JBOHFJ010000179.1:0-9996 GCA_050699655.1 Pseudonocardiaceae bacterium
CTTGCAGCCACCCCGGCACCGGGCGGTCGCCCACAGTCTCCTTGGCCACCACAAACGGCAGCGTCGGCACCGACTTGGGCTTGACGTCGATGATGTCGAACTTGGCCACTCTCAGGCTGGGGACGTTGACCTTGACGCCGTTGACCAGGAAATGCCCGTGGGTCACCAACTGGCGCGCCTGGCGACGGGTACGAGCCAGGCCCGCGCGGTAGACAACGTTGTCCAGCCGGGTCTCCAGGATCTGCAGCAGAGTGTCACCAGTCTTGCCGGAGCGGCGGTTGGCCTCCTCGTAGTACCGGTGGAACTGCTTTTCCATGACGCCGTAGCTGAAGCGGGCTTTTTGCTTTTCCTGCATCTGCAGGAGGTACTCAGTTTCCTTGATCCGGGCCCGGCCGTGCTGGCCAGGCGGATACGGCCGGCGCTCGAAGGCCTGGTCGCCGCCGACCAGGTCGGTCTTGAGCCGACGGGACTTGCGAGTGACAGGTCCGGTGTATCGAGCCATCTCCGCTGCTCCTCCCCGCGCCCTAGACCCGGCGCCGCTTCGGCGGCCGGCAGCCGTTGTGCGGCTGCGGGGTCACGTCCTGGATAGTGCCGACCTCAAGGCCGGCGGCCTGTAGCGATCGGATTGCCGTCTCGCGGCCCGAACCCGGGCCCTTCACGAAGACATCGACCTTCTTCATCCCGTGCTCAGCGGCCTTGCGCGCCGCGCTCTCGGCGGCCATCTGCGCGGCGAACGGGGTGGACTTGCGCGAGCCCTTGAACCCCACGTGGCCGGCGGACGCCCACGCGATCACCGCTCCAGTGGGATCGGTGATCGAAACGATCGTGTTGTTGAACGTCGACTTGATGTGCGCATGGCCATGCGCGACGTTCTTCTTTTCCTTGCGCCGAACCTTCTTGACGCCGGCACCTGCTCGTGCTCTGGGTGGCATGCGATTGCACTCCTACAACATAAGGTCTGGGTTGGCTGGCCTGAGTTGGTTGGCCTGGCACCGGTTGTCCTGCGCCGGTTGTCCTGCGCCGGTTGTCCGGGGCGCTTACTTCTTGCCGGTCTTCTTCTTGCCGGCGACCGTCTTCTTCGGGCCCTTGCGGGTGCGGGCGTTGGTCTTGGTCCGCTGACCGCGCACGGGCAGCCCGCGGCGCCACCGCAGACCCTCGTAGCAACCAATCTCGATCTTCCGGCGGATGTCGGCCTGGACCTCGCGACGGAGGTCACCCTCGACCTTGCAGTGTTCTTCGATGTAGTCCCGCAGCCGAGCGAGATCATCGTCGGTAAGATCCTTGGTGCGCAGATCGGGGCTCACCCCGGTGGCGCTGAGGATCTCGTGGGAGCGGGTACGGCCGATGCCGTAGATGTAGGTCAGCGCGATCTCCATCCGCTTGTCGCGGGGAAGATCGACGCCCGAGAGTCGGGCCATGCGCGGCGGGTCTCCTGTCTCGTCGTCTCCAGGTCTGCTCCCCGTCCGTCCCGCAAGACGACGGTGCTCGTCGCCCGCGGGCCCCGGCCTGGCATCCGGGGGTGGACCGATCCCGCATGGATCGGGTGGTGCGGGGAGGTCTTCTCACGTCGTGGACCAGCGACGTCGTGCTCCGCTCAACCCTGGCGCTGCTTGTGACGCAGGTTCTCGCAGATCACCATGACCACGCCGTGGCGGCGGATCACCTTGCACTTGTCACAGATCTTCTTGACGCTCGGTTTGACCTTCACGTCATCTCTCCTGGTGATGGTTCTTACTTGTAGCGGTAGACGATGCGGCCGCGGGACAGGTCGTAGGGTGAGAGCTCCACGACCACCCGATCCTCGGGCAGGATGCGGATGTAGTGCTGGCGCATCTTGCCACTGATATGCGCGAGAACGCGGTGACCGTTCTCCAACTCGACCCGAAACATCGCGTTGGGCAGTGGTTCAACCACCCGGCCCTCGACCTCGATCGCTCCGTCCTTCTTGCCCATGTCCTCCGCGTTCCTGCTGGTTACGCCGTGCCGCCGAGTCGCGGCCTGGCCACGACTCGGGCACCAGCCAGTTCCACGACGTGGGGGAGGCATCACATCAAGTGCGGTGACGCACCGCTGAGCAGGAAGCCTGCGCAGATACCTGCAGACACGCGAGAACCGGCACGCCGCTCGCGCCGACGGCACAGTGTACGTCGAGCGCACGCCCGCAACCAAACCGGCCCTAGCGCAGCGGCTCGTTGGTCCGCACCTGCTCCAGGATCTCGACCTGGTCACCGAGGTGCAGGACCGCGCCGGCGGAATCGGGGATGAGGTTGATCGCGAACCACGTCTTGCCATCCCACCGCCGGCAGCGGGCGAGCGTGGTGAGCGGCTCTTTGCCCCGGCTCGCGGTGTCAGGGTCGATTGTGGTGAACACGCAGCGGTCGCAGGCCTTCGCTACCCGGAAGCGCACGGAGCCGATGCGCAGCACCCGCCAGCGGTCCTCGGCCCAGGCCGGTGCGCCCGCGACGACCAGGTTGGGCCGAAACCGCGTCATCGACATCGGCCCCTCCTGGGCGCGCGGTCCCGCGGCGATCAGGTCGTTCAGCGCGGCCAGGGACTCCTCGGTGGCCAGCAGCAGCGGGTAGCCGTCCGCGAAGGACACCCGATCGTCCTCCCGACTGTAGGCGGGGTTCGGCCGGCGCCGGGTGGGGTCATCGAGGTATACCAGCCGGACCGGTTTGCCGACCACCTCACTGAACCAGGCGTGCGCCTCATCGGAGGCGGGTGCCGCAACCAACTCGCTGGTGAAGACCCGGGCGTTGGTAAGCGCGGCCCCATCCGGTGTTCTCACCAGCAGCGGACCGGCATCCGGCGCCCGCACCAGCAGCCCGCCCGCGTCGGGCTCCGGGGTGACCAGCACCAGCCGCGGGTGCTGGCGCGCCGTCACCACCAGACCCTCGGCGTCCACAAGCATCCACCGCCGGTCACCGGCCAGGCCCCACGGCTCGACCACGGCCCGCTCGACCGAGTGGCCGCGACAGGATTTGATCGGATACCGGTTGACCCCGGTCAGCGTGAGGGCCACGGCCACCAGACTAACGCCCGCGGGCGGACACCGAGGCCGCCCACCAGCGCGTACGGTGATGTCTCGACACCTGATGGTCAACCCCGCCCGCACGGAGCACACCATGAGCAGCTCGACCGGGGCCGGTCGCCGCACCGATGATCCTTCCAGCGCCGGCGCTGTTCGGATGTTCTCCATCCTGAACGGGCTGACCCTGCTCGGCGTGCTGCTGCAGGCGGTGTGGGCGGGTGAATTTATCGACCGCACGGGCCGCGATGCCTGGATCAGGGTGCATGAAATGAGCGGCTTCGTCGTCGTCGTGCTGGCCCTGGCCACCGCGCTGGCCGCGCTCAGGCTGCGGCGCGCGCACTCCGCGCTCACCCCCGGCACCCTCGGCCTGCTGGTGCTGATCATCGTCCAAACCGGGCTGGGCGAGGCGATCAGCAAGGCGGGCGCGGACGGGCTGATCGCCGCCCACGTGCCGATCGCGTTGCTCATCTTCGGCCTGGGCGTCTACCTGTCCGGCGTGGGAGCTCGGCTGCGCCGTTGACTATGGGCCCCTGAAATAGACCCCAGAAATGGACCCCAGAAATGGACCACGGACGCGGCATGATGACAAAAGCGAAAGGGACCGGGTCGCCCCGAATGACGACCCGGGCCCAGCTGACGATCTCTTGGCTGGGCGTCCCGGCGCTGCGCCCAGGCTGTGCGACCGACAACTCCTACGATGCCGCACCGCGCCACCAGGCGCATGAGGGTTCTCCCCGACCCCGACCCTGATTACCGCAACAGACCCCAACTCGCCCGTTTGGCACGGATCACGGGTGGGAACCCTGCGATCACAAGACCCCAGCACGGGGTCGCAGTCGAAGGTGGTGCCGTCATGGGTCTGATTCTCGCCTTGCTGGTGCTCTGGCTCGTGTTTGTCGTCGTCGGGTTCGCCTTCAAGGCGCTGCTGTGGCTGGCGATCGTCGGTATCGTGCTGTTCATCGCCACCGGTGTGCTGGGAGCGCTGCGAGGCCGCAGCAGCCGCGGCGTGCTCCGCTGACAGCGGAGTTCACGGGTTTACGTTGAGACATGTTCACCACGCGCCCTGAGCTCGTCGGGACTCAGGGCATGGTGGCCTCGACGCACTGGCTCGCCTCGGCAGCGGGCATGGCCGTGCTGGAGGACGGCGGCAACGCCTTCGACGCGGTGGTCGCCGCCGGTTTCGTGTTGCAGGTGGTGGAGCCGCACCTCAACGGTCCCGGTGGAGAGGTACCCGCGGTGTTCGCCACCGCCGGTGACTCGACGCCACGCGTTCTGTGCGGGCAGGGGGTGGCTCCGGCGGCGGCGGCGCCGGAGCGCTACTCCGCGCTGGGGCTGGACTTGGTGCCCGGCACGGGGCTGCTGGCGGCCACCGTGCCGGGCGCGTGGGACGCGTGGCTGACGCTGTTGCGTGATCATGGAACCAAGCCACTGCGGGACGTGCTCAGCTATGCGATCTCCTACGCGCGCGGCGGTTTCCCGGTGCTGGAGCGGCTCAGCGCGACGGTGGCCGCAGTGGCTGAGCTGTTCACCGAGCACTGGCCGACGTCGGCGGCGCTGTGGTTGCCAGCCGGCCGGCCACCGGCGATCAAGCACGCCAACCCGATGCTGGCCGACACCTGGGAGCGGCTACTAGCCCAGGCTGGGTCCACAACCGGCCGGGAGGCGCAGATCGATGCCGCCCGTCGCGCGTGGTCCCAGGGGTTCGTCGCCGAGGCGGTGGATTCGTGGTGCCGCCAGGCTGCGCGCGACGATTCCGGGCGTGTGCACGCTGGCCTGCTGACCGGCGAGGACATCGCCCGGTGGTCGGCGAGCTACGAGCCGGCGGTGACCGTCGAGCTCGGCGAGTGGACGCTGGCCAAGTGCGGGCCGTGGTCGCAGGGGCCGGTGCTCGCTCAGCAGCTCCTGCTGCTGAGCGGGTTCGCTGACGAGTTGCGCTACGTCGACGGCGTGCCCACCGCTACCACCGTGCATCTGGCGACGGAGTGCGCCAAGCTGGCCTTCGCCGACCGCGAGGCGTGGTACGGCGACAGCGCGGACGTGCCGCTGGCGGATCTGCTCTCACCCGGCTACACCGCCGGGCGCCGGGAGTTGGTCGGCGAGCGGGCGTCGCTGGAGCTGCGGCCAGGTTCACCGGGTGGCCGCAGCCCGAGGCTGCCGGCGTTCGTGGTGGAAGGCCGGGGTCTCGGCGGGAGCGAACCGGAGATCATGAGCGCGCTCTGCCCCGGTGACAGCCACGGTGACAACCCGGGTGACACGGTGCACGTGGATGTCGTCGACCGGTGGGGGAACATCGTCTCCGCCACACCCTCGGGTGGGTGGCTGCAGTCCTCACCAGCGATCCCCGGGCTGGGGTTCTGCCTGGGCACCCGGGCGCAGATGTTCTGGCTGGAGCCGGGGCTGCCGAGCTCGCTGGTGCCGGGGCGGCGGCCGCGCAGCACGCTGTCGCCGTCCCTGGCGCTGCGCGGCGGTGTGTCGAACCTGGCGTTCGGCACACCGGGTGCTGACCAGCAGGACGCCTGGCAGCTCTGCTTCTGGTTGGCGCACACGGTGGGCGGGGCGAACCTGCAGGCGGCCATCGACGCGCCGGCCTGGCACACCGGGGCGATTCCCAGCTCGTTGTACCCTCGTTCCTGGCGGCCAGGTGAGCTGGTGGTCGAGTCGCGCCTCGGCGAGCGCGCGATGGACGAGCTCCGTGCGCGGGGGCATCTCGTGGTGGACGCCGGCCCGTGGTCGCTCGGCCGGCTCTCAGCGGTGGCCCGCGATCCCCGCACCGGGCTGCTCCGGGCCGGAGCGAACGCCCGGGGCATGCAGGGCTACGCGGTGGGCCGCTGAACCCGAGTGTGGGGCCGGGTGCCGGGCTCCTGGAAGGGTAGAACCTGGTGCGCTTGCGGCAGCGGCGGCTTGGGGAGTGTGGTCACCTCCCGCTGGGCCCGCTGGAGCTGGCTGGAGGTGCGTGGCAGCCGGGGCGAGACTCGGGCTGAACTGAAACGGAAGGCGGAGGTTAGGTCGCCGAACGTCTGGCGCCGCCAGTCGCTGATGTTGGGCTCCACCACGCCGGTGACCTGCTCCAGGAACCGGAGCACCGAGGTGTGATCGAAGCGCTCGGGCGCGACCCAGCCGCCGAGCGTCCACGGCGAGACGATGATGCAGGGCACCCGGAAGCCGCCGCCAATGGGCAGGCCTCCGACGAACTCGCGCTCCGTGCCGGCGGGCGGCGTGGGCGGGGGGACGTGGTCGAAGATGCCGTCGTTCTCGTCGTAGCTGAGGATGAACGCCGTCTTCGCCCACACCTCGGGGTTGGCGGCGATGGCCTCGATCTTGCTGGCCACGAAGTCGGCGCCAGCGGCGGGCAGGTAGTCGGGATGCTCCGACTGGTAGCTGGTGGGGATGATCCAGGAGACGGTGGGCAGGCGATCGTTGCGGGCATCGTCCTCGAAGGCGAAAACGTCACCGCTGGCCATGCCCTTGTCGTAGAGCGGCTCTCCCGGCCTCGCGTCGCGAAACCGCTGGAAGCGCTCCAGCATGTTGCAGCCGTAGTTGTCGAGCTGCTGGTAGACCTTCCAGCTCACGCCGGCTCGCTCGAGCCGCTCGGCGTAGGTGGTCCAGGTGTAGTAGGGCTTGGGAGCGACATTCGTGATGACGGGTCCACCGTGCGCGCCCCCGGGATCGATGGTCCCGGTCATCCAGTACAGGCGATTGGGGCAGGTCGGGCCCAGGACCGAGCTGTGGTAGCCGTCACAGATGGTGAACGCCTCGGCCAGGGCGAACTGGAAAGGGATGTCCCGGCGGGTGTAGTAGCCCATCACGTAGGGGCCGTTCTGCTGGTCGGCCGCGCGGTGGGCGGGCAGCCAGCTGTCCATCGCGCCCCCGTTCCAGGCCGCGTGCTGAACGCTCCAGGCGTGGCTGGTCGAGGGGATCGCCTGGGCGCTGGAGGTGGTGGTGTCGAGATGGAAGGGCAGCAGGTAACCGTCGGGGTTGACGGTGTCCGGCTGATGGAAGACCGAGCGCCCAGTGGACAGGGTGATGGCGCGGGGGTCTCCGAAGCCGCGCACCCCCGCCAGCGTGCCGAAGTAGTGGTCGAAGGAACGGTTCTCCTGCATCAAACAGACCACGTGCCGGATCTCGCGCAGCGAGCCGCCGGTGGGTGGCCCCACCGCCAGCGCCGCGCGCACACTGGGCGGCAGCAGGCCGGAAATCAGCGCGGCCCCCGCTACCCCAGCGGCGGTACCCACCACTCGGCGTCGACTCAGCGGGGGCATGTTCTCTCCTTCACCCTCGGCGAACACGATCCGCGGCGGCGGCTCCGGACTCCACGCCACGAACCTATGCTGACAGTCAAGCGCTGTCCACGGTCCACCCGATATCGTTCCCAAAACAGCACCGACGAAGAGAGTTGATCATTTTGTCTGCCACTGGCAGTGTCCTGTCCGCCATCATCGTCGTACTCGCAGTTCTCACACTTCTCGCATTTCCCATTATTGCCGCAATGAAAGGAAAGTACGGCATGGCTGTTTTGGGTTTGATGATCCATCTATGCTGGGTATTTGGCGCTATTCGACTCGCGAAGCCTGATTCGTACTGGGCTCGAAGGTTCTATGGACCCGACAAGATGAGTCGCTCCCAAGTTCGCTTCGCACCGCCTTCCCACGTCATCAACTTATGATCATTTCCGGCAACCTATCAGACCCCGGGAGTGTTCGGCATAGCTGCTTGATCAAGGCCTCTGGGGTCCCGCTGGCGATGTCACCGGCGCGCAACGGGCATGTCACGACCAGCGACAACACCTCGAAAATCACAAAATGTGGCTGTCGTACCAGCAAGTCAGCGGTTCGGCGCACATTGCTGATACCATGACCGGTGCCTCGATTTGCCCGTCACACCTAGAGTGGATCGATCACCCAGCGTGAGGTAACTGGAATGTTTCGGGATGTGAACCAGTCGGAAACTGTGTGACGTCAAAGCTTTTACTCGCGCTTGACCTACGCTCTACCTGGGCATGCGCGGACTGCGGGACTTCACGCGTTGGGGCAGCTCACGGGGTTGACGACGCGTCATCAGGCAGACTGGGAATGTGAACGGCGCGTTACGCGCGCCGCACCGTCATCTCGACGGCAATGTGAGCCGTAACGCTTCTTCTTGATGGCCACGAAAGCGCCGTCTAGAGTCACAGGGTTAACCCCGTGAACGCGAATCATCACCCGAAGAGGTGGCGTCCGTGCTCGATTCCCCCGAGAGCAGCGCGAGTGTCGGAATGGACACTGGTCTCACCGATTCACTGCTGCGAATCGGCAGGCATTTTCAGCGCGGAGACGCCTCTGATGATCTGCGTACGCTGCACCAGATCGGTGGCCGGTCGGCTGACGTGTTCTACCGGGATCGCTGGGCCTATGACAAGGTGGTGCGCTCGACCCACGGGGTGAACTGCACCGGTTCCTGCTCGTGGAAGATTTACGTCAAGGACGGGATCATTACCTGGGAGGCGCAGCAGACTGACTATCCCTCGATCGGCCCGGACAAGCCCGAGTACGAGCCCCGCGGTTGCCCGCGAGGTGCGTCATTCTCCTGGTACACCTACTCGCCAGCCAGAGTGCGCTACCCGTATGTGCGCGGCACATTGCTGGAACTGTACCGGGAGGCGAAACAGCGGCTCAAGGATCCCGTGCTGGCCTGGGCTGATGTGGCCGAGGACCCCGAGAAGTCCCGCCGGTACAAAGCGGCCCGCGGCATGGGCGGGTTTGTGCGCGCCGAGTGGTGGGAAGCGACCGAGATCGCGGCGGCCGCGCATGTGCACACCATCAAACGCTACGGTCCCGACCGGATAGCCGGATTCTCCCCGATCCCGGCGATGTCGATGGTCAGCCACGCCGTCGGGGCCCGGTTCATCTCGCTGATCGGCGGGGCGATGCTGTCGTTCTACGACTGGTACGCCGATCTTCCCGAGGCTTCCCCGCAGGTGTTCGGCGACCAGACCGACGTGCCCGAATCCGCCGACTGGTTCGACGCCGGTTACCTGATCATGTGGGGGTCCAACGTCCCGGTCACCCGCACTCCGGACGCGCATTACATGACCGAGGCCCGGTACCGGGGCCAAAAAGTGATCGTCGTGTCGCCGGACTACGGCGACCACACAAAGTTCGCCGACGAATGGTTGCCGGCGCGACCGGGCACCGACGCCGCGCTGGCCATGGCCATGGGGCACGTGATCCTCAAAGAATTCCTCGTCGACCGCCAGACGCCGCGGTTCATCGATTACCTCAAGCGCTTCACCGACCTGCCCTTCCTGATCACCCTCGACAAACGGGGCGAGGCGTACGTTCCCGGTAAATTCCTCACCGCGGCCGACTTGGGCGACACCGGCGAGGGCGCGGAGTCCAAAACCGTGCTGCTGGACGCGGCCACCGGGCAACCCGTGGTCCCGAATGGCTCACTGGGTCACCGGTTCACCCACTCCGGCGAAGGCCGCTGGAACCTCGAGCTGCACGGCGTGGACCCGCTGCTCACCGCGTACGGCGGCTCCGACGTCACCGCCGAGGTCGACCTGCCTCGGTTCGACACCGACACACCTGGCGTGCTGCGCCGGGGGGTGCCGACCCGGATGGTCGCCGGCAGGCTGGTCACCACGGTGTTCGACCTGCTGCTGGCCCAGTATGGAGTGCACCGGCCAGGTCTGCCGGGCAGCTGGCCCACCGGGTACGACGACGCCGAGCAGCCCTACACCCCGGCCTGGCAGGAGTCGATCACCGGGGTGCCGGCGGCGGCGGCGGAGCGGATCGGCCGGGAGTTCGCCGACAACGCCGAGCGCTCCGGCGGCCGGTCGATGATCCTGATGGGCGCGGGCACCAACCACTGGTTCCACTCCGACCAGACCTACCGGTCGTTCCTCGCGCTGGTGATACTCACCGGCTGCCAGGGGGTCAACGGCGGCGGCTGGGCGCACTACGTCGGCCAGGAGAAGTGCCGGCCGA
>JBOHFJ010000180.1:0-9910 GCA_050699655.1 Pseudonocardiaceae bacterium
GTCTCTAGCGGCTCCGCTGTCGAACTCGGCAACAGTAGGGTAGATCACGAACGAAGAGATCGACAGGACCCGCCCTCACCGGCTCGCACGCTTGCTGCCGGGCATAGCCGCAGTTCACTGGTGTTCCTGCGACTTTGCCGGGGCCCTGATCGCACCCCCAGTGCCCCGGCAAAGTGAAGTAGACCACCAGCAAGGTATTCACACGTTTCCCATCACCCGCCGCCCCGCCACCGCAGTCCTGGCCGATCGCATCGACAGGCCTACCGACTCACCGGACCACAGACCCTGTCCCCAGTCGAGCAGACCGGCATCCTCGCCGACGTCCTTCGGCGCCCCCTACGCTTCGTCGACATCCCCCGATCAGCGCCCGGCAGTCGCTGATCGGCCACGGCATACCCCGCCGAAGTCGCCGACGGCATCATGGCTGTATGCGCTGCGGGACTCGGCGATTCCCTGACATATATAATATAACTACTTGGTTAGATAACCAACTGATTGGATACTCATGACAACTGATCAGCTGAGCACCACCTTCGCCGCCCTCGCTGACCCCACGCGCCGCGCGATTCTCGCCCGCCTCGCCTTGGGCGCGGCCACGGTCAAGGAGCTCTCGCGGCCGTTCCGATGAGCGGCCCCGCGGTCTCCAAACACCTCCGGGTGCTTGAGCGCGCCGGCCTCATCGCGCGCGGCCGCGAGGCGCAGTGGCGCCCCTGCTGGCTCGAGGCGGCGCCGCTCAAGGAGGTCACCGAGTGGGCCGAAAACTATCGCCGCTGTTGGGACGAGAGCTGCGGACGGCTGGATAAGTACCTACAACACGTGCAAGAAACGGAAGGCAATCATGGACGCGACAAATAAAGTGAGCACCACGATCTTCACGATGCCGTCGGATTGGGAGATCGTCATGACGCGCGTCTTCGACGCGCCCCCCGCGCTCGTCTTCGAAGCTTGGACCAACGCAAAGCACCTGCCGCATTGGATGCTCGGGCCGGAAGGCTGGACCATGCCCGTCTGCGAAATCGAATTCCGTCCGGGCGGGGCGTGGCACTTTGTCTGGCGCCAGTCTGACGGCACCGAGATGGAGATGCGCGGCGTGTATCGAGAGATCACGCCGCCCGAACGGCTCGTCTCCACCGAGTCGTGGGGCGGCAACTGGCCCGAAACGGTCAACACGCTGACCCTCGTCGAGGAGGCGGGAAAGACGATGATCACGAACACGATTCGCTACCCGTCGAACACTGCGCGCGACGCGGCGCTCACCACGGGGATGCGGGACGGCGCGTCGCTCACTTTCGATCGTCTCGCTGAGTACCTGCGAACGATGGCGTGATCGGGGTGGCGCCGAACCAGCGCCGCAGCGCGGGCTCAGGTGAGGAGCTCGGGCCGACACCGGCCCAGCCGACGTGACCGTCGGGTCGGACCAGCACGCGGTCAACACCTTCTGAGGCGCCCAATGCGGTGCCCACAGGCGAGTCGATCACCCGTGCGACAACCCGCTCGACACTGTCGGGCACCGGCGTCGGGTACGGCGGAGGCTCGCCGAGCTCCAGGAGCAGCCCGCGTCCGGACCGCAGCAGCGCGCTGACCGTGGTCGGACCCCCTTCCGTCTCCAGTGACAGGTCGATCATCCGGGCGCCGACCAGCGGATCGGGGTCGCCGAGGCCGTAGCGCAGGTCCAATCCAGTCATCAGCCCGGTCAGGTAGCGGTTCGCGTCGGGCAGCCGAGCGAGGTCGATGACGATCTCGCGCAGAGCTCGCACGTCGTCGGCGTCCGGCGGCGGGCTCATCAGCACGTTCTGAGCGCGCGTCGTCGCGAGTACCCGGGCGGCCACTGGGTGGCGCTCGATGTGGTAGCTGTCGAGCAGACCGGCCGGCGCGCGCCCCTGCACGTGGGCGGCTAGCTTCCAGCCGAGGTTCATCGCGTCCTGCACGCCGAGGTTGAGGCCCTGTCCCCCAACGGGTGAGTGAATGTGCGCGGCATCGCCCGCGAACAAGATCCGGCCGCACCGGTAGTCGGTGACCTGCCGGGTGGCGTCACTGAACCGGGAGCCCCACCGCAGCTCCCCCAGCTCGGTTTCCGGGCCGTGGACCGCGGTCAACGCCCGCGCCACCTCCGCCGCGGTGACCGCGGTCCTGGCGGGACAAGGTCTCCTGCTCCGGACCACCGAACACCACCCGGTACAGACCGGTGCACTCGCTATTGCCTAGTGGGTGCAGCAGCATCCAGTACCCCCCGCCGGTGTGGGTGAGCGTGCTGATGTGTGTCACCGACCGCGGCACCGTCGAGGACAGTGCCGCCAGCTCAACATCCGCGCTGACCGCGGCCAGCGTCCCGGGCCGCCCCGGGAAGGCCACGCCGGTCAGCTTCCGAACCGTGCTGTGCGCACCATCGCAGGCGACGAGGTAGCGGCACCGCACCACGCCCGCGCCGCCAGGGTCCGACACGACGAGATCGACACCGGCTTCGTCGCTGGTCACGCCAGTCAGCTCGGTGCCGCGACGCACCGCGACGCCCAGCACACCCAGGTGGGCCTCGAGAACCTCCTCAAGCTGGTCCTGCGGGATGAAGACACCCTCCGGGCAGTGGGTACGCCAAGGACGAGCGTCCAGCGCCACTGGCAGGCCAGCGAAATGACCACCGGCGAACTCGATCGGAATGGCGCGCTCGGTCACCGCGTCGAGCAGCCCCCGCATCGCCAGCACTTCCGAGGTTCGCGGGTTGACCCCGCCGCCGCGGGACTGACCGCTCGGCGCGGCCTGCCGCTCGATCACCTCGACGGCCACCCCGGCCAGGGCCAGCTCACTGGCCACCATCAGCCCGGTCGGGCCCGCCCCGACGACGACCACATCAGTTTCGGCTCGCCCCCGGCGTATTGTCACACTCGGAGCATAGGAGCACACCGAAGCCGTGACGTTCACGGTAGGTACCCGGGGGCGGGATCTACGTCGGTGTCGCCGCTGGCTACGTGTTCGGAAAACAACTCCCGGCTACGTAGCCAGCTTTGCGGATTTACGTGCGGTTACTGATTGCTCGTGGCGGCGCGCCTGGGCAGGGTAAGAGAAGTCGAATCGGCAATACCACCGATCCGGTGTTTTTGCCCAAGTATCACGGAGTCACTTTCCCTAGGAGGATTTGATGTTTGATGCACTGAGTTTCGGGGAGATCGACGGGCAGCACGCCGAGCTGCTGCCGGCTCGTACCGTGCTGACGGTGCGCGGCTCCCGCGGAGGAGGTGCTGGCCGGGGTGGCAACGGCGGCGTCGGTGGCGATGGCGGCACCGGCCGGGCGGTCTCGGCCTGAACGTCCGAACCTCAACGCGTTCGGTGACCAGGTCAACAGCGCCGGTGACGGCATCGGTGGCGCGGGTGGCAGCGCCAACGGTAGTCCTGGCGGCTCCATCGAGAGCTGATGAGTCGCGGCGGCGCCACTGGATGGTCGCGTGCGGTGCCACTGGGCGGGGAGGGGTGGCGACAAAAGACGCGGGCCACCCCTCCCTTCATCGCCGGGGTTTCAGCCAGCAGAGGTTTCAGCAAACTGAGGCAAACCAACTAATGATGCGCCGGCGCGTGCCGGGTGCTCACCTGAGGCCTGGGAGTTATTTCATGATGCAAGTCTCGTCTCATCATCTGGAAACGCTCCGCATGGTGCTGGCCGGCAAGGTGATCACGCCGGAGGAGGCCGACTACGACACGGTGCGCATCCAGTGGAACAACGACATCGATCGCCGTCCGGTAGCGATAGCTCGCTGTGTGTCACCAGCTGACATCGCGGCGACACTCACCTTCGCGAGGGAACAGGAATTCGAGGTCTCGGTGCGTGGCGGGGGTCACGCGTTTTCCGGGGCCGGTGTTTGTGACGACGGACTGATGATCGATCTCAGTGCGATGCGCCATGTCTCCGTCTGTGCTGACACTCGGTTGGCCCAAGTGGGCGGCGGCACCACCGTGGCGGAGCTGGACGCGGCAACCCAGGTGCATGGCTTAGCCGTGCCCGCCGGGGTGATCAGCCACACTGGCGTCGGTGGCCTGACCCTCGGTGGCGGCATCGGGTGGTTGACCCACAAGGAGGGACTGACGATCGACAACCTGGTCTCGGTCGACGTGGTGCTCGCTGACGGCCGCTACGTGCATGCCTCACCGGACGAGCACGCCGATCTGTTCTGGGCGGTCCGCGGCGGTGGTGGCAACTTCGGGGTCGTCACGGCATTCGAGTTCCAGCTACACCCGGTGGGGCCGCAGGTGCACCTGGGATTGTTTTTCTGGGGGATGGACAATGGCAAACAGGCGTTGCGGCTGGCCCGCGAGGTCGTGCCCAACTTGCCCGCCGAGGCCGGCGCTCAGCTTGCGATCGGGCTCAACGCCCCGCCCGCGCCCTTCGTACCTTCTCGATATCACTTCACTCCCGGTTACCTGCTCATCGTGGTCGGGTTCTCCTCCGCGGCGGAACACGCCCGGCTCGTCGCGCCGATTCGGGAGGCGCTGCCGCCGCTGTTCGAGCTCGTCACCCCCATCCCCTATGTCGCGTTGCAGCGGACTCTCGATGAGACCGCTCCCTGGGGGCTGCTCGGCTACCAAGAAGTGATCTACCTTGACGAGCTGACCGACGATGTGATCTCAGTGATCGTGGATCATATGCCCGCCAAGCGCTCGCCGTTGAGCTCCTGCCTGGTTTTCCGCCTGGACGGCGCGTATTCGGCGATCGGCGATGACGAGACCGCCTTCGGCGGGCGGCGGGCACCGCGCTATGTCGTCAACATCGCCGGCATCGGCGCCACCCCTGAGGTGCTGAACGCCGACCGGGCCTGGGTCCGGTCGCTGTGGAGCGCGCTGCGGCCGTTCGCCAGAGACTCGGGCGGGTACGTGAACTCCATGACCGGCAACGAAGAAGATCGGGTGCGGGCGTCTTACGGCCCGGCCAAGTACGCGCGGTTGGCCCGGATCAAAGCCAAGTACGACCCCGACAACGTCTTCCACCTCAACGCCAACATCACCCCCGCCTGAACCCGCTGGCGGTCAGCACTGCCGGTAGCGTGCGCTCGCCAAGACAAGCACGGACCGTATCGGGAGGTACAGACAGCCGTGAGCGAACTGGCCGTGCGGCGTACCCGGCTGCTGCTCGCGGTGCTTCTGGTGCTTGCGGTGCTCGTCGCGGCGGCGGTGCTGCCGGTGCCCAGCCCAGTGCGGATGCGCGCCTGGGTGCAGTCGGCCGGTGTCGCCGCGCCGCTGTTGTTCCTGTTCGGGCATGCTCTGGTGACCATGGCACCGGTCCCCCGCACGGTGTTCACCCTCGCCGCCGGGTTGCTCTTCGGGCCGGTGCTGGGCGTGGCTCTGTCGCTCGCGGCGACCCTGTTGTCCGCGGTGGCGGCCTTCGGTGTGGTCCGCCGGCTGGCCCGCGCGGCGACGGCGCCCTATCTGGAGCATCCCTATCTCAAATGCAAGGTGCCGCGGGCGGTGAACGCGCGATTGCGCCGTCGTGGTTGGCTCGCGGTGGCGTCCTTGCGGCTGATCCCGGCGGTGCCGTTCGCGGTGCTCAATTACTGCTGCGCTCTGTCGTCGATCCGGTTCCGCCATTACTTGGCCGGTACTGTGGGCATCGTGCCTGGTTCGGTGGCGGTGGTGGTGCTCGGCGATGCGCTCACCGGGACCACCTCGCCGGCCCTGCTCGCGGTCTCGCTGACCAGCGCGGCGATCGGGATCGTCGGCCTGTTCGTCGAAGCGCGCTCCCCCGCCCCGGCCACCCAGGAATCGGCCACCCAGGGACAGGTCACCTCGTCATGAGCGACCGGGAACACGCTGTCGCCGCCGCCGCTCCCGCCGAGCTGTTCATCAACGGCCAGTGGCGACCCGCCAGAGGCGGGAAGACCTTCGATGTGGAGGACCCGTCCACCGGCGAGGTGCTGCGCGCGGTCGCTGACGCCACTGTCGAGGACGGGATGGCCGCGCTGGACGCCGCGGTCGCCGCACAGGCGGAGTGGGCCCGGTACCCACCCCGGGAACGTGGCGAGATCCTGCGCCGCGCGTACGAGATGATGCTGGCCCGCCAGGAGGACCTCGCGCTGCTGATGACGTTGGAGATGGGCAAGCCGGTGGCCGAGTCGCGCGGCGAGATCGGCTATGCCGCCGAATTCTTCCGGTGGTTCGCTGAGGAGGCCGTGCGGATCGACGGCGGGTTCGCCACGGCGCCGGGCGGCTCGGGGCGGGTCCTGGTGATGCGCCAGCCAGTCGGGCCGTCACTGCTGATCACCCCCTGGAACTTCCCCACCGCGATGGGCACCCGCAAGATCGGTCCGGCGGTGGCGGCGGGCGCCACGATGGTGCTCAAGCCGGCCAATTTGACCCCACTGTCGCTGCTCGCGGTCGCCGACATCCTGGCCGAGTGCGGGCTGCCCGACGGGGTGCTCAACGTTGTGCCCAGCTCGAGTGCGGGTCAGCTGATGGAGCCGCTGATCCGGGACGGACGGGCCCGCAAGCTGTCCTTCACCGGCTCCACCCAAGTGGGCCGCCTGCTGCTGGAACAGTGCGCTCAGCAGATCATGCGGACCTCCATGGAGCTCGGCGGCAATGCGCCGTTTCTGGTCTTCGCCGACGCTGACCTAGATGCCGCCGTGGCGGGGGCGATGGTCGCGAAGATGCGCAACATCGGCGAGGCCTGCACCGCGGCCAACCGCTTCTACGTGCACGCCGACGTCGTCGAGGAGTTCTCCAGCCGGTTGGCCGAACAGATGGGTTCGCTGCGCATCGGCCGTGGCAGCGACGAAGGGGTTCAGGTCGGCCCGCTGATCGAGGCCAAGGCCCGGGAGAAGGTGCGGCACTTAGTCGAGGACGCGGTCGCGCGCGGCGCCCGGGTACTCGTCGGTGGCGAGCCGGTGGCGGGCCCAGGGTACTTCTACCGCCCGACCGTGCTCGTCGACGTGCCACCCGATGCCGAACTGACTAGCACGGAGATCTTCGGGCCGGTCGCGCCGATCACCGCGTTCACCGATGAGCGCCAGGTGCTGGCGGCGGCCAACGACAGCCCGTTCGGGCTGGTCAGCTACGTGTACACCAGCGACCTCAACCGCGCCCTGCGGGTCTGTGAGGGGCTCGAGGCCGGCATGGTGGGGCTGAACCAGGGCCTGGTCTCCAACCCAGCGGCGCCCTTCGGTGGCATCAAGCACTCCGGGCTGGGCCGCGAAGGCGGCGCCGTGGGCATCGACGAGTTCCTGGAGACCAAGTACGTGGCGATCGCGACCTGACCCGCTGGCGGGTCAGGACTGCGTGGGGTCCGCTGGCCCAGAATGGGGTGTCTGCGGCTCTTGAGCCGGCCGACTCGATGCCTCTGGCCGCTCCACCGGTTCAGCCGTTGGCTGCTCCGTACCTGGCTGACCGCTCAACACCGGCCGTACCGGAGCGCTTAGCGCCCGGGCCATCCCCACCTCTGGGCCCGGCACCTCCCGGCGGGCTACTTCCTCAGCGGCCCGGACCAGTTCCGCGATGTGCGGGTCTGTGGAGGTGTCGAACCACCCGGAGACGGCCTCGTCGTCCTCCTCGGGCCGGCTGGCGGGCGCGGGCTCCGGATTCGGCTCGTACCGGAACACCCCGTCCTCCCCCGGCGCGCCGAGCATCCTGGTGAACCCCTCGAGGGCCTTGTTGAAGTCGCTGGGGACGATCCAGACCTTGTTCGCGTCGCCCTGAGCCATCTGCGGCAGCGTCTGCAGGTACTGGTAGGCCAGCAACTCAGGGGTCGGGCGGCCCGCCTTGATCGCGGCGAACACCTTCTCGATCGCCTTGGCCTGGCCCTGCGCCTGCAGATAACGCGCGGCCCGGTCCCCTTGGGCGCGGAGGATGCGCGACTGCCGCTCAGCCTCCGCGGTGAGGATCGCGGCTTGCTTGGCACCCTCGGCGGTGAGGATCGCGGCCTGCTTCTGCCCCTCCGCGGTCTTGATGGCGGATTCCCGCTGGCCCTCAGCGGTGAGGATGGTGGCGCGCTTCTCCCGGTCCGCGCGCATCTGCTTCTCCATCGAGTCCTGGATGGACGGCGGCGGATCGATCGCCTTGAGCTCGACCCGACTGACCCGGATTCCCCACCGCCCGGTCGTGTCGTCGAGCACCCCCGACAGCTGACCGTTGATGTAGTCCCGCGAGGTCAGGGTCTCCTCCAAGCTCATCCCACCCACGACGTTGCGCAGCGTGGTGATGGTCAGCTGCTCGACCGCGTCGATGTAGTTGAAGATCTCGTACACCGCGTCCTTCGGGTTGGTCACCGTGAAATACACCACGGTGTCGATGGACACGGTCAGGTTGTCCTTGGTGATGACCGGCTGCGGCGGGAAGGAGACCACCTGCTCACTCAGGTTGATCCGAGCCCGGATCGAGTCGACGAAGGGCACCAGGAAGTTCAGCCCCGGGGTGCAGGTACCTCGGTAGCGGCCGAGCCGCTCGACGACCGCGGCTGTGGCCTGCGGGATCACCACCACGGACTTGACAACGGTGACGACGATCAACAGCAGGATGACCACCAAGACCACGACTACGGCAAAGCTCATGACGGCTCCCCCCAAACGACGGCGGTGGCACCAGAGATGGTCATCACCCTGACGGCCCGGCCGGGCTCCAGTACCTCGGTTTCGTCGAACGTACGCGCGGACCACAGCTCCCCGCGCAGCTTGATCCTGCCGCCATGCGCGTTGACGGTAGTGACCACGATCGCCTTATCGCCGACCAGCGACTCGGTGTTAGTCGGCACATGGTCGGTGTGCAGCCGGCGCATGATCACCGGCCGGGCCAGGGTGGTCAGCGCCAGTGAGATGACGGCAAAGACACCGACCTGCAGCCACAGCGCGGCGCCCAGCTCCGCGAACCCCGCGGCCACCAGCGCACCCAGTCCCATCATGATCAACACAAAGCGGGTGGACAGCACTTCAGTGGCGATCAGCGCAACCCCGGCGATGAGCCACAGCACAGCGGCCATGTGTCCATATTGGCAGATCTTCGAGCACGCGTCTGCTGTGATCGTAACTAGTTGCCCGCGACTAGGCGGTGACGAAGTCGATGAGCCGCTCGACAGCACCCAACAGAGCCGGTTCAAGATCGCGAAAACCAGCCACGGCTCCCAGCACCCGGCACCAGCCCTGGACTGGATCCGGGACCCCGCTCCGGTCCACCCAACCCAGCGCCTGGCACACGCCGTCCTTCCACTGCACCCCGCGGGGCACCTCTGGCCAGCCCGGAATGCCCAGCGCCGAGGGCAGCACCGCCTGCCAGATGTCGACGTAGGGGTGCCCGGTCACCAGGACGTGCGGCGTGCGGACCTCCGACACGAGGCGGCTCTCCTTGCTGCCCGCCACCAGGTGATCGACCAGCACGCCGAGGCGGCGGTCTGGGGCGGGGCCGAACTCCGCGACCCGGTCGGCCAGGTGGTCCACACCCTCCAACGGTTCCACCACCACGCCATCTACCCGCAGGTCATGGCCCCAGACCCGTTCCACCAGTTCAGCGTCGTGCTTGCCCTCCACCCAGATCCGGCTGGCCCGCGCGACCCGGGCACGGGTGCGCGTCACCCGGACTGACCCGGACGCCGACCGGGTCAGTCCAGCGGCCAGATGCGCGGGGCGGAAGAGGGTGACCGGATCGCCATCGATCAGGAACGCCGCGGACCGAAGCGGGAATGACCGGACCCGGCCCCGGGCGTCCTGTAGCTCCACCGAGTCGCGTTCGCACCGAAGCACCGCGCCGCAGAACTCACTCGCCGCGTCCTCCACCACCAAGCCCGGCTCGGCCGCCAACCGCGGCACCTCCCGGGGCCGGTGTGCCTGCCGAGGCAGGTCCGGTCCATAACGTGCGTCGCGACCCCATGAGGAGCTGCTCTGTGAAGTCCTCGGGGGGTCCGTCGAAGGCATGCCCGCGACGGTAGCCGCCGGACCGAATCCCGGCG
>JBOHFJ010000181.1:0-9829 GCA_050699655.1 Pseudonocardiaceae bacterium
GTCCGGGATCAGCCTGCTCTCGTTGTACGGCACGTAGCGCATGAGCCACTGCGACGGTGTTTCCCGGCCCCCGAGACTCGGCGGACGGATGTCGATGGTCGTGGCGGGTTCGAGCGGCGGGCGCGGCAGGCCGAGCCGGGTTCGGGTCGGCTCCAGGTAGTCGGCGATCGTCTTGCGGTAGTGCCGCGCCTGTTCGTCGGGACCAGCCCAAGCCAGCCGCACGCTCTGCTCGATGTGCGGCACCCCGAGCGCCGCGGCGATCAGCGGGCCCGCTCCCTGCTCCGATATGGACAGAATCAGATCTGGGTGGAAGCTCTCGGCCAGCGACAGCAGACCCGCTGCCATCTCCTCACCGAACAACCCGAGGCCGCCCCGGCGGGGACGGGGTTGACCGGGCGGCGTCGTGTTGATCGCGTAACTGCGGGCCAAGCAGACCGATCGACCGGTGGAACTCGACGCCGCTGTCGCGGAGCACTTCGATCCGGTTGAACCGGCGCAGCAGCGCGCTCAGCGCGACGCGGCCTCGATCCGGGTGAGCGCGGCGCCGAGGCAGAAGTGGATCCCGCGGCCCAGCGCCAGGTGGCGGCCCGCGTTGCGGTGGATGTCGAACTCATCGGGCGAGGCGAACTGCTTCTCGTCGCGGTTGGCCGACGCTAGCCACACGCACACGGGACTGAACGCGGGTATGGTCCTGCCCCCGAGCTGTGTCTCGCGAGTCGTGATCCGCTGGTCACGCACCAGCGGCGGACGCCACCGCAGCACTTCTTCGATGGTCGCGCGCACGAGGTCAAGGTCCTCGCGTACCTCAGCGAAGACATCCGGGTGCTCGTCGAGGCACATCACGGTGTTGCCGATGAGCACAGAGCCGGGCAGGAAACCGGCGATCAGGAACATCGCGATCACGCCGGTGATCTCGTTGTCGTCGAGCTTCTTGCCGTCGACGTCGGCGATAGCGAGGTTGCTCGTCAGGTCGTCCGACGGGTTTGCCCGCCGGTTGCGGATGTGCTGGTTCAGGTACTCCGCGACCTCACGCAGGAGCTCACCGATCCGGCGCATCGCGTCCTGGTCTGCCACCCCCAGCTCACCCGCGGGCTTGGCATTCAACAGGATCGAGGCCCACCTCGAGAACAGGGCATGATCGCTGTGCGGGATCCCGAACACCTCGGCGATCACCGCGATCCTCGGCTCCAGTTTCGTCATCGTCGCCGGGGTGAACGCGCGGTTGATCAGACCGCGCAACTCCGTGTACCGTGGCGGGTCGATGCCTGGCAGGTTACTGCCGGCGGCCTGCGCCAGCTGCTCCTCACCGGCCGGGATGTACGCGTTGACGTCGCTGGAGAAGGTCTTGAAGTCGTTGAGGACCTCTACCGCTTCGTCGTAGCGAAAGACCTCCCACACCTTGCCCTGCGCGTTCGGGCCGACCGCCTCCCGCGCGCGCCTGCCGTTCACGTAGTCGAAGAACCCGTCGATTCGCTTATCGAACGAAAGGGTGGTCAACGATTTAGGTCGATCACCTGGTCAACTCCACTCTGGCTGGGTCGCCGGTACGAGGACGAGCGGTATGCGGTGACCGGACAGCCGCTTGGCGATGTCGTCGGTGGTGATCAGCAGTGCGGCGCGCGCGTCGCGTAGTGACACGACCATCTCAGCGGAGCGCGGCACGGCGAGCGCTACCAAGTCCTCGCGGCCGACACCGCGGTCGCGCACAATGCGCGCGAGTTCGGTGGCGCGGCGGTCGAGCTCGGCGTACGTCAACGCTTCGTCCCGGTACCGCAACGCGATCTTGTCTGGGGTGGCGGCGGCCTGTGCCTCAAACATCGTGGACACGCCTGTTCGCGGCACGTCGCGCGGTGTCGTTCCACTCGAGCAGAATCTGTCGCTTCTCAGTCGGATCGAGTATGTCGACGGCGCTGGCCCGTGTCGCCGGATCGTCGGCGAAGGCGCGTATCAGCCGGATGAAGCGCTGTGCGATATGTTCGATCTCTGCGTGACTGAACAGGTCGGGGAGGTAGCCGATGTGCAACGTCAGCGTGCCGCCCGGGATGACCATCAGCGTGAGCGGGTAATGCGTGTGGTTGATCGTGTCCATGCGGGTGATCCGCACCGGGGACTCGCCCACCGTCGTGGTGTCGAGGTACTGGACGAGGCCTCGCCAGGTAGCGATTTCGCTGTGCTGCTGCCGATCCGTGCCGGTGGCGACGGTCCGCCGTTGTTCTGTGTGCACCCGGTGTCGGGCCTCGGTTGGTCGTTCGCGGGGCTTACTCGGCACATCGACCCGGCGCACCCGATCTACGTGCTGCAGTCGCTGGAAGCCGTCGCGTCGACCGTGCACGGGCTCGCCGCGCGATACGTCGACGAGATCCGTCGCGTCGCTCCGCACGGCCCATATCACCTCGTGGGGTGGTCAGTCGGCGGGCTGATCGCGCGCGAGATCGCGGTGTTGCCGCAGTCCTCGGGTGAGCGGGTGGACCTGCTCGCCGTGCTGGACTCTTATCCGCTGGCCGACCACCCGATGGAGCCACCTTCGGTCGAACGGGCGGCCGAGGCGGTCCGGCGCGAAGCGAGCGCCTTTCAGCTCGACGACCGGTTGGTCGAGCGACTCACCTCCGGCTACATTGCCAACGCGCGGGCGGCGACGGAATTCCGGCCCGGCGTGTTCCGAGAGACCTCGTGCACTTCCGAGGCACCGGTGGATTTCCCGTGACGTGGTCCGCGCACGTCGATGGCGAGACCCAGGTACATGACGTCGACAGCGCACACGAGGAGATGACGCGGCCCCCGGCGCTCGCCGCGATCGGCGAGTGCTCGCGAACCAGCTGCGGAAGATAGGAGAGAAGAACGCATGACGAATCCCTTCGAAGACGAAAACGGCACGTATTTCGTCCTGTGCAACGATGAGGGACAGCACTCGCTGTGGCCCGCGTTCATCGACGTGCCTGCGGGGTGGACCGCCGTGCACGGCCAGGACAGCAGACAGGCGTGCCTCGACTATGTCGAGGAGCACTGGACCGACATGCGGCCCAAGAGCCTCATCGCGACGATGGAAGGCACGCTCCCTAGCATGACGTCGATAGGGGAGATAGAAATGGGGCTCGACGAGGCGGTCGAGGCGGAGCGGGCCGGATGACGACAGGTCGGCCGGCGTCCATCGGCGACGTGCGTCGGCTGGCCGAAACGGCGGTGTCACCCGACGTGTGGGACTTCGTCGAGGGCGGCAGCGGCGCTGAGCTCACCCTCGCGGGCAACAGAGCGGCGTTCGACCGGGTGGCCCTGTTGCCGCAGCGGCACGGCTGCGCGGCGATCGTGCTCACCGTGGACGTGCCCTTACTGGGGCGCAGGCTCCGCGACGTGCGCAACGACTTCACGCTGCCGCCCAGCGTGCGCGCCGTGAACCTCGACGCGCCGGATGGCGAGGAGCACGTGCGGGTCAGGGGCACGTCCGCGGTCGCGACTCACACCGCGGCCGCCTTCCGCACCGAGCTCACCTGGCGAGATCTGGCCCGGTTGCGCGAGTGGACGACACTTCCGCTGGTGATTAAGGGGATCCTTGATCCGAGGGACGCGCGGGTCGCGGTAGACGTCGGTGTCGACGCGGTCGTCGTGTCGAATCACGGAGGACGCCAGCTGGACGGAGTGCCGCCGAGCGTCGTCGCGTTGCCCGCGGTGCTCGAGGAGGTCGGCGACGCGTGCGAGGTGCTACTGGACAGCGGTGTGCGCGGCGGGACGGATGTGCTGCGGGCGGTGGCGCTGGGCGCCTCCGGGGTGCTGGTGGGCCGCCCGGTGCTGTGGGGACTCGCCGCGGCCGGTGAGGCGGGGGTGCGGCAGGTGCTTGCGTTGATCCACGCGGAACTCAGCGAAGCCATGACCCTCGCGGGCTGTGCCGACCTTGACGCCGCGAGCGCGCTGCGCACGACGGAGGTGGCGTTGCATGCTCGACACAGCTGATCTCCGTACTGCCCGGCGCCAGGGTCGGCTACGTCGAAAGGGTTGCGCGCGCGGTTCGGCGCCAACGGCGACATCACCTGGAACATCCCGAGCGGCGGGCTCAGCCAGCTCCGGCTCTCGATCAGCTCGCTGAACGGTGCGCGGATCGACACGGGACTGGACCGGCTGGCCACGGTCCTGCACGACCGCGGCGTTCTGAGGTTGGCCACCGGAACGTAACGGCTAAATGGCATAGTTCCCAGGCCGGTTAACGCAACGTAGTAACATGTAAGCGGATGGTGATCGTATGGGTACTTCACCAAGATAGAGGAGTTTTCTTGCTTCGCCTGAACTCGGTGAGCAAGCGGTACGGCCGCGGTAAGTGGCTGCTCCGGGACGTCGATTTCGTAGTGCCCGCCGGTGAGGTTGTCTCCGTAGCGGGAGACAACGGTTCCGGAAAGTCGACCTTGCTCAGAGTGCTGGTCGGACTGTCCATTCCCACCAGCGGCACGGTGTCCGGCCGGCCCGACGTGGTGGGCTATGTGCCGGATCGCTTCCCACCGAACGAGCGATTGTCGGCGATGGCCTACCTGACGCACATGGGACGGATTCGCGGGCTGCGCACCGACGTGGCCGCCGCCCGCGCTGATCTGCTGGTCGAGCGCCTCACGCTTGTCGGCGGGAAGGACGCACCGCTGCGGACGCTGTCCAAGGGCAACGCGCAGAAGGTCGTGCTCGCGCAAGCGCTGCTCGTGCCCCCTGGCCTGCTAGTGCTCGACGAGCCGTGGTCGGGGCTCGACGCGTCGGCGCACGGTGTGCTCGGCGAGACCATTGCCGAGGTCGCTCGTGCGGGCGGGTCGGTGGTGTTCACTGATCACCGTGAGTCGATCACCGGTGCGCACGCGTCGCGCACCTACGCGGTCAGCGGCGGCAAGGTGACGTTGCGCGCGGTGGCGGACGGGGACGGGCGGGTCGAACCGCGGCTGGCCACCGAGGTGGTGCTGACGAACCCGCTCGGTGTCACGACACCCGACTGGTACGCGCAAGCTGGTGTGCTGGAGGTCGCATGGCGCGGTGCGGACGTGACCATCCGGGTGACCCGGGACCGTTCGGACGCGCTGCTGCTGGCCGCGCTGCGGCTCGGCTGTTCCGTCATGTCCGTTGAGCACGGTGTCACCGTGCATGGGAACGCCCGATGAGCGCACTGATCCGCTACAGCTTCGCGACCATGCTGCACTCGCAGCGGTACGTGGCCCCGGTGCTGTTGTTCATGGGCATCGTCGGTGTGTTGTCCAGCAATGACGCCGGACCGCTTGCGCCCGTCTACGCCACCTGCGCGGCCGCGATGTTCGTGTGCGCCACCTGGTTGACTATCGCGCTGATCAGCGTGGACGACTCGACGCATCGGGCGATCACTGTGGTGAGCGTGGGAAACTCGGTACGCGTACTGAGCGCTACGGTGGCCGTTGCCGCGCTGTCCTGCCTGGTGCTCGCCGTCGCCGGACTCGTGTTCCCGCTGCTCGTTGGCGAGCACACGGTCACGGCGCTGGCCCTGTTCGTCGGCACGGAGGCCCAGCTGACGTGTGCGGCCGCCGGCATCGCGATCGGCCTGATCTGTTCGCGGCTGGTGATGAGGCGACAGGGCTACTCGGTGATCGTCGCGCTCGCCCTGATCATGATCGCGTTGTTGGTGCCGGGCCTGGCGCCGGTCAACGCGATGTTCACGTTGATGAGCACCGTCACCGAGCCGACGGAACTACTCGTGCCGGTCAGCGGATTCCTGGCGATCGCGCTGGTGCTGCTGACGGTGAGCGCGATCGCCACTCAGTGCCTCACCACCCGCAGGGACTGACACAGTGGGTGGCGTTTCGACCCGCACACGAGGAGCGAAGTGCGAAGACATGATCCACTCTTAGTGGTCACCGGACCACCCGGCGCCGGAAAATCAACGGTTGCGCGCATTCTTGCCGACCGCTTCGAGCCGAGCGCCCTCGTTGAGGGCGACTCGTTTTTCGCCTTCCTCGCTCGTGGTGCAATCCCACCGTGGCTTCCTGAGTCGAACGACCAGAACGACATTGTCATCCAGGCGGCCGCGTCTGCCGCGGGCCGCTATGCGTCGGGGGGATACATGACGGTGTACGACGGCGTAGTCGGCCCTTGGTTCCTGCCTACGTTCGCTATCGCAACCGGTCTCGCGTATCTTGACTATCTCGTCCTCTTCCCGTCGCTCGAGCGATGCGTTGGACGCGTGAGGGCACGGCAGGGCCACGGGTTCACCGACGAAGGTGCGACTCGCACGATGCACCGCGAATTCGCCCGGGCTGATGTCGAGCGCCGGCACCTGTTCCTCGATCCCCCCGACGATCCGGAGGACGTCGCAGACCTCGTCGTCGCGGCGCTCTCAAGCGGGTCGCTGGAGTACCCCAGCCCGCAACACACACCCTGAGTGGCGCTGACGTCCGCGGAAGACGACACCTGACCTGTCCCGGCACCAGCTTCCAGAACGCGTCTCCCGGTTCCCAGCGCGCAGACGTCGGCGTAGAGGGCCTCCGGGTAGCCAGGACGCCACCGGTCATACAGCTCGGCGACCTGCCCGAAACTCCGTGCGCGTGGCGCTCGCTCGTCGTCATCCATCCCGCCTCGAACTTACTCGCCGGCTCCGGATGTCCGCTGTGCGCGATGCGCTGCATGGACGGCGCATCCTGCGGCGCGTATGACGTCGCGTTGCAGGCACTCGCTAGCTACGGAGGGTGAGCTGTAGTTTGCTCAGAGTGCGCCTGGGACGTCGCAGCGGAGGAGGTGGGGGTGGCGATTGAGTTGCCCTCCTGGTTGACCTGGACGCTGGATGTCTTCGGTTTTTACTGGCCAGGTCTCAACGAAGATCATTTCAATGATGCCGCGACCTATTTGCGGCAGTATGCGAAGGACGCCGCTGGTTCGATTGACTCGACTCACCGCCGGGTGGCCGATGTGCGCCAGGTTTATGACTCGGGCTCGTACGAGGCGTTGCTGAACGAGTGGGGTTCGCAGACGCGGAGCCACATGCAGACGCTGGTCGAGGGGTGCCATTACCTGGCGGATGGGTTGGACATCGCCGCGGAGGGGATCGTCGCGATGAAGGCGAAGGTGATCGTCCAGCTGGGGATCGCGGCCGCGGAGTTCGCCGCGGACCAGGCTGCGGCGGTGGCGACCGCGGGGATCGCCGAGGCGGCGCTGCCGGTGCTGATCGCGGCGACCAACCGGCTCATCAACGGGTTGTTGACCCAGTTGGAGCAGGAGGTGCTCGGGCACTTCGTCGAGAAGGTGCTGGGGCCGGTGCAGGCAGAGGTCGAGCGGGCGGTCGCCAAACTGACGTATCAGCAGAGCGCGGGAGCGCTGCTAGGTCCCGAGGGCACCGGGGGGATCAAGGCCGACACCGAACACATGCGAGTGCATGCCGAGGCGATCCATCGGGAAGGCGAGGGGGCCTCCTCGGGTGGTGCGCGGCTGGCGGGAAAGCTGTCCGGGTTGAGCTTCGCGACTGGCGGGTGAGATGAGCGGCATCGAAAAGAGGTTTGCCGCTGAGGTTGCCGAGACATTGTCGAAAATCGTGCGGAAAACCGCTGAGGGGTACGCCGCTGGCCACCATAAAATCGCCAATCACATCAGTGACGCCGCTAGCCAGATCGAGAAAACGGAACGGGAAGTTGCCGATAAGACCGCTGGGCTCGGTGGAAAGGCCGGCGAGTGGCGATCCGTCAACGAAAGTATGTCCGGACGGGCGCGTGACTATCAGGAACAAGTCACGGGTCATCGCGGAGAAGCTTACGAGGTTCTTCGGCCCAGCGGACGCCCGGTCCGTTTCGACGGTTATGAGGACGGCACACTCATCGACGCGAAGGGGCCAGGGTACTCGGCACTGCTTCGCGATCGCGGTCCCGGCAAGCTGTACCCTCGGAAGAGTGTGATCGAAGGATTGGAAACAAGCGCCAAGAACCAAGTCGAAGCGGCTCGGGGCCGCCCGATCGAGTGGCGGGTGGCGGAACCGGATGCGGCGGTCCAGATCGAGCGCATTCTCGCCCACGCCGGTTATACTGGGCGTATCGAGGTCACACACGTTCCCTCAGGCTGAGGGCAGGTGATGGTATGCTTGCGGCATGGTCAAAGGACTGCCTGAGGGGTTCGAAGCCTCGGTGCCCGACCCTCTTTTCGTGGGCGCGTACTGGGGAGACCGCCCGGAGCCACCAGTGGCGTGCGCTGAGCGTTTCCTCGTCATGCTTGACAAGCTGGAGCTCGTGGACCCGCTCCTCTTTGGCGACTGGGAAACGGTGCTGTCGAACGGAAGTGGTTGCCCCGTCGAGCGGGACTCAGCCCGGGTCGCGGAAATTTTTCAGGAAAGCGCCGATCCGCACGATGACAGTGCCGTGGTTGGTTACCTGCGGTCGTTTTTGACTGGTGAGAGTGACGGCTGGGTCGGCGCGGGTGTGACGGTCAACTGTGGTGGCGCGAGGAACTACGTGGTTCTCGATGTGTCTCACCCTGGGCATGCCGAGCGTCCTTGGCTCGACCATGCTCGCGCTATTGTGGCCACGGTTGTCGAGGCGTGGGGTCCTGACTGGGCGATATTCGCCAACCATAAGTTGCGCAAGGCTCAAATTCTGCGCAAGGATACACCGTACGTAGGCGCAGTGACATGGTTCTCGGATCGCTTTGGCGCGGTCTCCCCAGGAGTTGACGCCGGAGCGATACTGTCGCGATTGCATGGCGGAACTCTCGTCGACTTGATGGACCGTGGAGAGTTGCCGAAGGAAGAGCGACTCCTGGCGACTGTCAAGACCCTCGACGAAGCTGGTTTCTTGACACCGATGTCGATGGCGCATACCAAGCCCGAGCACTCCGATTCCTGAAGCGTGGAGCTACTCGATCGCCGCACTTCTGGGTCATGTGTGGATAGTGGGCTCGGGGACCACTCCGTGCGAGTGCCGGATAAGATGAGTGGTATCGAGAAAGAGGGGTTCCGGTGGCGACAGTGTACTGTGCAAACTGCTGTGTCATGCTCTTCGCGGCGGCTGGAGGGGGGACTGCTAGGGAATGACGCAGCCATCGAATCCATCGCGAAATCATCGCGAGCGTCGGCTCGCGATGCAGCGGCGCAATCGTAAGCTGCCGCTCTTGTCGGGGATTCTCATCGGAACCCTCGGTATCCTGGGCTCGGTAGTTTTCGGAACTGCCGAGAAGATTGTGGGGTAACGGCTGGGCGACCTGACGAGGGGCTGCCCGCTACGCCGTCCATCGCACGAGATTACCTGCCTGAAGAAGATTGGCGGCAGCATGTACTCGACCTCATTGGCCGCGCACAATTCGTGATTTTTCACATAGGCACCTCGGAAGGCCTCGCCTGGGAGATCGAACAGTTGATCCGCCAGGGAAATTCGGAGCGGATCGTAGTCTACTTCGGCTCCCAGCTCCGGGGTAAACCCGATCAAACCGTGTTGTACCGCGAGTTCTTTGAACGGTTTAACAAAATTTTCCCCAAAGGTCTTCCTGTTGAGCCAGGCGATAGCACATTCATCACTTTCGATCCGGACTGGATGCCAGTGTTGTCCAGCGAGCTATGAACCTGAGTCGGCGGACGTTGCACCGGTCCTGCCTTGCTGGACCTCGATGTTCGACACAACGCCGAGGTTCTCGGCAGGATTCTTGGCTTCGTGCACCGAATCGATTTTGCGTGCGAAGTTTTTAACATTTGGGCTCAAGCGGTCGCAGCGACACCCCCAGGGGCCCGGCAAAGTCGCAGGAAGACCTGTGAACGGCGACCAACCCCGACAGCAAGGCGTGCGAGCTGGTGCGCGTGTCCTGTCGATCTCTTAGTTCGTGATCAACCCTACTGTTGCCGAGTTCGACAGGAGAGCCGCTAGAGGTGAAC
>JBOHFJ010000182.1:0-9794 GCA_050699655.1 Pseudonocardiaceae bacterium
GCCGGACGGCACGCCCGAGCACTTTTCGCTCTACGGCGGCTTGCTGCTGGTAGAAGCAATCGCATCACTGCGTACCGGTGATCCGTGGCGGGCACGCGAGCTGCTGCGGGAACCAGCCCACAAAGCTGCCCTGCGGGTTGGCGAGGGGCACAACTACCACCAGATGGTATTTGGGCCGACCAACGTGGGTATTCATATGGTCTGCGTAGAGCATGAGCAGGGTGAGGTATCCGAAGCGTTGCGGCTCGCGGACGACGTGGATATCTCCCAGATCCCGTCCTTAGAGCGGAAGACCTCACACCTGTACCAGGTCGCTCAGTGCTATGAATGCCGGAACAATGACACTGCCGTCTTTGTGCATCTGAAAATGGCTGAACGGCTCTGTCCGCAAGACTTCCGTTACAAGCGGAGCGTCCGTGACATGGTCAGCACTCTGGTCAAGCGAGCCAAGCCGTCCTATGCCGGCGAAGTACGAGAGTTCGCCGGACGGATCGGCCTACTGAACTGATACCAATTTCTTATTAATGCAAAAAAATGAGAGGCGCGGTGTACCGCGCCTCTCATTTTTTTGCCCACATGATGCGACCAGGCCGAACTGACCGTTCAGGAAGGCCGTATTTCGTTTCCGGGTGACCGTTTGCCGCTAGCGTCCCGCATGGCCCCAGGGTCGGGACGTTCGAGCTGCCCCGGCGTGCGGTTGGTGCCCTTGCCGAATCGGCAGGGACCAATCCCCCGAACCGTGCGCCGCTCAGGGATGGGCTCGCGCCCCGGTCCTGCGGGCCATCCACCTGAGATGAGCAGCAGCCTGGGGGCACGAACACGATGCATCAGACAGCGATGGCCAGGGACCTATGATCATCATAGTCTATCGTGGAACGGCGTGGTTTTCTGTCAACTCACCATTCATGCCCGAAACCACTTTAGTGCCTGTACACATCGACAGCCTGATACGCACTCTTACCCAAGCCGCCAAACAAGCACGCGGCGACAAAAAGTTGTGAGCTATGTCTGGCAAATCCAGCACCGGCTGTTCCTGGAACAGCTTGACGCCATCGAAACCGAGCCGACACAGAAGAACGTTGTGCGACTGACCAGCACCACCCGCCTGCTCCTGTTCCACCACCAAGTGAACCAGGACCGCTACTGTCGCATATGCCTCGGGTCGCGATGGTGGCGGCTCCCGCGCGGCATCTGCACCATCCACGCGGCATTCACACGCACATAGGCCAACCAACCAACACGATCCATGACCGGACGCTAGCTAGACCATCGGGTCCAGCCCCCCAAATCAGTCCGACACACAAAGTGACGTGATATCATCTTTACCTGATCGACTCGACAAAGTGGATACGGCACGCGGAACTGCCCAATCGGCTGTAGCCATGACGTAGCTGTGACGCTATACTACGGCGGCGGAGTACCGTCATGGTGTCCAACCCGACGCCGTCTCACGCTGAGGCGAGGTGATCCTAGTGAGCCTGGAGTTCGATACCTTGCATGATCAGATTGCGGAACTCTGCCGTCGTTACGGGATTGCGGAGCTCAGCGTGTTCGGCTCGGTCGCGCGGGGCGAGGACCGACCCGACAGTGATGTCGACCTGCTTTACGTCTCGGCGCCAGGCAGCAAGAGTTCCCTATGGGAACTATGGGATCTACGCGATGAACTGGCGCAGCTACTCGGGCGCAACATCGACCTGGTGCCAAAGAACAGCCTGCACTGGGTGATCCGAGACCGCGTGCTCACCGACGCCAGGCCCGTGTATGCCGCGTGACAACCTCCGCTACCTCGCCGAGATTTTAGAGGCGATCGACCGGATATCCCACTAGCTCGGTGGAATTGACGAGGACGGGTGGGATAGCGACGACACGCTGCGGGCCGCCGTATTACAGCAGCTCACCACGATCGGCGAAGCTAGCCGCAGCGTCAGCAACCAGCTGCGAGAACGGCACTCGGACGTGCCATGGCGACGGATCGCCGATTTTCGAAACGTCGCGGTGCATCAGTACTTCACCATCGAGTGGTCGCTGGTCTGGCGTTTGGTGCGGGATCGGGTGGCGACTTTACGACCCCAGATCAGGTTGCAACACACCGATCTGAGCGATCTGAAAAGTGAGACCTCCAGCCTGTTCTTGGAACTGCCGGAGGAAATCCAGGCCTACCAGCGCATCCTCACCACCCTGACCCCCTGACGGCGCGGCCCGAGCCGTGCACTCGACGAGACCGGCACAGCCAGGGGGCGTGAGATCATGGGCTCGGAACGACGGTGCCCTCCTCCCAGTCGATCCGATAGTTCGAGATCCAGGACCGGTCCTCGGCGGCGACCCTCCTGGGCGCCCTGGCGGCGACGAAGGGCAGGACCTGTCGGAGCCGACCGGGGACAAACTGGTCGCCGTTGCGCTTGCCGTGCGCCACCACCGCGCCGGCCCGTTCCCGGCGCAGCCGCTCGTATTCGCCGAACGCCCGCTCCACACCGGAGGAGTCTCGCAGACACTTCGCCAGCGTCACCGCGTCCTCGATCGCCATCGACGCACCCTGGCCGGACGCGGGTGAGGCCGCGTGCGCCGCGTCCCCGACGAGGATCATCCGGTCCCGGTGCCAAGCCGGCATGATCGGCAGGTCGTAGAGGACATGTGGCCGCTCGATCCGCGGGGTGGCCTCGATCAGCCGCACCGCCGGGGACCGGTCGCCCCGGAACAGCCCGAGCAGTTCGGCCCGCCATTGCTCGCCGGTGATGGCCGCCAGGTGAGCCGGGTGGAGTTCGCTCTGGCGCCGCGGGTGTGCGGACCACCAAATCTGGCCGTCCGGGCGGGTCTGGTACGTGAAGAAACAGCGCCGGCCGAAGACCATGCTGTATACCTGGGACTCAGCGTCCACCGAGATCCCGCTGGCCCGTCCATCGATCTGCAGGAACGGGATGTACCGGGGGGCTGGCGCCGCCGGGTCGACGATCTGGCGGACCCGTGAGTGCACTCCGTCCGCGCCGACCAGCACGTCACCCTCGGCGTGGCCATTGGTGAACGTCGCGCGCACGCCCGCGGCGGTGCGTTCCGCATCGGTGAGGCGCTTGCCGTACTCAACCGTGATGCCCCGGCGCACGGCCTCGTCCCGGAGCGCGACATACAGGTCCGAGCGCAGCACCGACAGATTGACGGGGCGACCCACCTGGGGACCAAAGCGGCCGAACTCGACTATTTTCTTCCCGCTCGCGCCGAGACTGATCCCCGCCAGAGACATGTTCACGCCCACGTCCTTGATCAGGTCCCGCAGTCCGATCGACTCCAGCGCGGCCACCCCGTTCACCCCCACGCCGAGCCACCCGCCGACCCCGTCGGCGGTCCGCTCGTACGCCTCGTACACCACTGGCTCCCAGCCAACCTTCTTCAGCGCGATCGCGGTCACCGTGCCCGCGATACCGCCCCCGATGACCAATGCCCGTCCCATGCTCGTCCTTCCGTACAGTGTCTTTCCGAAGCTGACCGATAGTACGGTACCGTACCGTACTATCGGTGGCAAATCATGCCCGGCGCGAGTGGCCGCCAGGTACCAGGTGCTCAGACTCGCCGAACGAGCGGCATGACGAGGTCGTCGACGAGTCGCCGAGGCAGTTCGGGATCAGCGGACTCGGCGCTGAGCAGCCCGCGGAAGAAGATCATCGCGGGTCCAAGCTGATACAGCAGGTCAAGGTTGACGTCCTCGGCGAGCTCACCACGAGCCCGAGCCCGCTCGAACACCTCGCGTACCCAGTAGACTCGCGCGTCGACGTAGCCATCCCGCATCGCGGCCGCCAACTCCGCGTTGCGGCGCTGCTCACCGAGGAGACCGGCGATGACGTCGCCGAGCTCAACCATCTCGCGGTGCAAGCTGCCGAACATGACGAGCAGGTCGCTACGCAGCTGCCCAGTGTCCTCAGGCGCGGGCACAGCCGAGACCGCGGTGGCGAACGCCGCAACGACCAAAGCGGCCTTGGACGGCCAGCGGCGGTAGACCGTCTGCTTGCTGGCATGCGCGCGGGCAACCACCGCGTCCACGGTCAGCCGGTCGTATCCGGCCTCCCGAAGCACGTCGAGCACCACCCCAAACAGCTCGGCTTCACGTGCCGGGCCTCCCCGCAGTGGTGGCACGGACATGCCACGCAGCGTACAGCTCGACAGCGGGAAAAATTGACAATGCCACGCGCGGGCCACAGCCGGACCACACCCGGGCCCCACGCCCGGTACATTGACCGCTCAGGTGGACTGGCCAGCTGTGGTATTGAGACGGACCGCCCAGAATGTCGCCAGCAGCGCCAGCCCGGTCAGCGCGGGGGTCACCACGATCTGGGCGAAGCCCAGCCAGCCAGTCTGGTCGGTGTTGTAGAGTAGTTGCTCGAGGACGAACTTCGCGCCGAACGTCCCCGCCCAAAACAGGCTGACCAGGGTGTAGGTGCGCATCAGAGTCTTATCGGCGCGCCAGCCCGGGCCACCGCCGTTGATCCATTGCGAGACGACACCGACCAGCGGCCAGCGCACCAGAACCGAGATCGTGAAAACCCCGCACGACAGCGCGTTCGTCCAGATCCCGAACAGGAAGAATCCCTTCGCCTGCCCGGTGTGGTAGGCGAAGAGCGCGCCGAGTCCCACCCCGAGCAGGCCGAAGATCGCCGGCCGTGGCGACTCGCGACGAGCCAGCCTCCACACCACGATCCCCATCGCGACACCGATCGCCACCACCAGCGCCACCACCAGCGAGCCCAGCGTGTTGACCACAACGAACACCACGACTGGGAGGGCCGAGGAGACCATCCCAGCCCACCCCCCGAGCCGCCGCCCGATGGGCGGGCGGGTCAACTCGCCTGCGTCGCTCGCGGTGAGCTCCGTGGGCGCAGCGGCGGGTGAACGCCGCTGCGCAGTCCACCGATCACCACGCGTTGTCGTGAACCAGCGTGTCAGTGCCGAACCCATCGCATCTCATTTCCGCTGACGTGACGCCAGCTGCGCGCTTATGGCGCGAGCTTCTGGTGAGCTCCCCGAGCTTGCCTCCGACCTGGCTCGCTGGCTCCGAGAGTATCCGGAGCACCTTACAGGGGCCGAGCCCAGCACCGACGGCACCGCAGACACCCGCGCCGGGGTTCATGCCGGAGCGGGTAGGCAGCTGAGGCAACCGAGGCGGGTCTTGCTCACCGACAGGGTGGCGGCCACGCCGCAGTGCGGGCAGCGTTCCTCGGCGAAGGCATTCAGGCAGGCGAGCCAGTCGAAGGCGAAGGGGTAGCGCCGCGGGCCTCGGCGGATGTCGACCGGCACCCGCCAGCCGGGGACCAGTACAGCGTGCAACCGGTAGGGCCGGATCTCGTGGCGGGCCTGGTATTTCTCATCGATCTCCAACAATCGTCGGTCCCGTTCCTGCCGGGTGCTGCTCGCGCGGGCCGCGAGGAGCTGCGCCCGGTCGGGATCGGCGCTGGCCCGGCGGCGCTCGAGCGAGCGCAGCGTGTCGGCGTAGTACTCGCGGGCGTGCGCGTGCTCGCGGCGGTGGGCGTCCGTTGCCTGGTCCGACAGCGCGGTGCGCCGCCGCTCGGCGGCCGCGTCGAGGATGCTGTGGGCGTGGCACAGCGCCGCGCGGACAGCATCGAGAACCGGCACGGAAGCCGGGGCGGGGCGCTCGGTTCGCGCGGCGGAGCTCAGCCGCGCGACATGCTCAGCGCCGAGCTGGCGGCCGGAGCCCGCGTCGACCCAGCACTCCAGCCGTTCCTGGTAGCACTCCTCGGGTGACACGGTGTAGGTGACCAGCGCGCCCACCCGCAGCATGGGCCGGTCGACACGAACCGGCAGGCCGGTGACGTCGATCCGGCCGTGCTCCACTGTGACCTGGTCGCGGACTCGCTGCTCCAGCAGTTCCACACCTGGCGCGGGAGTGCCCGACGCGGCGAGCGCGACCACCCCGACGTCACCGTCGCGCAACGCGGCATCGGCCGCCTGGATCAGCACCGGATGACCGGTGGCAAGCATCACCGCCCCGTCCTCCCGGGCGATGTCGGGCTCGGCGGTGACGACCAGCTCCTCGGGCAGGTCGAACTCCTCCGCCACCGCCGGGGGCAGCACGACCAGCGTGCTGTCACCGGCGCGCTCGGTGAGCCCGCCGCTCTCATCGACGTAGCGCAGCCAGAACCGCAGACCAGGGTCCATGCTCAGTCCTCCCCACTCAGTCGTCCCCGACCAGCTGGTCGACCGCGCCACGGGTGCGCAGGTAGTCGGTGCGGGCGCGAGCCAGGTCAGCGCCCAGGCCCTCGAGCGACGCGGCGAACTCGGCATCGTCGGCGGCGCTGACGTAGGCCGAGAACACCGAGGTCTCGAAGTCAAAGTCGTCAGTGACCCGGCCCAGAATCATGTCTAGCTCGCCCACGACCAGCTCGAACAGGTTGATTTTCGATTCGAGCACGCGCAGGATGCGCTCCTCAATGGTGCCGCGAGAGACGAGGTTGGCCAGCAGCACGTCGTGCTCTTGACCCACTCGGTGCAACCGGCCCAGGCGCTGCTCGATCTGCATCGGGTTCCACGGCAGATCGACGTTGATCATGACGTGGCAGAACTGCAGGTTTCGCCCCTCGCCCGCCGACTCGGTGGACAGCAACACCGGCACCTCGCCGCGGAACTCGCTGATCGCGGCGTCCTTGTCCCGGCGCGACAGGCTGCCGTGGTAGCGGGCCGCCGGGATACCGGCCGCCTCAACTTCAGCGGCGAGCGCGTCGAGGGTGTGCCGGAACGCGGTGAACACCAGCACTTTCTCGCCCCGCTCGACGTGGGTGCGCAGCCGGGCCAGCAGCTCGTCAGTCTTGCGCGGGCGCACGATCGCCCGCGCGCGAGCCGCGAGATCGGACCAGCCGACCTTGTCCAGCGTGGGCGCCACTGCTGCTGGGCTAGAGCCGGCCAGCCGGGTGAGACTGCGCAGTGTCATCAGCTTCGTCGGTGTCGCTGACTGGGCCTCGTCCCGGATCCGGGCGACGATATCGGCGTACAGCGCACGCTCGGCGTCACACGGCGTGACCAGCACCGTCTCGGCCAGGCGCTGCGGCAACAGCACCGCGACCTCGCTGCGCCGGTGCCGCACCATGATCTCCCGGGTGCGGGCGCGCAACGCGGTGACGTTGCGCAAGGCCTCGACGCCCGCGTCCGCGTTGCCGTGGGCACCGCGGAACTGCGCGGCCGTGCCGAGCAGGCCCGGCGCCACGAGGTTGACCAGCTCGTAGAGATCCTGCAACCGGTTCTCCACCGGCGTGGCGGTGAGCAACAGCAGGTAGCGGGTGCGCAGCGCCCGGGCCAGCTTGCCCGACGCGCTCGAGGGGTTGCGCAGCCGATGGGCCTCATCGACGATCACCACGTCCCATCGCTCGTCCAGGACGGCGGTCTTCAGCGGGTCGCGCCGGGCCGCGGCCAGCGACGCCAGCACCACCGGATGGTCGCCACCCCGCTCCCAGTCCCCACGGGCGGCCACCGTGGTGGGCAACGCGAACTTGCGCTCCAGCTCCTCACGCCACTGCCCGACCAGCCCGGCCGGGGTGACGACCAGAGCACGGTCGGCCAGCCCGCGCATCCGCAGCTCGGAGAGCACCAGCCCGGCCTCGATCGTCTTGCCCAGCCCGACCTCGTCGGCGAGGATGGCCCGCCCCCGCATCCGGCGAAGCACCGTCTGCATCGTCGCGAGCTGGTAGTCGAACGGGGTGAACGCCAGCCGCGACTCCGACAGCACCGTGTCGAACCCAGGCCGGCTCCACACCGCCCCGGCCTCCTCGACCAGCGCGGAGCGCCGCTCATCGACACCCACGGCACCCGCCAGCCGCTCCAGCAGGGGCCCATACAACTCCAGCAGCTCGGCCTGAACAGATGTCTCCAAAGCCAGCGTGACTGACATCAGCACCCCTCTCCTCCGGCGACGAGGCGAAGGCTAGTGCAGACCACTGACACTTCCGGCCGGCCCTGGACACGACGGGCGACTAGTCAGGACGGGTCCCGGTCGAGGATGGCGTGCAGCCGGTCCATGTCGTGGACGGTGTCCTTGAGCTCGAGCAGCGGGCGCAACTCACTGTTGATCATCTTGCGATCCAGGTGGGCACCTTGCCGGGCCACGACACCTTCGACGTCGACCCAGTCCCGGTCCCGGCCGGCGAACACCTTGTGCACGACGAGATCCTCTGGGCCGCAGGTCAGCAGCTCCACACCAGCGATCGCCCACGGCGACGCCCGCTGCGTCGTGCGCTCCTCGAACGGCAAGGCCCCGAGCCTCGAGAATGGGGTTCACCGTGCGGTGGCTCGAGCGAAAATCTTCTGCTGCTCGACCAGGCCCGAGCCACCGCTCTTGGGCGGCAGGTGGGGCACGAGATCGAGCAGGGCGAGGACCGCCTCCAGTGCCTGCGCCTCGGTGATCGTCCGGAGGTCGCGACGCCGCACGTCCGACAGCGCCGGTCCGGCCTCTCGCCACCGGTTGACGAGTTTCCGCTCAATGTCCCGTGGCACCTGCATGCCTCTAGCGTAAGCGCGATCATTGGAGGCAGCTAGCACAACCCACCCAGTCACATCAGCCCGTCGGCCAGCGGGTGACGGTGAGGGCTCCGGTGGCGGCGGCGTTGCCGGTGAGGTCGACGTGGACGGTGTCGCCGTCGGTGATGTCGCCAGCCAGCAGAGCGCGGGCGAGCTGGTCGCCGATCGCCGTCTGCACCAGCCGGCGCAGCGGGCGGGCGCCGTAGAGCGGGTCGAACCCGCCCAGCGCCAGCCACTCCCGGGCCGCGTCAGTGACCTCCAAGGCCAGCCGCCGGGCGGCCAGCCGGCGGGCCAGCTGCCCGATCTGGATGTCCACGATGGACGTGAGCTCCTCGGTGGACAGCGAGTGGAACACCACCAGGTCGTCCAGCCGGTTGAGGAACTCCGGCTTGAAATGCCGGCGCACCGCACCGAGTACGGCGTCGGTGCGCTGACGATCATCGAGCATAGGATCGGCCAGCGCTGAGGAGCCCAGGTTGGAGGTGAGCACCAGGATGGTGTTGCGGAAGTCCACCGTGCGGCCCTGCCCATCGGTGAGCCGCCCGTCGTCGAGCACCTGCAGCAGCACGTCGAACACGTCCGAGTGGGCCTTTTCCACCTCGTCGAGCAGCACCACGCTATAGGGACGGCGGCGCACCGCCTCGGTGAGCTGCCCGCCTTGATCGTAGCCAATGTAGCCGGGCGGGGCACCGACGAGGCGGGCCACCGAGTGCTTCTCGGAGTACTCGCTCATGTCGATGCGCACCATTGCGCGCTCGTCGTCGAACAGGAACTCCGCCAGCGCCTTGGCCAGCTCGGTCTTGCCGACGCCGGTGGGGCCGAGGAACAGGAACGACCCGGTCGGGCGGTCCGGGTCGGCGACCCCGGCACGGGACCGGCGGACCGCATCAGAGACGGCGCGCACCGCCTCGGGTTGGCCGACCACCCGGTGGCTGAGCGCATCCTCCATCCGGAGCAGCTTGGCGGTCTCGCCCTCCAGCAGCCGGCCCGCCGGGATCCCGGTCCAGGCGCTCACCACGTCGGCGACGTCGTCGGGGCCGACCTCTTCCTTAAGCAGCACCTGGGGGTCGCGTGTGGCTTCGGTAGCATCCGCGAGCTGGCGCTCCAGCGCAGGGATCTTGCCGTAGCGCAGCTCCGCGGCCCGGCCCAGGTCACCGTCACGCTCGGCGCGCTCGGACTCGCCGCGCAGCTGCTCCAGCTGCTCCTTGAGCTCCCGGGTGGCCTCAATGGCGGTCTTCTCGTTGCGCCATCGGGTAGTCAGCTCGGCCAGGTTCTCCTGGCGGTCG
>JBOHFJ010000183.1:0-9767 GCA_050699655.1 Pseudonocardiaceae bacterium
GTCATAGACCGAGTCAAAGATCATCGCTCGGGTCGGCGCCGTGTCGTCCCCGACCGGGGCCGGGACCTGCGCGACCACCACGTCGAGCAGCTCCCGCACGCCTTGGCCGGTCTTCGCGCTGACCCGCAGCACATCATCGGGCTGGCAGCCCAGGATGTGCGCCAGCTCGGCGGCGTAGCGGTCCGGCTCGGCCGCCGGCAGGTCGATCTTGTTGAGCACCGGGATGACCCGGAGATCTTTCTCTAGCGCCAGGTACAGGTTCGCCAGCGTCTGCGCCTCGATGCCCTGCGCGGCGTCCACCAGCAGCACGGCGCCCTCGCAGGCCTCCAGCGCGCGGGACACCTCGTAGGTGAAGTCCACATGCCCTGGGGTGTCGATCAGGTGCAACACATGATCAACACCGTCGACGCACCAGGGAAGCCGGACGTTCTGCGCCTTGATGGTGATGCCCCGCTCGCGCTCGATGTCCATCCGGTCCAGGTATTGCGCCCGGTAGTTGCGCGCGTCGAGCACGCCGGTGAGCTGCAGCATGCGGTCAGCCAGGGTGGACTTGCCGTGGTCGATGTGCGCGATGACGCAGAAGTTGCGGATCAGCGCGGGAGGGGTGAACGTCTTGTCGGCGAACGTGGTCACTCAGCAGTCCTCAAACTCAGCAGTCCTCTAAATGGCGGCGGGGGATCACGTCATGGTCGCACGCGGCGGCAAAGGCACCCGCGCCACCGGGAGCACTCCTGTTCGCTCTCGGCTGCGTGACACCTGCTGGCCACAGCGGGGATGATCAGGAGTTAGCAACCCCACGAGGAGGAGATCCACCGTGCCGATCGTTCCGCTGCCCACACTGGGACGCCGGGAAGCCGCGGCCGCCGCACTGGTTTCTAAGACCCGCTGGCCTTAGCCCGTTGGTCGATTCGCAGCGGGTGATCAGCGGGCACTTCGATGATCACCAGCCGCAAGCCGTCCGGGTCGGAGATCCACATTTCATCGAGTCCCCACGGTTCACGACACGGCTCCCGGAGCACTTGGACCCCTCGCTGGATGAGCTCGGCAGCGGTCGCCGCCAGGTCACGGACCTGCAACCACACCGCGGTCGCTGCGCTCGGGCCCGAAGCGGACTCCCCCGACACCTCGAGGAAACCGCCCCCGAGGACAAAGACCGTGCCGCCAGGGAACTCGCGGTGGACCGCGAGCCCCAGCACGTCACGGTAGAACGCCGTCGAACGCTCGCGATCACGCGGATGGAGCAGGACGCGGCTGCTCAGTACTTCCATCCCCCCGTCCTACCGGCTTTTGTCCAGGGTTTCATCTGGGCGGTGACACCGGCTGTTACGATCGTCCACCGTGCCGCACTACGGCACACCCCCCGAAGGCGAGATCGAAGGTAACCGCGTGGCCAACATCAAGTCCCAGCTGAAGCGGATCCGGACCAACGAGAAGGCGCGACTGCGCAACAAATCCATCAAGTCGTCGCTGAAAACCGCGATCCGCCGGTTCCGCGAGGCTGCGGCCACCGGCGAGAAGGACCGGGCGCTCGGTGAGTTGCAGACCGCCAGCCGAGCACTCGACAAGGCCGTGAGCAAGGGCGTCGTGCACCGCAACCAAGCGGCGAACCGCAAATCCGCCATGGCTCAGCGGGCCAACCAGTTGTAACGACGCTCAGCGGTCCCTCAGTGGCGCTGCCCGGTGCTCGCTTGTGTACCGCGCCGGGCGGCGCACAGGGCGAGCACCGCCCGTTCCAGCGCATAATCAGCGTCTGCGGCTACACCCTTGACGTCGGCGTTGAGCACCGCCACCAACTGGATGGCCTGGGCCAACCCGGTACTCTCCCAACCGCGCGCCTGCGACATTGCCTTCTTGACCTTCCACGGCGGCATGCCGAGTGTGCTGGCAAGCCGGTACGGGTCAGCGCCGCCCGCAGCACTCACCCGGGCCACCGTGCGGACGGCATCGGCCAACGCGTCGGCGACCAGGACGTGCGGCACACCAAGCTGCATCGCCCAGCGCAGCGTCTCCACCGCACCGGCACGGTCCCCGGCCATCACCTTCTCCGCGACCGAGAATCCGGTGACCTCGGCACGGCCCCGGTGGTAGCGGCGCACCGCGGCCTCGTCGACCGAGCCGCCGCTGTCGGTGCTCAGCTGGGCCGCTGCGCAGGCGAGCTCCCGTAGGTCGGAACCGATCGCGTCGAGCAGGGCGGTGACCGCGCCCGCGCTAATCCGACCACCGACCCGCTGCACCTCAGCGCGAATGAAGCCCGCTCGGTCCTCGAAGCGGGTGATCCGGGGACAGTGGATGACCGCGGCACCAGCCGCTCGCAGCGCGTCGGCCAGTGCTTTGCCGCGAGCGCCCCCCGCGTGCACCACGACGAGGACAATAATTTCCCCGCCTCCCGCGCCCTCCGGCAGCTGGCGTGCGTGGTCCAGGACCGCATCGGCGATGTCCTTGCCCGCTTCGTGCGCAGCGCCCAGCACCACCACCCGCCCCTGGGCAAACAGTGACGGGCTGACCAGCTCGTCCAACTCGCCGGGAACCAGGTCCGTGGTGCGCAGTCGGCGCACTTCGGTCTGCGGGTCGGCCCGCCGCGCCGCGTCGACCACAGCCTGCACGGCCCGTTCCACCAGCAGTTCTTCCTCGCCGAGAATCAGGTGCAGCGGCGCGGGCATGGCCGTCGGGGAGTTCACAGCGCCCATCCTCGCATCGGGTGACAACCCGATCGCAGGCTCCCGCATCGTGGACTCCGCTGGGCGGACGTTACAGACTGACGTACGGTGAAGAGCACAACTGAATACAGCTCATCCAGAGGGGCAGAGGGATCGGCCCGACGAAGCCCCGGCAACCGACGCAAGTACCACGCGCATGTCTGCATAACGCGAGGCCACTTGCGATCACGGTGCCAATTCCGACCCGCCGTGCGGGAGAGATGAGGAGAGATATCGCGATGGCCGGCACCCTCAGCACTGGCACGATCGACACCAGCAACAGGACCACCTCTGGCCTAGACTTGGGGCCCGCGCGCCGGCTGGTGTGCCGAGAATGTGGCTTCAGCACACCACTGGCTGCCGAGTTCGCCTGCGCCGAGTGCTTCGGGCCACTGGAGGTCAGCTACGACTTCGGGCGCGTCACTCGCGCGCACATCGAATCGGGGCCCCCGTCGATCTGGCGCTACCGCAGCCTGCTTCCAGTGCCGGCCGACGTCGACCAACACCCGAACACCCAGCCTGGCATGACCCGGCTGATCCGTGCGGACCGGCTCGCCAAGGCGCTGGGGGTTCGCCGACTGTGGGTCAAGGACGACACCGGCAACCCGACGCACTCCTTCAAGGATCGGGTGGTGGCGGTCGCGCTGGCGGCCGCTCAACAGCTTGGTTTTCGCGTGCTTGCCTGCCCGTCGACCGGCAACCTCGCGAACGCGGTAGCCGCCGCGGCCGCCCGCGCCGGCTGGGAATCAGTGGTGCTCATCCCCTCCTCGCTGGAGCGCGCCAAGGTGCTCACCACAGCGGTCTACGACGGTGCGCTGATCGCGGTGGACGGCACCTATGACGACGTCAACCGGCTGGCCACCGAGCTCGCCGCGGAACACGAAGACTGGGCATTCGTCAACGTCAACGTCCGGCCCTACTACGCTGAGGGCTCCAAGACACTGAGTTACGAGGTCGCCGAGCAGCTCGGTTGGCGGTTGCCCGAGCAGGTCGTGGTGCCGATCGCCTCCGGCTCACAGTTGACCAAGGTGGACAAGGGTTTCCGCGAGTTCACCGAACTGGGCCTGGTCGCACCCGTGCCCTACCGGGTGTTCGGGGCCCAAGCCACCGGCTGCGCACCGGTGTCCGCGGCTTTCAAGGCCGGCCGCGACATGATCGTGCCAGTCCGGCCGGACACCATCGCTCGCTCGCTGGCGATCGGTGCGCCCGCCGACGGCCCCTATGTGTTGGATGTTGTCCGCCGCACGGGCGGTGCGATCGAGGATGTGACCGACGCCGAGGTGGTCGAGGGTATCCGGTTGCTGGCCCGCACCGAAGGAATCTTCGCTGAGACCGCGGGCGGGGTGACGGTGGCCTGCGCGAAGAAACTCATCGAGTGCGGTCGGCTGGACCCCGACGCCGAAACCGTCATACTCATCACCGGCGACGGGCTCAAGACCCTGGACGCGGTGCAGGACCACCTGGGGCTACGGGCCACCGTGGCGCCGAACACCAAGGCCGTCCGCGAGGCTCTCGCAAGCTGAGCTGGCCGCCCTCGGCCCTGGGCCAGCTCAGGGTGGGCTCAGCATGGATCCACGCGCGACCACCTGGAGTCTGGGGCCACCCACCACCGCGACATCGCCGTTCAGGTCGGTCCGCAACACTCGGGTGCCAGCCGCGGTCAGCTCGTCGAGCACGTGCTGGTTGGGCTGGCCGTATCGGTTGTGCGCTCCCACACTGACGATCGCCACTCGCGGCCGCACCGCCGCGAGGAACTCCGCGCTGTCATAGCGCGAGCCGTGGTGGGGAACCTTCAGCACATCAGCCCGCAGATCAGTGCCGGCGGCCAGCAGGTCCGCCTGGGCTTCGAGCTCCACGTCCCCGGTGAGCAGCAGCCGGCCAGCGGGAGTGCTCGCCCTGAGCACCACTGAGGTGTTGTTCACCGAGGTGCCGTCGACCGCGGCCTGGTGGTTCCCGACCAGAGGAGGAGCCCGCAGCGGGGCCAGCACATCGAGCGCCAAACCCGGCCAGGACAGCCGCTGCCCCGCCCGCAACGCGACCACCGGCACGTGGGTCAGCGCCGCGACCCGCAGCACCTGGGCGAATGCCCACGGGGGGCTGTGGCTGGGGCCGAGCGCGACGGCGCTTACTACCCGTCCCCGCAGCGCACCGGCCAGCCCGCCGATGTGATCGGCATGCAGGTGGCTGAGCACGACCAGGGCGAGCCGCCGGACACCGAGGCGGTCCAGGCAGGCCGACACCGGTCCCGGGTCGGCTCCCGTGTCCACCAGCACCGCCCGCCCGGGCTCGGCGGTGGCCAGCACCGCCGCGTCACCCTGGCCAACATCGCAGGACACCATGACCCAACCGGTCGCCGGCCAGCCTGGTGCGACGAACCTCGTGGGCACGAGCACCAGCAGGGCACCGACCAACCCGGCCACCGCGAGAACCCGCAGCCGGCGCGCTCGCAGCGCGAGCAGCGCCACCACCACGATCAACGCCAGCAGCAGTGCCCCCGAGGCCCCGCCGGGCCACCGCAGCACGCCGTCAGGGACCGCGGCCCCCTGGTGACCGACGCCCACGAGCCAGCTCACCGCCGGTCCGGCCAGATGCACCACGACAACGGCGGCGCCAGGGTGCACCGCCGTGAGCACCGCCGCGAGGACACCGAGCACTGTCGCCGGCGCCACCGCCGGGGTGGCCAGCAGGTTGGTCAGCACCGCCACCAGACTCACCTGACCGGACAGGCCCGCCACCACCGGCACGGTGACCACGTGGGCGGCGGCCGGCACCGCGAGTGCCTCAGCGATTCCCGGTGGCACCCCGTGGCGGCGCAACGCCTCCGTCCAGCCGGGGGCGAGCAGCACCAGCGCACCAGTGGCCAGCACCGACAGCGTGAATCCCGGATCACCGCCGAGCGTCGGGTCAACCAGCAGCAGCACGAGGATCGCGCCGCACAGCGCGGGAATCGCCGAGCGGCGGCGGCCAAGCACCAGGGCCAGCAGCATGACGGCCCCCATCACGGCGGCGCGCAGCACACTCGGCGAGGGGCGACACAACACCACGAACCCGACCAGGGCCAGCCCCGTCACCAGCACCGCGGGCCGCGGGCCCAGCCGAGCCAGCCGAGCCAAACCGAGGACAGCCCCACACACAATCGCCACGTTCTCACCGGACACCGCAATGAGGTGGGTGAGCCCGGCGACGCGGAACTCCGCGTCGACAGTGGGCACCATCGCCGACGTGTCACCCACCACCAGCCCGGGGAGAAGCCCGGCCGGCTCCGGATCGAGGACCCGCGACGCCTCCCGCAGCCCGGACCGAAACCTCTCAGCAACTCGTTGGACGGCGGTTGGCGCCGCCAGCACCCGCGGAGCGCCGCGCACTCGCAGCACGGCCACGGTCAGATCGGATCGGTCGGGCACGGCGAGCAGCCCGGTGGCCCGCACAGGCTGACCGGGCAACAACCCGAGCCAGCCCTGCGCCGGTGTGAGGAGGACCACCCGACCGCCGGTCCGCCACTGGTGCCCCGCCACCTCGGCAGCCTCGAGTTCCGCTCGTACCACCACCCGCTGGGGGTCCGGTTGCTGGCCGCCGTAGCCCGGGGAGGCGATCGCCGTCGGGTCACCGCGCAGGTACGCCACCACTGTCGCCACCGAGCCCCGCTCGGCGGCAACCCGCAGCGGATGATGCGCGACCTGCCAGGCCTGCGTGCCGACCACGAGCGCCACAGCGGCGGCCACCGCGCCCATCGCGAGAACCGCTGCCGAGCGGGCGCGCAGCACCGCAACCCCGGCAACCACCAGGCCCCCCACACCCAGCGCGGCGGCGGCCAAGGGCCCGAGATACAACCCGGCCAGCGCCACACCCCAGCCGACGACAGCCGCCGGTACCAGCCGCAGGTCATGCCGTGCGGCCTCAGGAGAGAGCGTGGCCTGGCTCACACTCGCACCTTGTCCTTGAAACGGGCCAACCGCGCCTGTCCGATACCGCTCACCTCGCGGAGCTGATCCACCGACGTGAAGTGCCCGTGCGCGACGCGCCAGTCGAGGATCCGCTGGGCGGTGACCTTGCCAACGCCGGGTATCTTGCACAACTGCTCAAGAGTCGCCGTGTTGAGATCAACCGTGCCGGAAGTGCCTCCGGAAGTTCCTGCTGCGGCGCTGTCGGCCGGCTGCCCCGGCGGCGGCGCCACACCGACCAGCAGCTGTTCGCCGTCGGACAGCCGCCGAGCGATGTTGAGGCCCATCAGGTCGGTGCCGGGCAGCGCGCCACCGACCGCAGCCAGCGCGTCAGCCACCCGGGTGCCATCCGGCAGCCGGATCAGCCCCGGGCGGGCCACCCGACCCGCCACACTGACCACTACCTCATGGACCGCTTCGGGCGGCGGCTCCGCCGCCGGAGCCCTCGCCGCGGCGGCGGTGACCAGCGGCAGAGCCGGGGCTGGTTCGGGCACCGGGCGCTCCCACCACACCCCGACCGCGGCCACCACGGCAGCCAGTGCCGCGACCAACGACAGGAGCAGCGCTCCCGGCCGTCCGGGGTCCCACCGGGCCTGCCGCAGCGGTCCGGGTACCCAGTGCTGGACCAGCCGGCCCACGCGCGATGTGGTGTGAGGGCTGTGGGAATTGTGCGCGTCGTCAGGCCACGTCGTCTGAGGCGGCCCGGCGGGCATGGTGTCGGCGGGCATGGTGTCGGCGGGCGTGCCCGGCCCAGCGTCTGGATCACCGGGATCCAGCGGCGGGCCGAGCTGACCGCCCAGGGCCACCAGCCGCGTGCGGCCTCCACCGGTGTCGAGGGACGGGAAATTGGGAAGTAGGGCCACGCCGACGACGTTAGAACGATGCCCCTACGCGTCTCGATGCCCGAACCCCTCCGCTGTGGACAACAGGGCGGGTGGGGACAAATCGGCGTCAACCGCAGCCGCGCCCCGGTGAATGTCGGGGGTTTGTGCGAGTCTGGGCGGTTACCCGAGCTCAGATGACGGCGACGGTGTTGTAGGCGAGCAGTCGCCAGCCGGAATCCTGGCGGGCAAGCACGGTCCAGTGGCAGTTGCCCATTCCGCCGAACACCGGCCAGTCCGATACCGGCAAACCGAGCAGCAGCGGCGTCAAACCGGCGATCAGCCCACCGTGGGTGCACAACACTGCGCTCCGCTGACTGGCCGCATCGAGCTCGGCGACCACGTGCGCGGCCCGTCCGGCCACTTCCACCTTGGTCTCGCCACCTGGCGGAGCCCATTCCGGGTTTCCCCGCCAGGTCAGGATGCCACCCGGCCAGAGCGCCTCCACCTCAGCGTGGGTCAGCCCCTGCCACGTCCCGAGATGAGTTTCCCGAAGCCGTTTGTCGACCCGCAGCGGCATCCCGGTCTCGGCGGCCAGCACCGCCGCGGTGTCCCCCGCGCGGGACAAATCCGAGGTCATCAGCACCTCCGGCTTCAGCCCGGCGAGCGAACGGGCCGCCCGGTGAGCCTGACCGAGGCCAGTCGCGGTCAACCGCGAGTCAAACTGACCCTGCATCCGGCGCGCCGCGTTGTAGGCGCTCTCGCCGTGCCGCCACAGCACGAGTCGCTCCAAGCTCACCCCGACTCGTCCACCTCGGGGGCGCCAGCGTCGAAGGGGATCATCGGGCAGTCCTTCCACAGTCGCTCAAGACCGTAGAAGGAACGCTCCTCGGCGTGCTGCACGTGCACGACGACGTCGATGAAATCCAGCAGCACCCAGCGCCCCTCACGGGCGCCCTCACGGCGAACCGGTTTGCTCCCGGCCGCCGCCATCTGCTCCTCGACGGCGTCCACGATGGCCTGGACCTGCCGCTCGTTGGGCGCCGAGGCGATGACGAAACAGTCTGTGATCACCAGCTGGTCGGACACGTCGAGCAAGGTGACGTTGTGCGCCTTCTTGCTCGCCGCCGCGCTTGCCGCGGTCAATGCAAGCGCTCGCGCATGCTCAGAGGCTGCCACATCACTCCTTGTCCCCCGGCTACACTAGCCGGCACTCAATGGCGCGCGGCACCTGCACACTCCGGTGGTCCGCGCCCGACCACAGGTGAGCGTACGTGCCCTGGGTTGATCGACGCGGATCGGCGGTGCCACACCTCGATCGACACCGCGCTCCTACTCACCGAGGTCCGCGAGGAGTTGGGCCAGTGATCGCGCTCGACACCCCCGCGCTCGACGAAGCGCTGGCGCTTCCGCGGCGGTTCGTGATTCCGACGGCTAGTCACGTACGGTTCGCGTTCGCGCTACGAGATCGGATCTGTGTGGTCGACGGCCTGTATATGGCCCGGTCTGCGACAGCCGGCTTGCCGAGCTGTTCCGCGGACAGCACTGGGCACGATGCGAGGAGGTGCGGCGGGTGTCACGGCATGACCCTGCGGCCGTGGGCGGCCCACGCCCGAATGACTTGCTCGACCGGCGCCGGGAACAACAGAACCTCAGGTATGGCGGCAACGTGGCCAGGCTCCTTAACCCTCGTCGCGTAGCCGATGTGGTCACGGTCAATTGCTCGCTCCGCGGTAAGGCCGGTCTCGTGCTCGCCGGCCAGCTCGAACCAGTAGAGCCACTCCCCGTGTTCGCCCTGAAGGCGGAAGATCACCTCGACGGCCATGCGCTCAGGATCCAGGGTGGCGCGGCACTCGTCCGCGCGGTCGTTGAGCATTCGCATCCAATCATCGACCGTGGCGCTCTGACCAGCACGCACACGGTGGCGAGTCAACTCAACGCGGAGTCCGGGCGGGATGGTGGCGGGGCGATCAGTCATACACAGCACCGTAGTGAGCGACGACCACGCCGCCAGTTCGGAAGGCTGTCCGGCGCGCGGTCACGGGGTCTCGGCCTACGGCGGGCCGGGGTCACGGTGCTCCGAAGATCCTCACCGGTCACTCCGCGAAGCTTCACATCGGGATTTGGCGCACCCCGACGGGACGGCACTGGGGCAGGGATGATATCAACCGCGGTGACCAAACACGGTCACATGACTACAAGGAGCAACTATGAAGCATGGCGCGGTGCGTAAGCTGACCAGGGCAGCGGCCTTGTCCTTTCTCGTCCTGGCGACCACCTCGAGCGTGGCGGGCCTAGAGGTGTTGCAC
>JBOHFJ010000184.1:0-9723 GCA_050699655.1 Pseudonocardiaceae bacterium
GTCGGCAACAAGGTCAGCGGTCCATTGGGCCCGCAACCGTCCGCCGCGGCCTTTTTCTGTGCCGTTTCCAGCGTCAGCTCATCCATCCTGAGCACGTCGCGCAACCGCTGGAGGGCGTCCCCGTCCGCCTTCTCCGTCAACCCGATGTTGCGCCGCGCGTCCTCGGCGACCTCGCGCGCCTGTTCCAGAGTTCTGAGGTCCCCGGGCACAGTCACGTCGTTGAGGATCAGGGCCAGCTGCGCCTGTTGATCGGCGAGCACCTGCTGGGCCTGGACCAGCGCCTGCTCCAGCGAGCTGTTGTCCTCCTGGGCCAGCAACTGGCCCTTCTTCACCTTGTCCCCGACCTTCACATTGATGACCTTGAGCGTGTTAGCCGCCTTGAAGCCGATGTTGGTCGTCTTCGCCGCGGCCAACGACCCCTTCGACGAGACCATTGTCGACACCGACCCCTCCGTCACCGGCTTCGATATCGGTTTCGAGGTGTTCGTCGCGTTTGTCGTCACCGGTATTGGGGACGAGGTCTTCGTCACCACTACCGCTCCCATCACCGCGGCGACACCCAACGACACCACAGCCGTTCGGGTCACCACCCGCTTCGTCCCATCCCCGCCCCCATACACCCGGACCACCACTCCCTGTTGGCCGAAACTTCGTGAGCTGACTCTCAGCTACACGTGGGGCCAACGAGGTGAACGTGAACGAGTCGGTAACGGAGGGTGACAGATAAATGAACACGGCGGGAATAGCTGCGGCCGCACCACAGTTGTGGGACCGGGCGAGCAGCCTGGGCTGGTTCCCCACCACTATACCCCGGCTCCGCACCCTCGCCACCCACTCAACCGGCCGCGGCTGCTCATCGGGATGCCGCCCGCTATCACGGCTGCTCACCCGCCGCCTCGGCCCGGGCGTCATAGCGCAGGAAGGCCGGCACGGCGAGCGCGAGCAGCCCGATGCCGGCGAGACAGGCTAGCCCGCCGGAGACCACCGACACCCGGGGGGTGAAGGCGGCCGCCACCGCCCCGGACTCGAGGTCCCCGAGACGCGGGCCACCCGTGACCACGACGATGAACACGCCTTGCAGCCGACCCTGCATCCCGGGCGGGGTAGCGACTTGCAGGATCGTCGAGCGGTACACCGCGCTGACGGCGTCGGCCGCGCCAGCGACCGCGAGCAGCGGCAGCCCCAGCCACAGCGGCGAAGCCAGCCCGAACAACGTGATCGCCACCCCCCACGCCACGATCGACAGCACCACCCCGAGCCCGTGGCGGTGCACCCGGCCGATAACCCCGCCCAGCAACGTCGCGACTACCGCCCCCACCGCGAAAGCGGCGTACAGCAGGCCGACGGTCTCGGCACCGCCGCCGTACTGCCCGTAGGCCAGCGCGGGAAACAGTGCCGTCGGGATCCCGAAGATCATCGCGTTGAGGTCGGCTACAAACGTCATCCACACCACCGAACGGGCCGCGAGGAACCGCAGCCCCTCGACGACGGAGGCCAGCCCGGCCCGGCGGGCACCCTCGCCGGGCGGCAGCGACGGCAGCCGCACCGTGGCATAGAAGGAACCGGCGAACGACGCCACGTCGATCGCATAGGCCCACCCGACCCCGCCGGTACCCACCGCCACCCCGGCCAGCAGTGGCCCGATGATGATCGAGAGCTGAAAGCCGCCGTAGGACAGCGTGTTGGCCGCCGGCAGCTTCTCCACGGGCACCAGCCGCGGGATGATCGCCCGCCGAGCCGGTGAGTCAACGGCCGCGAACGCCGCCTGCACGGCGACACAGCCGAACAGCACACTGACCCGGTTGACCGCCAGCACCGCCTGGACCAGCAGCACGGCGCTGACCAGCATCGTCGCGGTCGAGGTGATCAACACTAGGGTGCGGCGATCGACCGCGTCGGCGATCGATCCGCCGTAGAGCCCGAAGACCACCAACGGCACGAAACCGGCAAGCCCGACGAGACCGACGTCCAGCGACGAGCGGGTGATCGCGTACACCTGCAGCGGCACCGCGACCCGGGTCACCTGCGTGCCGACCAGCGAGACCGCCTGGCCGGCGAACAATCGCCGGAAAGCGGCGGACTCGCGCAGCGGCGTGATGTCAGAGACCGCCGCGCGGAAAGCGCGGCGAATGAACGCGGCTAGCGCCACATGGGGAGCCACGCGAAGACCACGTCATCACGTCCCGCACTACGGTGCGGGACGTGATCGCGGGGTAGGGGGCTGGACGAGCCCAGTTTGGTAGGCCGCGGCCACCGCTTGAGATTTCTCCCGGACGTTGAGTTTCGCCATCACCCGGGCCAGGTGTGTTTTCACGGTGGCTTCACTGATGAACAGCTTGGCGGCAACGTCGGCGTTGGACAGACCGCGAGCCAGCAGGGTGAGGACTTCCCGCTCACGGCGCGTCAACTGGCCCATTTCCGCTGGTGTGGGCGTATTTTGCGCAGGCTGCGCGGCGAAGTCGTCAATGAGCCGGCGAGTAACGGCGGCACCCAACCATCCCTCACCAGCGGCTACCGCTCGAATCGCGGTGGCGATCTCGGCGGGGGCGGCGTCTTTGAGGAGAAAACCCGACGCTCCGGCGCGCAAAGCGGCGTACACGGCCTCATCAACGTGATAGGTCGTGAGGATGATGATCCTGATAGGCTGGCCGTCCCGCGCGGTCAGTCCCTCGTCGGTCACCGCGCGAGTCGCTTCGATGCCGTCGGTGCCCGGCATGCGCACATCCATCAGGACCACATCCGGACGCTCGGCGCGAAGCTGGGTGAGCGCTTCCTGGCCGTTAGCGGCTTCGGCGACGACGGCGATGTCTTCCTCGGCGTTGACCAGCATGGTGATGCCGGCTCGGACGAGCGGCTGGTCATCGACTACCACGACTCGAATCACCCTGACACTTTCCCTTGACCTCCACGGCCGTTGCTGGACACAGGCGACACCGCCGAGGCCCCGAGCGTAGCGAGCGGGATGGTGGCGGTCAGCCGGTAGCCGCCCTCGTGGGGCCCAGCTTGGAGGTTGCCCCCGGCGGCGTGGGCGCGTTCGCGCAAGCCGACGAGGCCGCGACCGCCACCGCCGGGCAGTGGCTGGGCGCGCTGCGCCCTCGGGGTGAGGATGTTGTTGTCGATCTGGATGAGCAGGCCTTGGGCTCCCCAGACGAGCCGCAGCCGGGGATGGGCATTCTTGCCGGCGTGTTTGGCGACGTTGACCAGGCCTTCCTGCACGATCCGGTACGCGGTCAGATCGATGCTGGAGTCCAGCTCGGCCGGGGTGCCCTCGGTGTGCATGATGACGGGCATTCCGACCTCCACCAGGGAGCTGAGCAGCTCAGGCAGGTCAGCCAGCCCGGGTTGCGGCTTGAGATCACCGGCGTCGGCGGAGTTGCTGTCTTCGAGAACTCCGAGCAAACGGCGCAACTCGGCCATCGCCTGCTTGCCGGTGGTCTCGATGTGCGCCAGAGATCGGACGACCTGGGCGAAGTCGGTCTTGGCGACCCGCGCCGCGCCGGCAGCCTGCAAAACGATCACGGTGACCGCGTGAGAGACGATGTCGTGCAACTCCCGGGCGATTCTTCTGCGCTCGGTGGCCAGCACCTCGGCTTCCCGGGCCGACTCCCGCTCGTGTTCCAGCTCCTGGACACGCAGCTGGCTGGCCTGGGTCACCCGGCCCAAACCCCACGCCCAGCCAGCCGCGACGATAAGGAGCACCCCATTGGTGAAGAACGCCTCGTAGGAAGTATGACCAAGGTGATTCGCGCTGTATATCGAGGCGAGGGAGAGCCCGATGGGAACGCACGACACCAGCAGCGCCAGCAGCGAAGCCCTTCCGGAGAGGTGGGCAGCGACCGCGTACAGGGCGACGGTAATGCCGGCCACGGGGATGTAGTGGGGCATGATGATGAACCAGGCGGCTGCGGTAAGCACCCATTGTGTGGCGAAGACAGTCCCCGGCGCCTCGTCCCGCCAGGCGAGCGGCACGAGCCCGACCAGCCCATACAGCCACACGAGGAGCAACCACGGCTTGGTCGCCACCTGACCCAATTCAGTCCATGAAGAAAAAACAAAGCAGTTGAAGATGAATAGCGCGGAGAACAGCAGCGCATCTCGTTTCGTCAACGGCGGCACATGGATATCTCTCGGCATCCAACTCGAAATTCTCATCGAGCTCCCCTACCGCGGCAGGAAGCCGACGGTACGGCCGGCCACACCGAAGGCTAGTTCCATCGCCACCTTTGCCGTCTTAGGCATCGACATTGCGAGCGCCGGTGAATGCGGCAGCGTCGACGAGATTAGGACAGGCGCCGGGCGTGTTACCACAGGCGAGGAAAGGACGGCTGGACAGAGGCAAGAAATGATTTCTCGCGGGCCCTAACGCAACAGCGGAAATAGCCAAGAGAAATGTCATGACAGCCACCGTTGTTCGCCTGCGTAGCGACTGCGCATCAGCACTCCTCCGGACTTCACCTGCGGGAAGCTTCCCAAAAAAGATCATACCTCGAAAGATCATCACTGTCTCCGCTCCTCAGTGCCGACACATGCCACAACCCCCAATCAATGCGCAGATCCATATTACTCTCGTCCCGCTCGGAAGAAACCCCCCATGGGCGACAACCCACAGGTGTAGAAGCCCTACCAGGGTACCCCATCTGATGTAGTGGCGCTGCACGACCTGGGGTACACGAGTTGACCTAGGCGCGTTATCACGCCGCGCCGCGGCGGCAAAATCCCGTTGTTGGGCGGGATGCGAGGGCCTGCGGGGCCTGCGGGAACGGGGGCCTGGGGAACACTGTCGGTCCGGGGACACGCTCGCTGGGCTCCGGACTTTCCGGGGTCGGCCACGTTATTGTTCGCGCGACAGCTACAGCTGTGGCCCCGGGGAACGCTCGCGGGCAGGGGGAGCTCATAACCAAGGAGCAGATCATGGCCAATATCGTCGCGAAGCGCAGCGTGTCCAAGCCGCCCCGGCAGGGGGCCGAAGCCCAGGACGATCACATCGCCGACCCCGGCCCGCTGGGCCTGGCCGGATTCGCGCTGACCACCTTCGTGCTCAGCTGCGTCAACGCCGGCCTGGTCAGCAAGACGATCGAGCCGGTCGTGCTGCCGCTGGCGCTGTTCTACGGCGGCGGCGTCCAACTGCTGGCCGGCATGTGGGAGTTCCGCAAAGCGAACACCTTCGGCGCGCTGGCGTTCAGTTCTTACGGCGCGTTCTGGTTGTCCTTCGCCGCCTACGCCAAGTTCATCGCCCCGGGACTGCCCGCCGCGGCCGCGGGGTCCGCGACCGCGCTGTTCCTGCTGGCCTGGACAATCTTCACGGCGTACATGACGATAGCGTCGCTGCGGGTCTCCGGTGCGGTCGCCGGGGTGTTCGTGGCCTTGCTTGCTACGTTCAGCTTCTTGACCATCGGCGCGTACTCGGGTGCGACCGACATGACGAACATCGGTGGCTATCTCGGAATCGCGACCGCCGCGCTGGCCTGGTACGCCTCCTTCGCCGGTGTCACCAACGCGACCTTCAAGAAGACCGTGCTGCCGGTCTTCTCGACAGCAGCCAGATAGGCATTCCCGGCGCGACGGGGATAATGAGCGGGTGCCTGCCGTGCGACGATCACTGCGAATCGGACCTTACCTGGTCGACCCGCCGGTCGTGCTCGCGCCGATGGCCGGGATCACCGGTGTGGCGTTCCGACGGCTGTGCCGCGAGCACGGCGCCGGGTTGTACATCTGCGAGATGATCACCAGTCGGGCACTGGTGGAACGACACCCCAGCACCCTGCGAATGCTCAGCTTCGATGCCGACGAGCGGCCCCGCTCGGTGCAGCTCTACGGGGTCGATCCGGCGACGATCCGCAAGGCTGTGGAGATGGTGCGCGGCGAGGATCTCGCTGACCACGTCGATCTCAACTTCGGCTGCCCGGTCCCGAAGGTCACCCGCCGAGGGGGCGGTGCCGCGCTGCCCTACAAGCGGGCCCTGTTCGGCGAGATCGTCCGCTGCGCCGTGGAAGCGGCTGGGCCGCTGCCCGTCACGGTGAAGTTCCGGATCGGCATCGACGACGAGCACCACACGTTTCTGGACGCCGGGCGGATCGCCCAGGACGCCGGAGTCGCCGCCGTGGCGCTGCACGCGCGCACCGCCGCGCAGCGCTACTCAGGCAGCGCGGACTGGGACGCCATCGCCGCGCTCAAGCAGGCGCTCACGTCGATCCCGGTGCTGGGCAACGGGGACATCTTCGCCGCTCGGGACGCGCTGCGGATGGTCGAGCACACCGGCTGCGACGGAGTCGTGGTGGGCCGCGGTTGCCTGGGTCGGCCGTGGCTGTTCGGCGAGCTGCAAGCCGCCTTCCACGGCACGCCGGCCCCGACACCGCCGACACTCGGGCAGGTTGCGGCAATCCTGCGCCGCCACGCCGAGCTGCTCGCCGAGCAGCTCGGCGTGGACAAGGGCCTGCGTGACCTGCGCAAGCACGTCTCCTGGTACCTGCACGGCTTCCCGGTCGGCGGGAACGTGCGGCGCGCGCTGGGGATGGTGTCCAGCTTCGCCGAACTGGACGGGGCACTGGCCCAGCTGGACCCGGACGCCGTGTTCCCCCCCGACGCTGACGGCCCCCGGGGTCGGCAGGGCTCGCCCGGCCGGGTGGCGCTGCCGGAGGGCTGGCTGGAGGACCCGATGGACCTCGCGGTCCCGGCCGGCGCCGAGGTGGCGCATTCCGGCGGGTGAGCCGCGTTCATCACAGGTTTACCTCAGACACAAAGACTTCGGCGGCCTCGCGGCCGTAGTCTCTTTCGATGCGGGAGACCCTCCATGCGGAGCTGGACAGCCTGATCGAGGACCTGGCCAGAGCCGTTCAGCGGGTTGGGCAGATGATGACCAACGCCTCGACCGCGCTGGGTCAAGCCGACCTGGGGCTCGCCGAACTCGTCATCTCCAGCGATGGTGAGCTGCGGGTCAGCTGCGCGGACATGAACCAGCGCTGCGTCAAGCTCCTCGTCCTGCAGGCACCGGTGGCCACCGACCTGCGGATGGTGGTCGCGGTCCTGCACGCGGTGGGTGACCTGGATCGGATGCGAAACCTGGCCCAGCACATCGCGAAAATCGCCCGGATGAAGCACCCTTCGGTGCCGATCCCGGGTGAGGTCCGCCCCGTCTTCGCGCGGATGAGCCTGCTGGCCACCACACTGGCGCGGGAGGCCGCGAGCGCGATCGAGAACCAGGACCCGTTGTCTGTCCACCGGCTGGCGCGGGCCGACGAGGAGGTAGACGCGCTGCGCCGCAAAATCTTCCAGATCCTGTTCGCCAAGAACTGGTCACACGGAGTGGAACCGGCGGTGGACGCCGCACTGATCGGCCGCTACTACGAGCGCTTCGCCGACCACGCGGTAGCGATCGCCCGCCAGGTCAGCTTCCTCGTCACCGGCGAGGCGCCCGAGCGGTAATGCACCAGCGCGAACGACCGGGATGCGCGATAGATGCCGGTAGATCAACAGAATTTGGCGTCAACCTCACCCGCTGGGCAGTTCATCACCGGGGGGAAGCGGTTCACGGTCGCGACGACGCAGGTGGCCGGTCTGGGCCGAGCGCCACCTGCCGCAGTGTCGACCGCACCTGTTCCAGACATGGTCACGGACTGTCCGGCGCCGAGTGTGTTGCCGACTGTATGGATTTCCCCGATTCGCGCACCACTGGCGTCGTTGACCCCTATCGTCGCCAGGTACGACTGCGCCCGGTCCGTCCTGTTGATAATCTTCACCGTAGCGTGGACGGATGAGACGCCATACTCGCTCGTCACCGAGCAGTCCGACACGGCCACGTCGCCCATAGCGACGGTATCGTGGCCGACGCCTTGGAGGTTCTTGCCGAACTTGTCGACGCCGCCGGACATCATGACGATGCCCCAGACCCCGAGAGCCGCGGCACCGATGCCGAGCACCGTGCTGGTCGCGGTCATCGTGCGGTTGGTGGCGACCCCTCTGCGGGCATATGACCGGCCCAGCAGGCCGAACAGCACAGCCAGCAGGCCGAGGACCAGCGCGATGAACCCAGTGAAGGGCACCAGACCGAACACCAGCCCGCTCAGGGCGAGCACGAGCGCGGTGATACCAAAACCGTTGCCCGGCACGGTCGGCGCGGTAGACTGGGTCATGGGTCCATTCCCTGTCTCGTCAGGTGTCAGCAGTGCGCGGACAGACCATAGCGGCGGCGGCTGCGGGACGCCGCAGGGGTGGCTAACCAGTGAATCGGAAGACGGCCAGCCGTTGTTACCACGCCAAGATCCTCGTTCAGCCATCCGGCCCAGCAGTGCCCTCCCGGACAAAGCGGGGGTGTGGCGGCATTGGGTCCCCTACACCAGATGAAGTACCCTGCGAGGTTCTCTACATCTGTAGGATGGTTATGACTGACCCGCCAGTGGAGATAACCTGCGACGGGTTGCCTCCGGCCGAGAGAGTGTGGAACAATGCTGGAGAAGTGACTAACAGTGCCTGGCGTGTGCTGGCACCGAGGAGAAGAACGCTGATGATCATTCCTGAGGCACCCACCGGGAGCGGGGCACCGAGAAACGCTCATGCGGGGTCATCTCGCAAACGCCCCAACATAGTGCTCTTGACACTTCTCCTGGCCATCACCTTCGTCCTCGCGGGCACGTCCACCGCAACAGCCGCACCAGCGTTCACGAACAATCATATGATCTCCGCCTCAGACCCCTGTAATGGACAGAAGCCTGGTACGTGTCCTAATTGACCGTTCGCGCAGTCGAAATCGAACAGGCAACAGTACATCAATTTCCAAGACCGTAATTGTAGCGGAGGGCCTAGGCATCAGGGGCATGCTGGTCCTTGTAGGAAGGTCGCCCGCTCCGCGCAGGTCAGCTTGCGCGTACTCCGCTGCTCGGCCAGCGTGAGCACATCCTCAAATGGGCGGCACACCTCGCACTTCCAGACCTCCACTATGCCATCGACGCTCGCGCTGGCCACCCACTGTCCATCAGGGCTAAGCGCTACACCTCTCACCGCCTGGCGGTAACGCAGTTCGATGGGCTCGTCAGCGTCGGCCGCATCCCACACCCGCACCGTGCCATCGACGCCCGCGCTCGCTACCCAGTTCCCATCAGCGCTGAACGCCACGCCATACACGATTTGGGAACCCAGCAGCACGACGGCGGGGTGGCCGGCGCCGACGGCATCCCAGAGCCGCACCGTGGCGTCTCCGCCCGCGCTGGCCACCCGCTTCCCATCCGGACTGAACGCCACGCCATACACCGAGCCTTCGTGACCCCGCAGCACCATAGGATCACCACCACCGGCCGCATCCCAGAGCCGCACCGTGCCATCTCTACCCGCGCTGACTATCCGCTTCCCATCCGGACTGAACGCCACCCCATACACCGCGCCTTCGTGACCCCGCAGCACCACGGGATCACCACCACCAGCCGCATCCCACACCCGCACCGTGCCGTCTCCACCCGCGCTGGCCACCCGCTTCCCATCCGGACTGAACGCCACGCCCCACACCACGCCTTCGTGACCCCGCAGCACCACGGGATCACCAGCACCGCCCGCGTCCCACACCCGCACCGTGCCGTCTTGACCCGCGCTGACTATCCGCTTCCCATCCGGACTGAACCCCACTCCTAACACCGCGCCTTGGTGACCCCGCAGCACCACGGGATCACCAGCACCGCCCGCGTCCCACACCCGCACCGTGCCATCGTCGCCCGCACTGGCCGCCCTCCTCGGCTC
>JBOHFJ010000185.1:0-9703 GCA_050699655.1 Pseudonocardiaceae bacterium
GCGCTGGAGTGGCGCCAGGACAGCACGACCTGGGCCATCATCAGCGGGCTGCTGATGGCCGGCATCGGTATCTCGGTGTACACCGTTGACGAGCACGGATTCGGCTGGGTCAGTATCTGGTGGCTGTGGCTCCCCTTGATCATTTTTGGGCTGGCGGTCTACTGGGTGACAAGCAAGAGCTGGCTGGCGGCCGGCGCGACCTGGCTGCAGAACGGGGAGGTCTGGGTCGACGTCTACGAACTGGTCACCATCGACATCAAAGCCAGCGGCGCCAAACTCAATCTACGGCTGACCGACTCCACCGGCCGCACGATCGGTTCGCTGTCCCTCGCCGACACCCAGCGCAACCAAGCCCTCTGGGACCTGGTCTACAACGGCATCCTGCACTCCGTCGCCACCGGCAAAGCGGATCCACCCCACAACGTCCACACCATCCTGAAGCTGCCCGGAGGCCGCGGCCAACACCGAGACGGAAGCTAAACCCGCCCCCGGAGCGGGAGTCAGACGAGGAGCGGGAGTAGGGCGTGGCGGCGGCGCAGGACGGCGCCGTAGCGGGCGTCCAGTCGAAGCCACGCGTCGGTGGCTGACACCCGGACGGTCTCGGCCCCGGCGTGGGCACCCACGAAGCCCATGCTTGACAAGGCGAACAGGCAGCGCAGCGGGACCCCCACGTCGAAACCGGAGCCACTGATGGTGATCACCTTCTGGTCCAGCAGCGCGGCGGGCGGTGCGCCGTGCGGGCCGGGGTTGCGCCGGGCGAGCACGGCGCCCTGGTCGGTGAGCTCGGCGAGCACCGCGGCGGGCACCTGATCCACCGCGTGCCAGCCTCGGTCCGGTGGTAGTCCGCAGCGCCACAGCGCATCCTTCGCCGGGCCGGGGTCGACCGCCTCGCCGCCCGCCGCCAGTGCGACCAGCAGGTCGGCGCCTCCGACGGTGAGATCATCGGGCCGCACCGCACCCCGCACCGAACGGGTCACCAACGTGTCAAACGGGGTGTCCACCCACACGTGCACCCGGCCGTTCCCGCCGCGCAACCGCACGATCGCGGCGCGGTCCAGCCGCAGGGCGCGGGTCACGAACGCGCCGAGGTCGTCCCGCTCGGCGGGATCCAGCATCCACAGTCGCGCCATCGTTACCCCAGTCTCGCGCACAAGCCCAGTCTCGCGCACAAGCCCAGTCTCGCGCACAAGCCCAGTCTCGCGCACAAGCCAGTCTCGCTCATAGGCGCGCCAGCGCCCGGACGGCGACGGACAGGGTCGCCAGGTCCAGGCTCGCGGCGTCGGAAATCTGATCAAGGGTTGACCTGGCCCGGGACAGCCGCGAGGCGTTCGCCCGCTCCCACCGCGCGATCACCGTCGCGGGGGCGGCCTCGGCGTCACCGACGTGCAGAGCGTGCAGGGTGATCTCCCGCAACGCCGAGTAGAGATCATCTCGCAGGGCCAGGCGGGCGAGCGAGTGCCAGCGGTCGCCGCGTTCCAGCGCACTCACCAAGCTCAGCATCCGGTCGATGCCCAAGTGGGCCGACAGGGCGTAGTACAGCCGTGCGACCCGCTCGGGGTCCTGCTCAGCCAGTTCGGCCACCTCGACGACGTCGAGCAGCCCGAAGCTGGGCAATCCCACGCTCACCTGGCGCGCCAGCCCACCGGGCACCCCCCGCTGGGCGAGCCGACGCGCGGCGGCCGCGACGGTGTCCGCGTCACTGCCGGCCAGCCAGCCCGGCACTCGAGGCGCCAGCGCCCGCACGATCGGGCGGAACCGGTCGATCTCGGTGTCGACCGCGAGCGGTTGCGGCTGATGGAGCAGCAACCACCGGCTGGCCCGGTCCAGCAGCCTGCGCAACGCGAGCATCATGTCGTCGGCCACCGATACGGGCACCGGCTGACTTAGCCCGGCGGTCGCCCGCCAGGCCGCCCGCAGGTCGAACACCTCCACCGCCACCGAGTAGGCACGCACCGCGTCAGCGGCGGAGACCGCCAGCTCCTCGGCCAACCGGTAGGCGTAGGTGAGGCCACCCCGGTCGACGACTTCGTTGACCAGCAGGGTGGTGATGATCTCCCGGCGCAGCGGGTGCTCGCGGATGGCTCCGGCGAACCGCTCACGCACCGGGGCGGGGAAATACTCCGGCAGCCGGGCGCGGAACACCTCCGCGTCAGGTAGGCCGCTAGCCAGCACCTCGCTGGTCAGCCCGAGTTTGACGTGCGCCATCAGGGTGGACAGCTCCGGGGAGGTCAGCCCGTCGCCCGCGGCCTCCCGCGCTCGCCACTGCGCCTGGGTCGGCAGGATCGCCAACCCGCGGTCCAGACTGTGGTCCTGTTCCAGATGCGTCATCAACCGGCCGTGCACCGACACCATCGACGCGGCGTGCGCCCGGCTGACGCCCAGCTGGGTGTTCTGCTCGGCGTTGTGCGCCAGCACCAACCCGGCGACCTCGTCGGTCATCTCGACCAACAGCGGATCGCGCCGGGTAACGTCCAGCGCGCCCCGCGCGACCAGCCGGTCCAGCAAGATCTTGATATTGACCTCGTGGTCGGAGCAGTCCACCCCGGCCGAGTTGTCGATGGTGTCGGTGTTGATCCTGCCACCGGCTCGGGCGAACTCGATCCGGCCGCGCTGGGTCAGCCCCAGGTTGCCGCCTTCGGCGACCACCCGCACCCGAAGTTGCCCGCCGTCCACCCGGACCGCGTCGTTGGTCTTGTCGGCGACGTCGGGGTGGGTCTCGGTGGCGGCCTTGACGTAAGTGCCAATCCCGCCGGTGAACAGCAGCTGCGCCGGGCTGAGCAGGATCGCCCGGATGAGTTCCTGCGGTGACAGCTCGGTGCTGTCCCCGCCGGAGCTGCCTCCAGGGAGGCCGAGCGCCCGGCGCGCCTGCGGGCTGACCGGGATCCGTTTGGCGCTACGGGGCCACACCCCGCCGCCAGCGCTGATCAGCGAACGGTCGTAGTCGTCCCAGGACGAGCGCGGCAGCTCGAACAGCCGGCGCCGCTCGGCGTACGAGCTGGCCGGGTCCGGATCGGGATCGACGAAGACATGCCGGTGGTCGAACGCCGCGAGCAGCCTGATGTGGCCGGAGCGCAGCATCCCGTTGCCAAACACGTCACCGGACATGTCCCCGATCCCGACCACGGTGACATCCTCGGTCTGGACGTCGACGCCGAGCTCGCGGAAGTGCCGCTTGACGCTCTCCCAGGCACCCCGGGCGGTGATCCCGATGGCCTTGTGGTCATAGCCCGCCGAGCCGCCGGAGGCGAACGCGTCACCGAGCCAGAACTGGTAGGACGCGGCGAGCTCGTTGGCGATGTCAGAGAACGTCGCGGTGCCTTTGTCCGCGGCGACCACCAGGTAGCTGTCCTCGCCGTCGTGGCACACCAGCTGCTCGGGATGCTGGCTCGCGCCGTCAACACGGTTGTCGGTGAGCTCGAGCAGCCCCGCGATGAACATCCGGTAGCAGGCGATGCCCTCGGCCTGGGCGGCCTCCCGGTCCAGCGTGGGGTCCCCGGTCGGCGTCGGCGGGCGCTTCACCACGAACCCGCCCTTGGCCCCGGCCGGCACGATCACGGCGTTCTTCGCCGCCTGCGCCTTGGCCAACCCGAGCACCTCGGTGCGGTAGTCCTCCCTGCGGTCCGACCAGCGCACCCCACCCCGGGCGACCGGGCCGAACCGCAGGTGCACGCCCTCCACTCGCGGCGAGCAGACGAAGATCTCGAAGGCTGGTCGCGGCTCGGGCAGCTCCGCCACCGCGGTCGGGTCGAGCTTGAGGGCCAAGCAGGGCCGGGGGCTGGCGTCGGAGTCGCGAAGGTAATGGTTGGTACGCAGCGTGGCACGGATCAAGCTGAACAGCCCGCGCAGGATGCGGTCGGCGTCCAGCCCGGCCACCGCGTCGAGCATGGTGGTGATCCGCCCGACCAGCTCCCCGTGTCTAATGTCCCGAGTGACGTCATCCAGAGCCGGGTCGAAGCGGGCCTCGAACAGGGCGATCAGGGCGGCGGCGATACCGCTGTGCGCGAGCAGCACGTCCTCGACATAGTGCTGGCTGTAGGGCACGCCAACCTGCCGCTGGTAGCGGAGGTAGCCGCGCAGCACCGCCGCCTGCCGCCAGTCCAGACCACCGCGCAGCACCAGAGCGTTGAGGTGGTCCACTTCGCAGGCGCCCCGCCAGGCGGCCACGAGGGCGTCACAGAATCGCCGCCGCATGTCCTGGAGATCCTGGCCGGTCAGCTGTGTCAGCGTGGTGGCGTTCACCCGCAGCCCGAAGTCGTAGATCCAGCAGTGCCTGCCATCGCGGCGGATGACCTGGTAGGGCCGCTCATCGAGAACCTCGACGTCCATCTGCTGCAGCACCGGGAGCACCTGGGACAAGGTGATCCGCAGCCCCGCCAGATAGAGCGTCAACCGTCCCTCGGTCTGATTGTCGGCTCCGCCGACGGGGGTCGAGTTCCCGCGCGGGAACTCGAAGCGCACGTCCAGGCCGTCCGGCGCGGCGAGCGCCTCCAGCCGGCGAACATCGGCCAGGGCGGTCGCGGCGTCGAAATCCTCCTGGTAGCTCCGCGGGAAGGCCGCCAGGTAATGCCGCGCGAGGTCAGCGGTCCCCGCCTCGTTGGGCAGAGCGTCGCTGCTCAGGGCGGCGTCGAGGAGTCGATCGCCCCACGTGCGGACGGCGTTCTCGAGCCGTTCGGTGACCGCCTGGACATCCACTCCGCTGGGCACGGCGACATCGCCGGGGTCGGTGTGCACGGTGAAGTGCACCCGGGCGTGCACGGATTCGCCGATCTGGGCGCTGTGCTCGACGCCGGTGCCGTGCAGCTCGCGCAGCAGCACGTCCTGCATGGCCAACCGCGCGGTGGTGGTGTAGCGATCGCGCGGCAGATAGACCAGGCAGGAGAAGAACCGGCGGTAGGGATCGCGCCGGCAGAACAGCCGCACCGTGCGCCGCTGGGCCAGCGACAGCACTCCGGTCACCGTCTCCCGCAGCGAGTCCGGATCGGTGGCGAACAGCTCTGTTCGCGGGTAGCTCTGGAGCACCTCCAGCATCCGCTGGCCCGAATACGACTCGAGCGGGACACCGGCCTGGTGGATCACTCGACGGACCCGAGAGCCGATCACCGGAATGCCCAGCACGTCCGCGTGCAGCGCGGTGGTGGTGAGCACCCCCAGGAAGCGGTGCTCACCAGACACCTCACCACGCTCGTCGAAGGTTTTGATCCCGATGTACTGGGGGTAGACCGGGCGGTGCACAGTGGCCGGCGCGCTGGCCTGGGTGAGCACCAGCAGGCTGCGGGCGAGCGGGTCGACGTTCGGCCCGGTGCTCAAGCCCCGGGTAGTCACACTGTCCGCGCGCAACACCCCGAGCCCCGACGCGAGCACCGCCCGCAACCTAGGCTCGGCGTCATCCTCGCCAGCGCAGCGCCGCACCAGCTCGTAGCGCCGGTAACCGAGAAAACTGAGGTGTCCCCCGGCCAGCCAGCGCAGCAGCGCCGAGCCCTCGGCCACCTCTCGCGCCGGCAGCGCGGGCGGCGCGCCGTCCAGCTGGTCGGCTAGAGCGCACGCGACACCAGCCATCCGCGGGATGTCCTCCACCACTTCCCGCACATCCGTGAGCACCCTGAGCAGCCGCTGCTCGACCTGCCGGGCCCGGTCAGGATCGGCGATGCGATCGAGGTTCACATGCATCCAGGACTCGACCAGGGCATCGGTGGGGGCGTCGTCGGGACTGGAACCGGTCAGCACCTCCCGGAGGGTTCCGGTGAGATCGCGGCGGACCACGACCATGGGATGCGCGAGCCGCCGAACCGAGACCTTGACCCGGGTCAACTCGGCGACCACCGAGTCCACCAGGTAGGGCATGTCGTCGGTGACGATCTGAACGATGGTGTCCCGGGAACTCCAGCCATCCGCGGCGACGGTGGAATTGAGCACCCGGACCAGTGCCCGACCGGGCACCCGACCGGCGGCCAACGCGAGATGTGAGCGGACCGCCGCCGCCAGCTCGGCGGGCTCAGCGCCGCCCAGCTCGTCAACGGGGACAAGCCGGTAGTACAGCGCGATGAGCTCGGCGAGATCGCTGTGCACCGTGTGGCTGCCCGTTAGTCGCCGACCGCGGGCTGGTGGGCTGTCGCGGGCGGCACCCACTGTGGTTCGGCGGTGAGATCGGGCAGTCGCAACAGCGGGTTGGTGACCGCCGCGGCGGGACCGTCGCCGTCGGTCGGCCTCGGAGCCAGCGCGAGGCCGGCCGCCCGGCGCGTTCCCAGGACGCGGTAACGAGGCACGTCACGGCTGGCCTCATCATGATCTACAGATGCCCATGCCAGTGGCCGTGGCGTCGGGGCCAACGGCGGAATACTGGCGGTGGTGTCGTCAGCGCGATCTTCAGGTGTGTCGGCGGCGCGATCCTCGGCGCTTTCCATCGCGCGACGCCGGCCGGAGCGTCCTGGCGACAACGCCGTCGCGGGCAGCAGATCACTCACAAACACCGGGGTGTCAACATCTCGACCGTGCCGTGCCCCGAGCTGCCAAGGATCGAGCCCGCTCAACGACTCGACGAACTCCGCCTCGCCGGATTCCCGGGGTGTCGCGCCCAGGTCTTCAGTCACAGTGTCATCTTCGGCCACGGTGTCATCGGCCACGGTGTCGTTGTCAGCCATCGTGTCCGAGTCGAGCCCCGCACACCCCGCCCCGGCGTCGCCGAGCAGCGCCACGATCTCGCCGATCAGGCGTGCTTCCTCGCTGCCGGTGGCCCCGCAATTCTCCAGCAGCGTGGCTCGGGCGACTTCCACGTCCCGGCGGTGCCGGCTCTCAGCCGCGCGGGCCGCGCGCATGCAATGCAGGGCATCGGCGAACTCGCCCCGAGCCTCGTGTACGTGGGACAGGCCCTCCAGGCATTCCGCGAGGACCGCGTCCACCCCGTGGCGCTGGGCGCCCTCCACCGCGTCGGCGAGCAGGGTCAGCGCCGGCTCGTGACGGCCCTCGGCGAGGTGCACCCGGGTGGCCAGCGCCAACCGCAGTGCGCCAACCGCGCCAGCGGCAGCCGCGCGCACCGGACGCCGCAGCAGCGGGCGCACCTCCTGTGTCGCGGCATCCCCCGCGCCCCGGTCGAGCAGCGCGAGCACGATCTCGAGCATCAACCGCGCGCTCACCTCGCCGCTGTCGTGCTCGGGATCAGCCAACCCAGCCAGCAGGTTGCGGCCTTCCCTGGCCTTCGCCTCGGCTTGCGCGCTCGCACCCCGGCGACGGTGGCGCGCCGCACTTGTCGCCCGAGCGGTGGCCCGCAGCAGCAAAGCGGTGTCGTGGTCGAGGCCCGGGTCCTCGCGATAGAGCTCGTCGGCCTCGTCGAGCATGGTGGGGACAAGGTCGTCACGACCGAGCGCGACGGATGCCTCCGCCACAGCGACGAGCGCGCGGCCCCGCAGCACCGCGGCGACGTCGTCGCCCGCGGCCAGCACCGTGCGCACCGCGTCGAGCGCGGCAGCGGGTTCACCGAGCTCGACCGCGCACTGCGCCAGCTCCACGTGCAGCGCGTGCCGCAATCCCAGCGGGGTGTCAGCGTCTCGCACCGCCGGGAAGAGCCGGTGAACCGCCTCCGCGTGCCGACCGAGGCGGTTGAGCGCGAAAACCGCGAGGTGGTCCGCTTGGCGGACGGCCGTCGTGTCCTCCGGCGCGGCAGTCACCGCCCGATCGGCCAGCAGGAGCGCCAGCTCTGGAGCTCGCCAGCGCAACAGCATCGCCGACTCCACCAGCGATGCGGCCTCACTCCCGTTGGTCGGCATGCCGGTCCGGACTCCTTCGCGCGCCGTGCTGCTCACCTCCCACTCCCCTCGACGTTTCCGATCACCGGACACCGGTGCCCGGTCAATTGCGCGTCAGCCTGCGGTGCGTCACGCGGTGTGGCCGCGCCGCCTCCGCTCCGAGCCGTTCGATCTTGTGCTGCTCGTAGGCCTCGAAGTTGCCCTCGAACCAGAACCAGGCGGCGGGATTGCACTCCGTGCCCTCCCAGCTGAGAATGTGAGTCACTACCCGGTCCAGGAACCATCGGTCGTGGGAGATCACCACCGCGCAGCCGGGGAACTGTTCCAGCGCGTTCTCCAGCGAGCCCAGTGTCTCGACGTCGAGGTCGTTGGTGGGCTCGTCGAGCAGGATCAGGTTGCCACCCTGCTTGAGGGTCAGCGCCAGGTTGAGCCGGTTGCGCTCGCCACCGGAGAGCACCCGCGCCGGTTTCTGCTGGTCGGGGCCCTTGAAGCCAAAGGCGCCGACGTAGGCCCGCGACGGCATCTCGGCGTTGCCGACCTGGATGTAGTCCAGACCGTCGGAGACCACCTCGAAGACAGTCTTGTCCGGGTCGATGCCCGCGCGCTCCTGATCGACGTAGGACAGCTTCACCGTGTCGCCAACCCGGACCGTGCCGGAGTCGGCGCTCTCCATACCCACGATGGTCTTGAACAAGGTCGTTTTGCCGACTCCGTTGGGACCAATGACCCCCACGATGCCGTTGCGCGGCAGCGTGAAGGACAGATCCTTGATCAGCATACGGTTGTCGAAGCCCTTGTCCAGGTGCGACACCTCTACCACCACGGTGCCCAGCCGAGGGCCCGCTGGGATCTGGATCTCCTCGAAGTCCAGCTTGCGGCTTCGCTCGGCCTCGACTGCCATCTCCTCATAACGCTGCAACCGGGCTCGGGATTTGGCTTGCCGAGCTTTTGCACCCGATCGCACCCAGGCGAGCTCGTCGCGTAGGCGCTTCTGAAGCTTCTGGTCCTTGCGGCCCTGGACCGCGAGGCGGTCGGCCTTCTTCTCCAGGTAGATCGAGTAGTTGCCCTCGTAGGCGTAGGCCCGGCCGCGGTCGAGCTCCAGGATCCACTGCGCGACGTTGTCCAGGAAGTACCGGTCGTGGGTGACGGCCAGCACCGCGCCCGGGTAGCTGGCCAGGAACTGCTCCAGCCACAGCACGCTCTCCGCGTCTAGGTGGTTGGTGGGCTCGTCGAGCAGCAGCAGATCAGGCTTGGACAGCAGCAACCTACACAGCGCGACCCGGCGCCGCTCCCCGCCGGACAGGTGAGTCACCGGCTCGTCGGGCGGCGGGCACCGCAGGGCGTCCATCGCTTGCTCGAGCTGCGAGTCAAGATCCCACGCGTCGGCGTGGTCGAGCTCCTCCTGCAGCCGCCCCATCTCCTCCATGAGCTCATCGGAGTAGTCAGTAGCCATCTTCTCGGCGATCTCGTTGAACCGGTCCAGCGTGGTCTTGACCTCCCCCAAGCCCTCCTGGACGTTGCCCAGCACTGACTTGCTCTCGTCGAGCGTGGGCTCTTGCTCCAGAATGCCCACGCTCGCGCCCGGCGCTAGGAACGCCTCCCCGTTGTTCGGTTGGTCAAGTCCAGCCATGATTTTGAGCACGCTGGACTTGCCAGCTCCGTTGGGCCCGACCACGCCGATCTTCGCGCCGGGATAGAACGCGAGGGTGACCCCGTCGAGGACGACCTTGTCACCGTGCGCCTTGCGCACCTGCTTCATCGTGTAGATGAACTCCGCCACGGTCGCGATCGTAGAGGTGGCCGCCGGGGCTGGGCGGCGCGGCCGGCCGCCACCCAGCCCGGGGCGGTACTCACCCGGGAACACCCACCAGTGGGCGGGCCGCCTGCGCCAGCTCGGACAGGCTCGCCCCGTACGGTGACTCCGCCCCGTCAAGCGGATCTGGCGGGTCCGCACTGGATGCGGC
>JBOHFJ010000186.1:0-9658 GCA_050699655.1 Pseudonocardiaceae bacterium
TAATCATCGCCGAGGTCAGCTTCCAGGTGTCCGTCAGTGCCACAACACCATCGAACAACGACACCGTCGAGCGTCTTCCAGTCCGGCGATTTCGGCAGATCTTCGCCTCCTACTCCCATCAGGACGCCGACGTCGTCCACGCAGTTGCCCACTATGCCAGCCTCATCGGGGACCAGTATGTCATCGACATGCAAAGCCTGCGTAGCGGCGAAGTGTGGGCACCGCGCCTGGCCGAGTTGATCGAGCAATCTGACATCTTCCAGCTGTTTTGGTCCCGTAACGCGATGGAGTCACTGCACGTCCAGCGCGAGTGGGAATACGCGCTACAGCTACGCCGCGAGGGATTCATCCGCCCCGTCTACTGGCAAGAACCACGGCCGGCGGATCCAGTGCGCGGCCTGCCCCCCGAAATTCTCGGACGGCTCCATTGGTCCAAACTCGCCATTCACGGAGCAGCTCGACAGATAACCAAGAAGAGGTTGTCGAACCGAACGGCCGAGATGCGGAGATTCCCCCCAATGGCAATGTCACCACCCAAAGCCCAGCGGAGGCCGACCCCATCAGCAGCCCCACGATACGAACCCCCATTTCACCCGCCTCTGGCCTCGCCGCCCTACCGACGCGTCCTATGGAGGTACCGGCGCGTCAGGGTCGCGCTGGCCGTACTCGTGGTGATCGCGGTACTCGCCGCCATCACCTTAATTCTGCTGCGGTAGGAAAGGCGACAGGCTGGTAACGCGGCTAGTCGGATAGTCTCGTTAAAGTAACTATGCGGTGGAGTGGAGCCTCATCACCGGTGGACGTGGGAAGGCCCCGGTGGTACGCATCCCGCCCCGGCAGGTGATCAGGTCTTCCGCGCGGCACCAGGAAGAGTAAGGACACGGTGCTGAAGCCGGAAGACGAGCGTGCCCGCCTGGGCACTGCCGAGATCGAATCGAAGACCAAGATCAACGATCTGATCTTTCGCCCGACATACGATGTGGTCCCGCCAACGCGGACGTCGGGGCGGTGCTGGAGATCGGAGCAGGGACCCGGGTTCTCCGGCGAGCCTGGGAACTGGTGGATCCCGCGACCGGACGGCGGGAAGCCTGGAGTGTGTCCCACATCCCCGAAGCATACGTCCGTGACAATCCGGCCTTGTCTGACCCAGCCAACGAACCCTGGCCCGGCGGAACGCAGCACCAACTCTCCACTGTGGGCATCGAGATCATGACGATCATCGATCAGGTCACGGCGCACATGCCATCAACTGCCGTGGCTCAGCTATGGGACCTCAACCCCGGTGTGCCCATGCTGCGCTGTCGGCGAATCTCAATCGATCAGCATGGGCGGCGGGTGGAAATTTCAGACGCCGAATACCCCGCAGACCGCACCCGCTTGGACTTCATCACCCCGCTTACCCCATGGGAGACACGCTGAACAATCTTCAGTACGCGCCCAGACACGGCGATAACCAGTACCAGGAGTCGCGGCTGTTCAGCTACTCGGACCGGAACTCCCGGGCCGCCAGAGCGGTGCGGCGGTGGGCATGAGTCCATATGCTTCCAGCTGGGAATCGAGTGTGGTGACAGCTTGGGTGCCCTCCCAGGGTTGCATCAGAGCCCGGACGGCGCGGAGTTCCGCTGTGAGCCGTGGCGAGAGGCTCGCGAATCTAGCCATTTCACCGAGCACCCGCGCGGCTTCGGGGATTTCCTTGGACAACACGAGCCCGTTACCCAATCTCACCTCACAGAATGCGCGGTGGCGTACGTAAGGGGTGTGATCGTACCGCGCTAAAGCATTGGTTGCGGCTTCGACGGCCTGTCGTGGCTTGCCCAGCAATGAGAGAAATTTGCTGCGGAGCTTGTCGAGTGTGCCCTCGTTCACCCAGTACGCCAGTGACTCGGGGGCACCCGCGGTTGCGCTGGCGAGGAACTCCTGGGCTCGTGCGCACGCGGCCATACACGGCCCGAACTGGCCGTCTAGCGCATAGGCTTCGGCGGCTCGCAGTTCGGCGAGAGCTTTAAGCCGGACATCATCAGTGCGCGCGGCCAGGCTCCGCGCGGCGGCGGCGTCCAGCGCGGCGGGTGTGTCCCCGCGATCGAATGCCGCAAAGCTTGCCCAGCATGCCGCGTAGGCGGCGCACGCCGGGTTGCGGGCGTCGTGTCCTGCTCGGCGGGCGCGATCGAAGTAGCGTGCGGCCCCGTCAGGGTGGCCCATATCCATGAGATAGCCACCGATCGTGGCTGCCATATCGCTGTCCACCGTCTTCAGCGACCTGCGCAATCCCTCCGAGCAGTCACCCTTCAGCAGGCGGCGCACGATCCCGTGCTGTGCGACGACCGTATCCAGCACCTCACACGGTCCGAGTGTGTCTTCTTGGCGTTTGCAGTGGGCCAGTGTGGTCGCCAGGTTATTCACAACATGTGGGTCTACCCGGTGCGGAGCGTCCAGAGCCCGTGCTACCCGGGTGCACTCGTCGGTGTCCAGGCCAGCCAGGCTCATGGCTGCCAGCGCCCATCTGGCGGCCCGCAGCGCCTCGCGGCGACCCAAGGACCGCGCCAATGTCGTGATCACCTCCCGTATTAACTCCTCGGCCAGCTCACTGCCTACACCTATCGTCTCCGGCCGCGCGCCGCGCCTACCCGCCTGGCCGCGCTCCCGCGCGGCGGGCACCAGCCCGGGTGAGGCCCGGAGGGCATCCGCGCCGGCTTGCGCCGCCGCTTGCCGCGCTTGGCGTTGCTGGGTGCGCCACCGACCACGGTAGTCCTGTTCGGCCTGGGCCAGCACGCTGTGTTCAGCGATCAGGGCGCCGTCGGCGCGGCACACCTCGTCGGTGAGCTTCCATTGTTTCTCGGGCATCCCACGGGTACCGTGCTCGACCTTCGAGATCGTGGTCCGGGTCCGACCGAGGGCCTGGGCCAGTTCGGGTTGGGAGACCCCGGCCGCGTTGCGGTAGGTGACCAGGCGCAGACCGAGGCTGCGCCGCAAAGTCCTCAGCCGCACCCGGTCAGCCGCCAGTTCCCCCGTATCGACCGTCACACCCGCCGACCCTAGAGGGTGGCAACGGGGGTGGCCGCCTGCTAGGCGGGCCGCCCTCTACCGCCACTGTGGCCCCAGCCGCCACAGTTTGCGATGCATCTGGTGCCGGGCCGCCGCGACAAAACCCGTGATGCGGTGGGCGCGGGCGAAGCAATGGCTGCTGGCCCGTGTGCAACCCCCGAGTCCCCGGCATCAGGTGTCTCCACACAAGGGTGACCAGCGGCCCTTGCCCAACGCTCACGGTCGGTCAGGTCAAGGGGGTGTCGCATGGTGGCGGTGGTGTCCGCACCTGACTGTGCCCGGCCGCGAGCTGGGAGCTCTCGCCGGCTGGCTGACAGAAAGGTGATCACCAGTGGGTCCCATCAACCCTGAGTTCTTCGACGGCGAGGAGATGCGTGCCGCGCTGGCCGCCCGGGACATCGGCACCGTCTACCGGTTGCTTGGGCGCCTGGGTGTGAGTCAGCGCCGGATCGCGGAGTTGACTGGGCAGTCTCAGTCGGAGGTGAGTGACATCCGCAAGGGCCGCCGGGTGCGGGATGTGGGGGTGCTGGAGCGCATCGCCGATGGACTCGGGGTGTCCCGGGCGTGGATGGGCCTGGGTTACGGTGAGCGGGCGCAGGCGCCTTCCGTCGGAAAGGAGGTGGACGGACCCGTGAAACGCCGCACCCTGGTGGCCGTCACGTCGACCGCCGCCTTCGGTCAGGCGTTTGGGGGTTTACCGGAGTTGGCCCTGCCGACCGGTCACGTCCTGCCTTCGCGGCTGGAGATGGTCCATGTGCGCACCGTGGTGACGGTGACCGAGCGGTGGCGCGGGGTGGTGCGGTACTTCGGCGGGCAGGCCGAGGTGTTCAGCTCTGTCGCGACGTCCTACACCCGGTGGATGCGGGTCCCCGCCACCGATGAGGTCACCGCGCGGCTCGCGGCCGCGCTGGCCGAGTTGCACACCGAGGCGGGCTGGGCCTGTTACGACTCCGGGCTGGACGGGGCGGGCCATTTCACCCGCGCCCTGCGGTTGGCCGGGACGGCCCGGGACACCTACGGGATCGCCAACGCCGCCTTGCACGCTGGGCTGACGCTGGTCCGCACCGGACACCCCAACGACGCGCTCAAACTCCTCCAGCTCGGGCGGTGTCAGCTCCGCGCCAATGACCCCCGGGTGCCGACGCTCACCGCGCGGCTGGCCCGAACGTCCGCGGCCGCCTACGCCGCGATGGGTGGTGTTGATGAGGCCACTCGCTGCCTGGCCGAGGCGGGTGCGGGGTGGGAACCCCGTGATGCGTTTGAGCGCGCGGGCGCGGATTTCGTGACCGCCGGGGTTCACCGCGACCTGGGCCAGCTCGACACCGCCGAGCCCTTCGCCGCCAACGCGATACGCGCCTACGGTGAGGGCCACTACCGCCGGGGCCACACAGTAGCCGAACTCCTCCTCGCCCAGATCCACGTACGGGCGGGCGAGCCCCGGGGACTGACACTGGCCCACCACGCCATCGAGAAGGTGAGCACCCTGCAATCCATCGCCGCCCGACGCGAATGGCTGACACCGCTGGCCACCGCCCTCGAAGCCCGACCCGGCACCGACACCCAGGAACTCGCCCGGACAGCCCGACAGATCGCCACGACCCCGATCTAAGGCTTTCGCGCCACCGCGACGATCGGCCCCTGACGGCGTAGCCGACCAGGGGCGGGGTTAGGTCGTGCGGTGTAGGGTCCCAGTCGCTAAGGATCGTGGACGTTCATCGACGACCACACCGTACCGGTGACCTGCTGAAACACCCGGAGCGGTCCGGGCTGAACCATCGGGCGCAGACCTCGCCAGCGCGTGAGGGTTCACGCGCTGGCGAGGGTTCAAATCCCACCGCTACCGTCACTGAGCATGCCAGACGCTTGCCCTTCTCTGCGAAGCGGCGGGCGTTCTGCTGTCAGGACGGGCCGTCGTGCGACGCCGTCAGGACCGGTTAGGGAGAGGCCCGACTCGGCACTCGAGGAGCTCTTAAGGGCGGGCTTGTGCGGCTGAGCCGCGGTCGACACTATGATCTAGATTCCCTGTGGCGGCCAGCGCTGCCTGCTCCGATGGCACGCTCCTAGCATGGTAGGTGCGACGTTGGCCCCTTGTATCATCCCTAGGTGACTCCTGATCCTGCCTCAGGCAAGGAGCACCACTGAACTGCGAAGGTAAGGCGACGGGGGTTCCTCCGATCCGCACCTAGAGTCACCGAGCCCATCAGCAGACGAAGCGAACCAGGGGACATGTATGAGCGTCGATGTCGATGAGGCCGCCCTCCGTGTCGACCAAGTGTTCCGTGACGGTCGGAGTTCCTTGGATCTCAGTAACCTGAGATTGAGGACACTGCCACCCAGACTGGCCGACGTGACTGGCCTCACCGAGCTCGACCTCAGCGGCAACTGGCTCGCTGAGGTTCCTGAGTGGATCTCGAACCTGACCGGTCTCACCCGGCTTGATCTCGACAACAACCGGCTCGTGGCTCTGCCGGACAGTCTTGCCAACCTGACTGGTCTCACCGAGCTCTACCTTAACAACAACCGGTTTGCTGAGGTCCCGGACTGGATCTCGAACCTGACCGGTCTCACCACGCTCTCCCTCAGTAACAACCGGCTCACTGAGATCCCTGAGTGGATCGCGAGCCTGACCGGTCTCACTAAGCTCGGAATCGGCGGACATTCGCTTACCGAGGTCCCAGAGTGGATCGCCAACCTCACCGGTCTTACGACGCTCAACCTCAACAACAACCGGCTTGCTGAAATCCCTGGGTGGATCGCGAACCTGACCGGCCTCACTAAGCTTGGAATCGGCGGAAATTCGTTCACTGAGGTCCCTGCGTGGATCGTCGACCTGACTGGTCTCACCACGCTCTACCTCGACAACAACAGGCTCACCGAGGTCCCTGAGTGGATCTCGAACCTGACCGGTCTCACCCGGCTTGATCTCGACAACAACCGGCTCGTGGCTCTGCCGGACAGTCTTGCCAACCTGACTGGTCTCACCGAGCTCTACCTCAACAACAACCGGCTCGTGGCTCTGCCGGACAGTCTTGCCAACCTGACTGGTCTCACCGAGCTCTACCTCAACAACAACCGGCTCGCTGAGGTCCCTGAGTGGATCGCGAGCCTGACCGGTCTCACTAAGCTCGGAATTGGCGGATATTCGCTCGCCGAGGTCCCTGAGTGGATCGTCAACCTCACCGGTCTTACGACGCTCAACCTCAACAACAACCGGCTCGCGGCTCTGCCGGACGGCCTTGCCAACCTGACCGGCCTCACCGAGCTCTACCTCAGCGACAACCAGCTCACTGAGGTCCCAGAGTGGATCGCCAACCTGACCGGTCTCACCATGCTCTCCCTCAGCGGCAACCAGCTCATTGAGGTCCCTGAGTGGATCGCCAACCTGACCGGTCTCACCATGCTCTCCCTCAGCGACAACCAGCTCACTGAGGTCCCAGAGTGGATCGCCAACCTCACCGGTCTCACCACGCTCTCCCTCTTCAACAACCGGCTTGCTGAGGTCCCTGAGTGGATGGTCAAGCTGACCGGTCTCACCACGCTCTACCTCAACAACAACCAGCTCACTGAGGTCCCCGAATGGGTCGCCAACCTGACCGGCCTCACTAAGCTCGGAATCGGCGGACAATCACTCACTGAAATCCCAGAGTGGATCGTCAACCTGACCGGCCTCACCGACCTCTACCTCGGTAACAGCCAGCTCACTGAGGTCCCTGAGTGGATCGCCAACCTCACCGGTCTCACCACGCTCAGCCTCAGCGACAACCAGCTTGTGGCCTTGCCGGACGGGCTTGCCAATCTGACCGGTCTCACCACGCTCAGCCTGAGTAACAACCAGCTTGTGGCCTTGCCGGACGGGCTTGCCAATCTGACCGGTCTCACCACGCTCGACCTCGACAACAACCAGCTCACTGAGGTCCCAGAGTGGATCACCAGCTTGGCCGGCCTCACCGAGCTGGACCTCAGCGGCAACCAGCTCAGCTCCCTGCCGGACTGGCTGACGGAGTTGACCGGGCTGGAGCAGTTGTCAGTTCACAGAAATCCCCTAGTGAGTCCTCCGCCAGAGATCGCGGAGGGTGGCTCGCAATCGATCCTGGCGTTTATCCACGCCCGCAGGCAGGGCAGCTCCACGCAATGGGTGTCCAAGCTTCTTGTTGTTGGCGAGGGTGGCGTCGGCAAGACTTCGCTGGTGAAGGCCCTGGCCCGCATTCCTCACGATCCTGGCGAACCCTCAACCCACGGCCTGAGGATCGAACACCTCCGCGTCGACCATCCGAGCCAACCTGGCGTGCAGATGCGGCTGAGCGCATGGGATTTCGGTGGCCAGCAGATCTACCACGCTACCCACCAGTTCTTTCTGACCGATCGTTCTTTGTTCTTGTTGCTGTGGAATTCCCGGCTAGGCTGGGAGCAAAGTAAGCTTCGCTACTGGCTGGATATCATCACGGCGAAGGCTCCGCAGTCACCGATCGTGATGGTTGCCACTCATGCCGAGGGCCGACCTGTTGATCTTCCCCTGGATGAGCTCCGCCATGAGTATCCGAGGATTGCCGACAACATCTCTGTGGACAACGAGACACGACACGGTGTTGATGTGTTACACAAGCTGCTGTCCGAGAAGGCGGCCGGACTTCCTCTGATGGGAGCGGTGTGGCCCGCGACGTGGTTCGCCGCAGCCGAATCGCTTCGGACCTCAGAAGACAAGCATGTCACGCCCGAGCGGATGTGGCGGATGATGACCGAAGCTGGTGTCAGTGATGCCGCCCAGTGTAGTTACATCGCTGACGCACTTCACCAATTGGGCGACATCCTCTACTATAGCGAAGATCCGGAACTTGCTCAGACCGTCGTGTTGAAGCCCGAGTGGGTCAATGAGTACATCAGTAAGGTGCTGGACAGTGAGCAAGTGGCGGCCAAGCATGGTCTGCTGACCCGCGAGCACCTCAATGAGCTGTGGTGCGATCTCGACCGAGGCATGCGAGACCATTTCCTCGGCATGATGGACAAGTATGACCTCTCCTATCGGATAGAGGGAGGGTCGGCAGGTGACGTAAGCCTGGTGGTGGAACGGCTCCCCTGGAACCCCCCACCCTTCCAGGGCGAGTGGGATAAAATTGGCAGCTTGCCGGGTACTCAGGAAATCAAGGTTCTTTACAGGCTGAACACCATGCCGCCCGGCATCCCCACCTGGTTGATTGCCCGATCCCACCGGTTCAGCAAAAAGACTCATTGGCGAAGCGGAGCTCTTTTTGGTCACACCGACGGTCGGCATCTCGCTTTGGTCCGGGCGGACCGGCATCGTAACATTTTGGAACTCACCGTGCGAGGTCCGTCTCCGGCAGCGTTCTTCTCCGTTCTCGATGATGGTATGAACGTGACTCTCGAACGCTTTCCTGGGCTGGGCGTTACTCGCCAGGTGCCCTGCCAGTGCCAGCGCTCGAACGGCAGTCCCTGTGCCGAGCTTTTTGACTACGACGACCTTGATAGCCGGCGGTCTCGCACCCCTCCCCGTCACGAGATCGAATGCCGCAAGTCAGGTGAACTCGTATCCGTGTCGCAGCTTTTGCTGGGGCTTGCGCCGTCTGAACGCGACGCAATTCGCATGAGCATCGATCAGATCACGAAAAAGCTCACACACTTGGACGAGATGACTGAGCAGAACGAGTATTCACAGCGCATGTTCCTTAAGCTTTTCCGTAACGCGCAAGCGCAGCAGGAAGCCCCATGTCCCAGTGTTTTCGCAGTGGTACCCGCCACCCGCAGGCGCTTCGCCGGCTCGGCTTACGAGCTACGTCTTTACTGCGAGGAACCTGGCGCCTGGCACCGCCTGCCAGAACCGCACGGCTGCTACCCTATCACCGAGCCTTCCGAATGGCTCCGCAAGCTCGGCCCCTACCTACAGCAGCTTCTCAAGATACTCAAGCTCGCTGCCCCTCTAGCCGGACCGATCCTCGGTATGAGCGTCGACAAACTCGATCAACACCTTAAATCTGACTGTGACCTGATGAAGGAACTGGTCTCCCAGGCCCCCACGCGACTCCGCTACAAGGACGAACTTCCCGGAATCAACCCGACAGATTCCTCTCCCTCCACACACGCCACGAATGAAGCAGACTTCCGAGTACTCGAAGCCATGCTCACCAAAATCGACCCTGACCGTATATGGGGAGGCCTATGCCGCACCTCGACGCCCGAAGGTCTTACTCTGTATCTTTGCCCCTACCACCTCGCCACCTACCAGCAGACCGGCTAGGTCTGATGAGTCGCAGTCAGCGGCGACCCACCTGGAGCAGGTTTTCAGCGACGGGAAAAGACACCGTCACCCAGATTCTGACCTTGCGGGATCGGGCCGGCACTCCAGGTTCACCGGCGCGGCGCGGCGGTTGGTCTGAGTCCGTATGTTTCGAGTTGGGCGTCGAGTGTTGTGACGGCGTGGGTGCTTTCCCAGGGTTGCATCATCGCTCGGGTGGTGTGGAGTCTCGCTGTGAGCAGTGGGGAGAGGTGTGCGAGGCTGGCCGCGTCGCCGAGCACTCGCGCGGCCTCGGGGATTTCCTTGGCGAGCACCAGCGCGTTACCCAGGTCCACTTCACTGAATGCATAGAAGTGAACATAGGGGGTG
>JBOHFJ010000187.1:0-9654 GCA_050699655.1 Pseudonocardiaceae bacterium
GAGCTTGAGCGCCGTACCGGTGAGCAGGGCATAGCGCGCCGCGGGCAGGAGGCCGGAGCCCTCGTCCTTCCAGTACCAGTCGGCCGTGTCGAAGTAAATGCGCTGGCTGAGCCGCTTGAGGGCTTCACGCGAGTAGGTGTTGCCCAGCTCAGGCACGTCACTGTCCGGCTCGTTCGATTTTCGCCGGTCGAGCAGGCTCACCACGTAGAGCTTCAGCGCCTCGTCGGCGCTCAGGGTGAGCGGTGTGAGCGGTTGATCAGACGCAAGCCGGTAGCCACCTTCCGGACCGGAGACCGACTCGATCGGCACGCCCGCCGCGATCAGCTCCTCAACATCCCGATAGATAGTGCGAGCCACGACCTCGAAGCGCTGCGCGAGGGAGTTCGCCGACACCCACTCACGCGACCGCAGCACGTGCACGATGCCGACCTGGCGAGAGTGCCGCCTAGTCGCCATCGTCAACCGCGCACCGCCAGACGCACCACCTGACCACTGACATAGCGCCAGTGTGGCGCGGTCGCGATCTCCACGGCAACAGCGGCCACTTCGGACGGGGACAGCGCTCGGCCCCAGGGCAGCGCCCCGTAGTACGCATCGACGTCGCGCACGTCTTTGAGCGCGAGCATTTTTTCGGCCAACGGTGACACCACCAATGAAGGAGCCACCAGGTTGACCCGTACACCGTGCTGGGCTTCCTCGGCCGCCAGTGTCGTGCTCAGCGCTTCGAGACCAGCCTTGGCCGCGCTGTAGGCTGCGTTGTTCGCGTGCAGCGTCGCCGTCGTGTCGGAGCCCAGTAGAACCACGCCGGCCGCTGTCTTACGGGCACGTTCGTGTATAGCCTGCCACAACCGAACAACGCTAGTGACATTGCCGGCGAACACCGCGTCGAACTCGTCGGGGTCGGTGTCTGCGATCGGCCGCTTGCTCGATGGCGTGCCCAGGCAGCAGACCACGGCTTGCAGCGGTCCGGGGCTAGCCGCGACCACTGCGTGAAGCTTAGCTGCGCCGCCTGCTTGTGTGCCGTCGAAAGGGACCCAAGACACGCCGTTGGACGGCTCAGGCTGGGTATGTCGGTAGGTGCCAATCACCGACCAGCCCGCCGACATCAGCGCCTGCACCGCAGCCGAGCCGATGGCACCACTCGCGCCTGCAACGACGGCGAGTGGCGACGGGTCAGCCGGACGGCTCATCACGGGCTGGCCAGAGCCGGATCGTCGGGGTGATCAGTTACGAACATCTCCTGGAAGCGCATCTGTGACAGCGGAATGTCGAAGGTCTGTCCGATGGCGTGTGCCTGCCGCTCGCAGTCAGCGTCGTCTCGATCGAGATGCACGAGGCAGTTCGGGAAGACGATGTACATCGACTGGTCGTTGAGGATGTGCGCATAGTACAGCCGGGGAACCAGCTTCCGCGACAACTCCATGCCGGCATCGAGAGCGTGCCGCTCGGCAACGGCGAGTTCGATGATGGTAATTACGGTGTCCTCATCAAGCGGGTGCCGGTATTCGCGCACCCGGGAGCCGCGCAAGCTCGATGGCAGCTCACCATCCTCAAAACTCTCTTTGATGATAATCGCGCGCATCACGGCTGGTGATTCCCCCTTGGGCTAGGCCGGGAACTCGAATCGCAGCACATCACTGTCCGGTGATGCGTGCAGCTGCGCGCCGATTGGCAGCGTCAGCTTGTCCGCCGTGTGCCCGAACGGCACTTCGATCAAAATTGGAAACTCATTGACACGAAGCAAGTCGAGCAGCATCGCATCGTAGGTGACGCCATCGCTTGGCTCGCAGGCCACCAGTTTACCGACCACCATGCCGTTGATGCGGTCGAACACGCCCGCATCTCGGAAATGTGTCAGCGTCATGTCAAGCCGGTTCACCGGCTTAGCGATGTCTTCCCAGAACAGCACCGCATCGTCCCAGTTCGGCTCATATGGGGTACCGAGCAGGCCTTGCAGTGAGGCGAGGTTGCCAGCGATCACCCGGCCGGCCAGGTCGCCCTTGCGTAGCCAGCGCCAGTCCTGCTGTACGGGGACGTCGTAGGCAGGCTCGCTGCTTTCGAGTAGATCCCAGAAGTGCGTACGCGTGAGCGCGGGTGCACCGTTTTCCACGCCGAAATCCCACACCACGCTCGGCCCATGGAAGGTGATGAGACCGGTCTGTTCAGTGATGGCGTTGAGCAGCACAGTCGGGTTGCTGACACCGACCAGTATCTTGGGCTGCGTGCCGATGATGTCAAAGCTCAGGTGGTGCAGCAGGCGGTTGGCGTTGACACCCCCGCCAGCGCAGACGATGGCTGACACCCGCTGGTTGCTGAACAGCTCGTGCAGGTCGGCCGCGAGCGCTTCGCCACTTGCCGCCACATAGCCCTGTTGGCCGGTCGTGTGCTTGCCGAGCACCACATCATGGCCACACTGTTCAAGGGCAGCCACACCGCGATCGAAGAACTCGCCTTCGGTCGCGGGCTCAGGCGCGGATACCGACACCACGCCGATGACGCCACCAGCTTGCAATGATTTTGGGCGGACCATACGCATGACAGGCTCTTTCATGAGTCAATTCTACCGGAGAGCACGAATATCAGGAAGACCGAGGGCGGCCTGCAGCATGCGTTCAACACCAAAGCCGAGCACCGCGGACGGCGGCAGATTGCCATCAAGGTGACCGAGCAACTCCTCGTCAAGGTGATTGGTGTTAATGCCCAGCACCGCTTTCGCCTGGACACCGGCCTGATGCCACTGACGCAACGCTCGCCCATTCGACAGATTAGTTGACATATTGGCGACTTCGAGCCCATCGATGAACAGCTCGCTACGCTGTTTGAAGCCGAGTCGGGTCGGATGCGCCGCTGCTGGCCCGCCCAAGAACTCAGGAAAACCGCCGATCAGCACGGCTCCACTCGTTCGCTGGGCGAGCACGGTGACAAGCTGGTCCATCAAGACCGGCAGTCTGGAATTCGGTTCGACCGGCTCTCCGCAGTCTGCGAGCAGTGCCCCGATCGCTGTCGGCCACTCCAGCCAGTCGGGTGTACCGGCGAAGTGCTCGCTCAGCTCGTCGGACAGTTCGATGCGCCGTACCCGGCGCTGCTCCCACTGTTGAACCCACACCGGCAGTTCGGTCGGCGGGCAATACCGCCGCACAATCTCGACTGCTAATTCGCATAGGTCCGCCGCGTTGCGCTCCATGTCGGCGCAGGTAGTGTCCCGAGCCATCACCTCCAGCGAGGCGAACTCCGGTAGGTGGGTGTCGTCGACGGGGTCGTCACGGAAATTGGTCGAGAACTCGAAGACGCGGTCTTGCCCAGCCGCCACTAGTCGTTTCAGGTACTCGGTCGGCGCGATCCGCAGGTACGCGACCTCACCCGTGCTCGGGTGCGCCGTCGTGAACTGACGGACAGGAGCAATGTCAGGGCAGGTGTGCAGAGTCGGCGTTGTGACCTCAACGGCAAAGCTGCGAAGCAGGTACTCACGCCATTTCTGGCAAAGGTCGTTGCGTACCCGAGTCAGCGCCATCGGGGCGAAGGTGGTCATGTAACCACCTCGTGGAGTCGAGGTCCTTGGGGCCGTAGTCGCATCTGGGTCGCAGCGCGGGCACGGCGCACCGTCTCGGCCGACGTCCACGGGGTTTGTGAGTCGTAGTAGTCGAATCGCGACCAACCATCCAAGGTGGACGGAGGGATGAAGCCCGCTCGTATGGCGTCCTCGTAGAGCGGCGTGCCGGGGTACGGCGCGAACAGATGGACGCGGGTCTCGGGCGTCGGCTTCAGTGTCCGAAGCTCGTCGATCAATCTGTAGGTATCGTCCTGCTCGGCGTCGCTCTCACCGGGAAAGCCGACAATAAAAGTGTACGATCCCAACAGGCCATGATCGGCGATATCGCTTGCCACATCGACGATTTGTGCTTGGGTGACTTCCTTGCGTACCACGTCACGTAGGACTCGGTCGTTACCGGACTCGACTCCCATCAGCAGCCGTGAACCGCCGCTCTCCGCCACGAGCTTCAAGAGCGGTATACCGGCGCGCCGAGCCTTCAAGATATCGTTCGGGTTGATCGACGCTGCCCATGTCAAGTCGAGTCCGCCGTCAATGACGCCTCGACAGAAGGCCGCCGCCCGCTTGAGATTCACGAACCAGTCAGCGTCGTAGAACTTGATCCCGTTCACATTGAAGCGCCGTTGCAAGTCGTCGATGTCGGCGACCAAGGGGTCAGCGGCCATGGCGCTGTACTTGCGTTGGTAGGTCAGCTCATAACAAAATTGGCATTTGTAGACGCAGCCCTGTGAGCTGATGTAGTTCAGTGTTCGCGATGCCACAGTCGGGTCATCGCGCACGTAGCGCTCGATGTCGAGTAGGTGCCAAGGATAGTGGCCCATCATGCCCGTACGCGGAGGGTTGAGCGGTCCGCGTACCAGCTCGCGCCCTCGCCGGGCGACAAGACCCGGTACATCTTCCCACGTCGTGTTGTTCATGAGCGTGGTGACGAACGCGGGCATCGAGTTCTGGCCTGGTCCGACCAGTACCGCGTCAACAAGCTCGTGCTCAGCGGTGTGCTCAGCGAGCACGTTGACATGCGGGCCGCCGAACACCACTGGCGGGCAGTTCGTGCGATCCCTCGCGGTTTTTACCAGATCGAGCGCATGTCCAATCTGGCCGCCACCTGTCATAATGCTCACACCGATGCATAACGCCCGATCCAGATGCTCATCAAGGAAGCGTGACCAGCCTTCGTCGCTCGTCTGGTTGCCATCGAAGAGCGCCACATCGGCCAGGTCTTCATCGAGCAGCGGCTTAGCGAGCGTCATCAGTGAGAATGGCATCCAGAAGTAGACGTAATCTTTCTCGTGGTCCACCTTTGGATACAGCAAGATCACGAGCGGTCGGCGCGTTGACGGTCCAGGAAAACTGCTCATGCCGGCACCGCCTCGGTGAGCGTGAGCGCATCGGTAGCCCGTGTGCGGAACTTGGCGCTGGCGTATGGTTCAAGCGCCGCACCAACCATTGCGCCGAGCTGGTTTTTGTCGTGGACAACGCTCGATAGATCGACCGTGCTGTCCCTGCGCAGCAAGCAGAACTGCAAGCGGAGATCGGCCGTCAGGCGCAGGGCCATCAGGGCGTCGTGACAGGGGAAGAACGGACAGCCATTGCAGACCGAACCGTACCAGGCTCCGGCGCCGCTGTCCTTGAGTATTATCTCGAGGCCGGAGGGCAGAGTCACCACGGTCATGGGGTGGCCGAGGCCGCCTTGGGTGCGCACCTCACGTTTGACGGCCACGGCCAAGAATTTCTCGGCGAACGTCTCGAGCGGAACGTATAGCTCGGATAGCTTCGTGCCTCGCTTGATCGCTAGTCGCCTCGCGAAGCTCTCGGTACCTTCGTCCAGGTCCTTGATGACATCGAGCAACTTGAGAGTGCGCACGCCGCTCATGGCGCAGAAGTCGGCCAGCGACGCCACTTCATCATCGTTGATGTCACCCATCACAACCATGTTTATTTTGACGGGAATTCCCGTCTCGACACACCGCTGAAGTGCGCCAATTATCTCGGGTAGATCATCCACACCGCACAGTTCATGGTGCAGCCGCTTGTCCAACGTATCAATGCTCATGGTGAACTGGGTAACCCCAAAGGTCGCAAGGCGTTCGGCGCGCTCGCCGATCGAAGGATGCCGGGAGATCACCTCAACCTGATCGAATCCAGCCTCGCGGCGAAGCCGAAGCACCGCTTCCTCAAGTGGACCGTACAGAGCAGGGTCGCCACCCGTGAGCTTGATGCTGCTGATGCCCGCAGCACGCACTACCTTGGCAACGGCGATGAGGTCGTCGACCTTCAGCTCCATGCCGGCCGCCGTGGCTACGGCTTCGCCGGAGGGACGGCAGAAGAAGCACGCTCGGCCACACCGGGCATTCACGGTGACGCGGAACTGCGGCAAGCGCGTTTCAACGTGGTTATCATTCTTGACAGGCATGGTTGTCAGCGTGGTGCTCATGACTCTTCTCGGTCAATGGATGTGACTCGTTTGCCCTGTCAGGGTTGGACGTAGCCACCTGACCGGTCGATGACATTCCTGACATTCCCCTAGCGTCATGGTGAGATATCTTGGCCAGTACCCGTGCATCGACCTCGCTGGCGTGCTTCTGCGGCGGGTGAGCATGCGGCGCTGGCCCGGGACGGGCTGTCAGGAACGACGACCGCGCGGCCCGCATGCTACAACTTTTAGCTGGCACTATTGTAGTACAATGCCGGCATGTCTACTACAGGCCGTGGACGAGAACTCACCGTGCGGGAAGCCGCGCAGCGCGTTCACCGCGCTGAGGAGACGATCCGCCGGTGGATCTGGGCCGGCAAGCTGCCCGCCCACAAGCTCGGCACTGGCTACCAGGTGCACGAAGGAGACCTCGATGCCATTGTCGCTGGCGTATCGGCACCGCGCGAGCCTGGCAATGCCGTGCTCAGCCTCGGTGAGTGGGTAGCAGCTGTCACGGCGTGGCGAGCTGGCATCGACACGGTGTCCCACGGTGGCGCTGGTCAGCTCATCATCGAGGATCGAGCGAACCGGGCCGGCCTTGGCGATCGTTGACGCGTCTGTCGTCGTCGAGTTTGCGGCACCCGACGCCGACGTGACCCAGCCGGTTCATGCCCTCTTCGAGCAATGGGCGCACGCGGGCGAGAACCTGCACGCCCCGGCCATGCTGCCGCTGGAAGTGCTGAACGCCCTGCTCACCGGTACCCGCCAGGGGCGATGGGAGGGCCACACAGCCGATGTCGCGGCCGGTTTTGTCGCTACGCTGCCGATCTCGCTGCACGACGACAGTCGCGACTGGCATCGGGCATGGGAACTGGCCCGTCGGTATGACAATTATCCGATCTACGACATGCTCTACGTTGCGCTGGCGCAGCGTCTTGGCGAGCCGCTGATCACGGTCGATGACAAGTTGCGTCGCCGCCTCGCCCACCTCGGCCTGGTACGTCGGCCCGACGAGGCGCTCGACGAGCTCGCGTGAGTGAGCGCGGCGTCGGCTGGCTATGATTGCCCGATGCCATCGCGGCGAGCGGCCGGTGAGCTGGAGGCCGAGGTATTGGCCGCGTTGTGGGCCGCCGATGGGCCACTCACGGCGGCCCACGTACGGCGAGCGGTCAGCGGTGGGCTGGCCTACAACACCGTGCAGACCATCTTGGTCCGGTTGTACGAGAAGGGGTTGATCGGCCGGGTGGCCGACGGCCGTCGGCACGAGTATTTCCCGGTCAAGGGGGCCGAGGAGCTCGCCGCCGAGCAGATGCAGGCGTTGCTGAGCCGCGGCCGGGATCGGCAGGCCGTGCTGCAGCGCTTCGCCACCTCGCTGTCTGTGGAGGATGCCCGGTTGCTGCGGGCGATGCTGCGGCGGCGCCCATGACGATCAGCGTGTACCTGCCAGCGGCGCTGTCACTGCTGCTGGCCGCGATAGCCCGGATCGTCGTCGCCCGGACAGCGCCGACGCGAGCGGCCGTGTTCGTGGTTGCCGCGATGCTGTGCGCCGCGGCGGCGACCTGGGGTCTGGTCCTGCTGTCGGCCACCCTGCTGGGCTGCACCTCACTGGTCGCCGACGAAGCGCTGGAGCGCGGAGTGCAGCTGCAGGATCCGGTGCCCAAACTGATCGGGGTCACCGCTGTGGTCCTGCTGATCGTGGGCGCGATCCGGGTGGAGAAGGTGCTGCGGGCCCGCCGGGCCACGACCCGGGAGCTTCGGGCGGTGTGCAGCTCCTGCGGGGCCGGTGAGCTGGCCGTTGTGGCGTTGGACGCTCCACACGCCTTCGCCGTGCCGGGCCGCCCAGGCCGAATCCTGGTCACTCGTGGCCTGTTGTCGGCCTTGGATGGTGACGAGCGACGGGTCGTGCTGGCGCACGAGCGGGCGCACCTGCGGAGCAGGCATCATTGGCTTCGGGCCGCAACCGAGGTCTGCGCCGCGGTCAATCCGCTGCTGATCCCGGTGCGCGAGGCGGTGGCTTTCCTCGTCGAGCGCAGTGCCGATGAGCACGCGGCCGTGGTGACGGGCAGCCGGGAGCTGGTCGCGCGAGCGCTGACCAAGGCGGCGTTGGCCAGCAGAGCCGCTAGTGGGGCCGCCAGTGGGGCCGCCAGTGGGGCACCCCGCTGGCCGGTCGCGTTGCCCTTCGCCGGATGCGGGGTGGGGGCTCGGGTAGTCGCGTTGCGCTCAGAACCGCCCCGGCCCGAGCCCTTGGTGCCCAGCGGCGTGCTGGCGCTCGGCGTGGCCACCGCGATCGCCGCGGTGCAGGCCACCATCGCGTTCTACCAGCTCATCTACTGGTTGTGGCCGACCTGACGGGCAGCCACCCTCTTAACTCTGAGTGTGCTTTTCAGGGCGAATCCTCACGCCCCGCGACATCCGCTAGTCTCTTACACGCTGTAGGAGACAGTCCTGACAGGGCCGGGCGGCGCGTGGGATAGGTAGGGACCAATGGGCGTGCGGGCAGCGAGCACAGCGGCGCGGGTGCTGGTGATCTCGGGCAGCGTCGGCGCGGGTCACGATGGTGCCGCCGACGAGCTCATCAGTCGACTGGCCAAGTTGGACGTCGCGGCGGACCGCCGGGACTACCTGGACGCGCTGCCACGGATGTTCCGGTGCATGCTGCGGGATGGCTACCGGTTGAGCATCGGATACGCACCGGCGTTCTTCGATTGGATGTTCGCCCATCTGGAGCACGCTGGCTGGGTGCAGCGGGTCGCCCTGACCCTGTGCCGGATGGCGCAGCGTCACGTGCTGCGCTGGGTTGGCGAGCACGACGTCGTGGTATCCACCTACATGTTGGCCAGCCAGACGCTGGGCCAGCTCAAGGAAGCCGGGTTGCTGGACGCGACCGTGGTGACCTTCCTCACCGATCCGGCGGTGCACCGGCTGTGGGTGCACCCCGCGGTCGAGCACCACGTGACGGTGACCGAAGCCACGGCGCAAATGGGGCGCTCGGCCTATCACACGCCCATGCGAGCCGTCGGCGGCCTCGTGTCATCTCGGTTCGCTCAGCAGCCTGACCTTGCGCATCGGCATCGGTTGCGCGCCGAGCTGGGGTTGTCCGTGGAGGGCTTGGTCGTGCTCTTGGCGGCTGGATCGCTCGGGATGGGTGACGTGCCCCAGGTGGTCGCCACCATCAGCTCTTCCGGCGTCGCGGAGATGATCGTGCTCTGCGGGCGCAACGATCACCTGCGCAAGCAGTTGTCGACCCAGCCCGGCGTGGTCGCCCTCGGCTGGCGCGAGGACGTCCCAGAGCTGATGGCGGCCGCCGACGTGCTGGTGCACAACGCGGGTGGCCTGTCGCTGACCGAGGCGTTGACCGCCGGGCTGCCCGCGGTGACCTACCGCCCGATTCCGGGGCACGGGGTGGCCAACTCCGAAGTGCTCGCCGACGCGGGGCTGGCGCCGTGGCCGCGCGACGAGGCCGGGTTGGTCGCCGCGATCAAGCAACAGGCGCAGCAGCGGGGCGACCCCAGCCACGTGGTGCGCAACCCGGACACCGCGTCGGTCGTGCTGAGCCTGCTCACCGAACGCGCTCAGCATGCTGTGCCCGGCCACGATTCACGGCCGGTGTGACTGAGCCCGCTGATTTGGGGGCCCGCTGATTTGGGGGCCCGCTGATTTGGGGGCCCGCTGATTTGGGGGCCCGCTGATT
>JBOHFJ010000188.1:0-9643 GCA_050699655.1 Pseudonocardiaceae bacterium
GCCCCTACCGCGACCGTTGGTAAAGCTGTTCGACTTCGTTCCAGAGGGCGCGGGGGCCGGTCTCGGTGGCGAGGAAAGCGCCGTTGTCGGTGGTGTCCAGGCGTGCGGTGGACCCGGCGTTATCCGAGATGGTGAGGTCCTCCAACGCCGGTCTGTGTTGGCGGGCGGAGACATCGGGGAGGGCGACGGTCAGCAGGAACCGCGGGTGATCTTTGCAGAAAGTCTGGAGTGATCCCAATTCAGTGGCGCGGGGGTCGCGCCGGATACCGGGTGATGGTGTGGTGGGCTTGTCCTGCGGGTTGGTGTCTCGGAGGGGCATGAAGAACTCGTCGGGTGCGAGGAACCGGCCGCTGGCGTGAGCTGGGCCGGTGACATCGAGTGCGAGGAGGCCGCTAGCCAGGAAACTCCCGCTAGCCGCGCAGGCGGCCTTCGCCCACGTCGACAACCACTCAGACCGCGCAGGCGCTGATCAGCGCATACTCGTTGCGCCACGGCGGCTGGCCGATGCCTTCGGTGTGGCACTCCACTCCGGCGGCCCCGTCGCCGCGATCGTGACCATCAGCCACGACGGCACTGGTCATCCGTCACGTTGACGGCGAATCAGCCGCCAACGGGCCTCCGCTGCGGTGACCACCGGCTACCTTGATGACTGGTTCATCAATGAACCCCATGAGCACCACCGCATCAATGTGCCGCTCACGCAGCTGCGCGCTGCTCACCACAAAATGCTGCGGCGGATCACCTCGACGAAACCGGTTATCGAATTCAGTGTCGGCACCGACACACTGCAGGCTCTGCGGGCCATCCCTGACCTGCCCGAATCGTCCGATCAGGCAGAACCGGCACGATGACGCAGTCGGTGATCCAGTTCCCATAACGCGGTGCGGTTGGAATCCCACTTCACCGCCTTAGATGCCTGATCAAAGCTGAACCAGTCGTACTCGGTGTGCTCATCGGACAAACCAAGCTCCGCGCTCTCGACGCCCGCGCCGAAGGCGTACTCCGGGATCACCAGCGCCTCCGGGCCCCAAGTGAATTTACCCGTCACCGCCACCACCGGCACCGTCACCCGAGCATCCAACACCACGAACACGGCGTCATCGCCCACACCAGCCTCCTCACGGGCCTCCCGACGGGCTGCCCCCTGCCAGTAGCCCGCGTCCTGACGCCGCAACAACGCGTAGACGAAGCCATCTCCCTCAAGACGGAACGGGAAAACCACAACCTGAAACGCCGCACGACTGGTGTCGATCTCAGTCACCTTCCCAGGATAGGGCTCAGGCCCGCCACGCCATCCCCGATGCGAGCCTGAGCAGTCCGTGTCGCTCAGCCGGTGTTGCGCATGCCGGCGGCGATCCCGTTGACGGTTCGCAGCAGGGCACGGCGCAGATCCGGGTCGGGCTCCTCCACCTCGCGACTGCGGGCCAGCAGCGCCACCTGGAGGTGGTGCAGTGGCCCCAGATAGGAGTCCCGCACCTGCAGGGTGTGGCGCAGCAGGTGGTGCCGAGCCAGCAGGGTCGAGCCGCCGGTCAGCCGCAGCACCTCGCGCTTGGTCAGGTCATACTCGGCGACGATGGGGTCGAACAGCGGCTGCAGACGGGGCTCGACGAGGACCGAGACGTAGGACTCCGCGATCTTCAGGTCGGTCTTGGCCAGCGTCATTTCGACGTTGCCGAGCAGGTTGGTGAAAAACGCCCAGTCCCGCAGCTCTTCGAGCACCGGCCCGAGCCCGGCCTCCCGGGCGGCCCGCAGGCCGCTGCCGAGGCCGTACCAGCCGGGCACGACCATCCGGGTCTGGGTCCAGCCGAACACCCAGGGGATCGCCCGCAGCCCGTCCAGCGTGGTCTTTCCGCTGCCCGGTCGCCGTGCCGGTCGGGACCCGACATTGAGCCAGCCCAGCTCGTCCACCGGGGTGGCGGCGGAGAAAAACTCGCTGAGCCCGGGAAGGCTGACGAAGTCGCGATAGGCCGCGTGGGCGGCTCCGCTCACCACGTCCATCGTCTCGTCCCACTGGGCCAGCACCTCCGACGACACCCGCGAGGTCTGGTGCAGCAGCGTGCTCTCCAGCACCGCGGCGAGGAGGATCTCCAGGTGGTCGTGGGCCAGCGCGCTCAGCGAGTATCTGTCGGAGATGACCTCGCCTTGTTCGGTCACCTTCAGCGTCGCGTCGACCGCGCCGTACGGCGAGGCGGCCACCGCCTCCCCCGCCGGGCCGCCACCCCGGCCGACCGACCCACCTCGGCCGTGGAACAGGCGCAACCGGACCTGGTGCGCGGCGGCGGTGTCACGCAGCTGGCGCTGTGCCAGCTGGATCTCCCAGCGCGAGGTGGTGATCCCGGCGTCCTTGTTGGAGTCGGAGTACCCGAGCATCACCTCCTGCAGATCCCCCCGGGCGCGGACCAACCGTCGGTAGCCGGGATCGGCCAGCATCTCCTCGAGCAGTTCTCCAGCACGGCGTAGCTCGGTGGTCGTCTCGAACAACGGCACAAGATCCACGGTGCAGGTGCACCCACCGGCCGCTGGGCTCCCCGGTGGAGCCAGCGCGACTAGACCGGCTTCCCGGGCCAGTACCGCGGCGGCCAGCACGTCATCCACGCCCTTCGACATCGAGACGATGTACGTGCTGGCGGCCGGCTCACCGAAGGTTTGCTGGGCGGACCGGATCGCGTCGAAGACAGCGAGCACGTCCGCCGCCGCCGCTGGCAGCTGCCCGGACCGGGCGCTCAGCGGTCGCCGTCCGGTCAGTTCGTGGGACAGCAGCGCCGACCGCTGCGCACGATCGAGCTCGGCGTAGGGCACCGCGAGCTCACCGAGTGGGTCGTACAGGGCCGCGAGGGCGGCGTGCAGCGCCTCGGCGTGCTCCCGCACGTCCAGCGCCGCGAGGTGCAGGCCCAGCGCTCGGGCACTGCGCAGCGCCCTGGCCAGGGTGCCCTCGGCGATGCGTTCGCCGAGATGCCCGCGCAGCGAGGCGTCCATCAGCTCCAGGTCGGCGACGTAGGATTGGGCCCCCAGATAGTCCCGGCCCGCCTGGTGGGTGGCGCCGTCGCGAATCCGCCGTCTGGTTCGGGTCAGCCGGGCGTGGATGTAGGAACACTTCAGCCGGTAGGGCTCGTCGACGTTGAGCCGGATGTAGCGGTCATGGACCTCGGGCAGCAGGCGCCGGTCATGGGCGAGGCTGCGCCGCAGTCCCTCGGAGACGCCGACCACCCGGGTGGACACGCTCAGCTCCTGGACGAGCCGCTCGATCAGCGCCAGCTGGATGGTCAGCGCCCGGTCCGCGTAGAGCGCCGTGACGTCGAGGGTGACCTGCGGTGTGACGTTGGGGTTACCGTCACGGTCCCCCCCGACCCAGCAACCGAGCACCACCGGGCGGGACTCTGGCGGCAGCGCGAACCCGGCGCGGGCCAGCTCGTCCTCGAAGTCTTCCAGCAGGTCTGGCACCGCGTGGGTACCGAGCCGCTCGAGGTAGTAGGCGACCGCGCGGGCCTCGTCGAGCACCGTCGGCTTGCCGGGCCGGATCTCGTCTGTCTGCCAGAGCAGATCGACCAGCCGCCCGAGCCGCCGTCGTGACTGCTCCTCCGGCAGGTCCTGGTCCAGGACATCGGCCACTTGGCGCAGGATGCCCTGCACTGTCGTGCGGGACGCCTCGGTCGGGTGCGCGGTGAACACCGGCCGCAGCTCCATCCGCGCTAACACCGCCGCCACCTCGGCCCGGTCGACGTCCCGGGCCAGCCGGTCCACCACCGCGCGCAGCGGTCCGACCCGCCCGCCGAGCTGGGCACGCTGCTCGCGCGAGCGGTGCAGCTGCTCGGCCACGTTGGCGAGCTGAAAGTAAGCCGAGAACCCCCGAGCGAGCTGCACGGCCGTGCCGACATCCAGCGTGGACAGCAACAACCTGATCTCCGCGCTGCCCTCCAACAGAGTCGCCCGGGCCAGCCCTCGCACCTGTTCCACCAGCTTGAGCAGTTCCTCGCCGCCGTGGCGGAGCAAGGTCTCACCGAGCAGCGTCGACAGCAAGCGGATGTCGGCTCGCAGCGCGTGGTGCTGCGACTCCGAGATGACCCCGGTGTGGGCGGCCACCGAGTCCAGCCGCTTGCCCTGTTCGGCACTCGCGTCGTGTCGGGCTGACAACGTCATCGCTCTCCCTCATCCAACGCCGTCGATCGTCACACGCGCGGCCGACAACCCCAAACGCAGCGCCACAAGCTTTTCCCACTGTTAACAGCTTTCAGCTAACTCCCAGCTACGAGCGCTCAACGTGGGTGCTTGATCGGGCGTCTACCTGACATAAGTTGTTCACCGATCGAGGAGGGTTGCTTCATGGCACCAACGATCATCAGGCATGGCGCGGCGGTCATGCTGGCCGCTGGAGCTCTTGCGGCCGGCGCCGGCACCGCGTCCGCGGCCACGCTGACCGCGGCCCCGCAGGAGGCACAGATCGCCGCGGCTCACCCCGCCGGGTTCCACGGGGATTTCTGCGACGACTTCCACCACCGGGGCGACGGGCACTGCCGGGGTGACCGGTGGACCTGGGATCGGGACCATCACTGCTGGAAGCACGACCGCTGGGACGGTCACCGCTGGAACCACCGGGGCTAGTCAGCCGGTCGTGGCGCCTACTACTCGGGGGTAGTAGGCGCCACGGCGTTAGGCGGAGTCGGGGGCGCCGCGCAGTCGCTGGGAGATCACCGTGGTGATGCCGTCGCCGCGCATGCTGACCCCGTACAGCGCGTCGGCGACCTCCATCGTCGCCTTCTGGTGCGTGATCACGATCAGTTGCGAGCGGTCCCGCAGCAGCTCGAACAGCGCGATCAGGCGGTTGAGGTTGGTCTCGTCCAGCGCCGCTTCCACCTCGTCGAGCACGTAGAACGGCGAGGGACGGGCCCGGAAGATCGCGACCAGCATGGCCACGGCGGTCAGTGACTTCTCCCCACCGGAGAGCAGTGACAGGCGCTTGACCTTCTTGCCGGGCGGGCGGGCCTCGACCTCGATGCCGGTGGTGAGCATGTCGTCGGGCTCGGTGAGCAGCAGCTTGCCCTCCCCACCGGGAAACAGCGTGGCGAAAACCGTCTCGAACTCGCGCGCCACGTCGTGGAAGGCCTCGGTGAAGACCTGGAGGATCTTCTCGTCGACTTCGGCGATGACGGTGAGCAGGTCGCGTCGGGTGGCCTTGAGGTCTTCCAGCTGGGTGGACAGGAACTTGTCCCGCTCGGCAAGCGCGGCGAACTCCTCCAACGCCAGCGGGTTGACCTTGCCGAGCAGGGTCAGATCACGCTCGGCGCGCTGGGCGCGGCGGGTCTGCACAGCCCGGTCGTAGGGAGCTGGCTGTGGCTCGGTGACCCGCTCACCGCGTTCCAGCGCCACCTCGTGCTCAGCGACCTCGATCGCTGCGGGTGGCACCGGCACGGCGGGCCCGTACTCCGCGATGAGGTCATCCAGACCGATGCCGAAGTCCTCGGCGATCTTGGTCTCGAGCTGCTCGATGCGCAGCCGCTGCGCGGCCCGCGCCAGCTCGTCGCGGTGCACCGCGTCGGTGAGCTTGTCCAGTTCGCCAGCGAGCTGGCGAACCCGGTCCCGAACCCGCGCCAGATCCCGCTCCCGCCCTACCCGCTCGGCGACGACCTCATCTCGCTCCGCCGCGGCCCGCCGCAGTGACACCTCGATGCGGCTGCCCGCGAACTCCCCGGCCCGCTGCACCTGCGCGGCCACCTCGGCGCCACGCTGTCGGGCGGCCGCCGCGACGGCGGCCCGCTGCCGGGCTACCCGCTCCGTCTGGGCAATTCGGCGCAGCCCGTCGGCCCGGCCGGCCAGCGCTCGGGCGCGCTCCTCGGCGGTGCGCAACGCCAGCCGCGCCTCGACCTCTTGGCCGCGGGCGGTGCTCAGCGCCGCGAGCGCTTCGTCTCGTTCAGCGGTGTCCGGTTCGGTGTCGACGGACTCGTCTTCGGCCAGCCGTAACCGCTCCTCCAGCTCAGCCAGGCTGCTGAGCGCGCCGGCTCGCCGGGTTTGGATCGCCACGCGCTGGCCGTGCAGTCGGTCGGCCTCACCGGATGCGGAACGGGCCGCCTGGCCCAGGCGCGCGAGCTGCTCGGCGACCGCGGCGAGTTGCGCGTCCGACTCGTGCAAAGCGGCCAGGGTGTTGTCGATGTCCTCGGCGCGGTCGGTTTCCTCGGCGCTGGCTCCGTCGAGCTGGGCGGCTAGCCGCCGCATGCGCGTCTCCGATTCCGCCAACCGGGACTGCGCGTCATCGACGGCGGCCTGCACCTCGATGACGCTCAGACCGCCGCCGGATCCACCATGCGCCCAATCCGCGCCGAGCAATTCACCGTCGACGGTCACCGTGCGCAGGGTGGGCGCCGCGGTGACCAGCGCCCGGGCCGCGTCCAGATCCTGGACCACCGCGGTGCGTTCCAGCAGCCGGCCCACCGCGGGGCGCAGCGCCTCCGGCGCCTGGAGGAGATCCACCGCCCACCGCGCACCGGCCGGCAGTTCCGGCCAGCTCGAGCGGTCCACCGTGGCCGGTGCACCGCCGACGAGCAGTCCGGCGCGGCCAGCGTCCCGCGCCCGCAACAGGGACAGCGCGGTGGCCGCGACGTCCACATCGGTCACCACCAGCGCATCCGCCGCGCCGCCCAGGGCGGCCGCCACGGCGGCCTGGGCGCCGGGGTCCACGGTGAGCAGCGCGGCAACCGTGCCCAGTACACCGGGCAACCCGGCGGCCAGCAACGGCTCCGAACCATCCTTGCGGGCCAGGCCGATCGACAGCGCCTCCACCCGGGCTCGCCAGGAGGCCCGCTGCCGCTCGGCGTCCCGGTGTGCCGCGACGAGCTCGGCGCCGCGCTGCGCGGCGATGGCATGCGCGGCCAACGCCGCCTCATGTCGCTCGTCGAGCTCGGCTTCGCCGGCATGCAAGGCAGTGAGCTTGTGCGTCAGCTCGTCGAATTCTCGCTGCGCGGCCCGGGCCCGCTCGGTGGCCTGCTCCAGCGCGCTGGAGCACCGCTCGGTCTCCTCCTCGGTAGCGCCCGAGGTGGACCGAAGCGCCTCGACCTGGCCGGCGAGCCGGGCCAGCCCCTCCCGCCGATCGGCGGCGGCGCGGATTACCGCCAAGTGCGCCCGCTCGGCATCGGTGACGGCCCGCTCCAGCTCGACGCGCCGGTCCAGGGCATCGGACAGCACCGCGCTGGCCTGTTCCACCACCGCGCACAGTTCCGCTTCGGTGGCCTGCGCGGCCTGCGCCTCGCGCTCCAGCTCGTCCGGGTCCCGACCCGGGCTGTGCCGCTCGGTGGGGGCGGACAGGTGCCGGACCCGCTGCGTCGCCAGTTGCACCGTGCCCCGCAACCGCTCCGCCAGCGCGGAGAGCTGATACCAGGTGTCCTGTGCCGCCGCCAGCCGCGGTGCGGTGGCGTCGAGCTGTTCCTCCAGATCGGCCTGCTCGGCGTGGGCCGCGTCCAGCGCGCTGTCCACCTCGGTCCGACGGGCCTTGGCCGCGGCCTCGTCAGCCTCGTCCCGGGCGAACTCCGCACGCAGAGCGACCAGGTCGTCAGCGTGCAGGCGCAGCCGGGCGTCACGCAGATCGGCCTGCACGGCCTGCGCCCGCCGGGCGATCTCGGCCTGCTTGCCCAGCGGCTTGAGCTGGCGGCGCAGCTCGGCGGTGAGGTCGGACAGCCGGGTCAGGTTGGCCGCCATCGCCTCCAGCTTGCGCAGCGCTTTCTCTTTGCGCTTGCGGTGTTTCAGGACGCCCGCGGCTTCCTCGATGAACGCGCGGCGCTCCTCGGGCTTGGACTGCAGGATCGAGTCGAGCTTGCCTTGCCCGACGATGACGTGCATCTCCCGGCCGATCCCGGAGTCGCTCAGCAGTTCCTGGACGTCCAGCAACCGGCACGCGCTGCCGTTGATCTCGTACTCGCTGGCCCCGTCCCGGAACATCCGCCGTGTGACGGACACCTCGGTGTAATCGATGGGCAGCGCACCGTCAGTGTTGTCGATGGTCAGCGTGACCTCGGCGCGGCCCAACGGGGGGCGGCCGGCGGCACCGGCGAAGATGACGTCCTCCATCTTGCCTCCGCGCAGCACCTTGGCGCCCTGCTCTCCCATCACCCAGGACAGCGCGTCCACCACGTTGGATTTGCCCGAACCGTTGGGACCCACGACGCAGGTGATGCCGGGCTCGAAGCGCAGCGTGGTTGCCGAGGCGAAGGACTTGAAGCCCTTCAGCGTCAGGCTCTTCAAGTGCACGGCCCGCCGGACCCTCCTTGCTGCTCGCTACCACATGTCCGCGTAGGGTACCCATGCCGCCACACTGAGGCAGTGCAAGCTAGGGTGAGTTCCCCCAGCGTGTACTGGGGCCATTTCTGGGACTCTTGCGTGTCCATTTCAGTGTCCATTCTTGGGGCGCTCAGCGCTCGACAAAGCCCGTGACACCGCCCCTGGCGTGGGTGAACCGCTCGGTGACCTGTGCCACTTGCCCAGGAGTGGACCCGGAGCGCAGCGCGGCGAGCAACCGCTCGCAAGCCTCTCGCGGGCCCTGCGCGACCACTTCGACCCGCCCGTCGGGCAGATTGGCCGCATGGCCGGTCAGCCCCAGCGCAAGTGCCTGGCAGCGGGTCCACCAGCGAAACCCCACGCCTTGCACGCGACCATGTACCCAGGCCGTCATCCGAACCTGTGTCATGCCCTCATCCTGGCGCGTTCCGCAGGTAGGCGCATCATCACTGCGGGTTTTGTCGGTGGTGGGTTGTAGCGTGCGGTTTGTGATGGTTCGACAGGTGCTTGGGGAGTTCGCCGCCGATGAGATCCGCGCGGCGCTGGTGCTGACCCGCCGGCCCGCGCACGCCCAGTTCGGCCGGATAGACCCCGCAGTCGACTGACACTCGATGCCGGGACAGGACACCCTTGGCCGTGCCAAGTGGGTGGACACGTCACCTTCCGGCGCGTGGGGCGGGGATGGTGGTGGACCGGTCGGGCTGGCGGGTCTGGTGGTTGCCCGCTCGCGCCGGGGGTGAGCGGGCATGCCTGCGGTCGCCGTCTGTCGTTCGGCGGTGTCGGCCGCGCTCGGCGGGGTGCTCCAGTAGCTCGACGCCGATCTGGGACCACACGAGGCAGGGGAAGTGGAGGTACTGGGGGGCGGGGATGAGGTGGTAGCGCCAGACGACGCGGTGGCCCCAGTTGTGGCGCCGGCAGCCGTGGCAGCGGCCCGAGCGGGTAGTCGGCTGGTGGTCGAGCAGGATCGAGCGCAGGGCGTCGATCGGCCCCGTGGGGCACCCGAACTGTTCCAGCTCGGCGAGCCGTTCCCACACCGAGTGGACGAAGTTGCGCTCGACGGGAGGACGCCCTTGCAGCCATTCCACGGTCCGGGCCGGTAGGGCGGACTCAGGCCGCGGCGGGCGAGTCGGCATGGTGCGCAGGACGCAAGTGGGGGTTGACCAGGCTGATCACCCAGTTCAGGCCGCACGTCGTGGATGACCAGGTGTGGATCGTCGGTGCGGTGCCGGTGGTCCGCGGCGCACTGGTAGTGGCCCCGCATCCTGGGCACGACTCGGGGTCGTCGTGACAGGAGTCGTGGGCGGGCATCGTGTGGGTCCCCTCGGGTTGGTGTGGGTGGGCCGGTTCGGCCACCGGGAGCGGGCACGGGGGGACAGCGCTCCAC
>JBOHFJ010000189.1:0-9641 GCA_050699655.1 Pseudonocardiaceae bacterium
CGACTACGCGCTGGACGGCCGGGCGCGCAGCCGGGCGATCTGGACCGCAGTGTGCTGGAGCGTGATCATCCCAGTCGGGAAGGTGGTCACCGGCCGGGCCGGGCTCTACCGCTACCTGTGGCGCAGTGTGCTGCGGTTCGACACCGTGGACGCGCTGGCCACGCGGTTGCGGGGGCACGGCCTGGTCGACGTAAGCACAGCCACGATGCCGGGCTGGGAGCGCGGCATCGTGCACACCGTCGTGGCCCGGCGTCCGGCGTGACGTCAGCAGCCGGACCCAGCGGCAACGGGCAACGGCCGGGCCGGGACCGCCGCGCGGTGCTGCACCCGCCGAGGGGCGGTCGACCACGACCCGAAGGGCAGCCTCCTCGAGTGGCCGTGGTGGGTGGGGGGATCGCTGGCATCGCGGCCGCCGTGGCGCTAGCCGAACGCGGCGTGCTGGTGCAGCTGCTGGAACGGGAACAACAGCTCGGCGGCCGGCTGCGGGGCTGGCCGACCACGCTGGCCGACGGGTCCGCGGTCACCATGAGCCGCGGGTTCCATGCCTTCTTCCGGCAGTACTACAACCTCCGTGCCCTGCTGCGCCGGGCCGATCCGCTGGGCCGGGCGCTGGCGCCGATGGCGGACTACCCGCTGATCGACGCCGAGGGTCATCGGGACACCTTCCAGGGTCTGCCGCGCACCCCACCGTGGAACGCGCTGGCCTTCGCGCTGCGAAGCCCGACCTTCCGGTGGCGGGACCTGCTCACCCGGCTCGACCCAGTGGCCGCCCTGCCGCTGATCGACGTGTCGGTGCCGGAGGTCTACCGGCAGCTGGACGACCAGGACGCGATGACGTTCCTGGAGCGGGTGCGCTTCCCGGATGCGGCCCGGCACCTGGCGTTCTCGGTGTTCTCCCGCAGCTTCTTCGCCGATCCGCGCGAGCTGTCGGCGGCCGAGCTGGCCACGATGTTCCACATCTACTTCCTGGGCTCGGCCGAAGGCCTGGTGTTCGACGTGCCCACCGAGCCGTTCCCGCAAGCGCTGTGGGAACCGATGGGTGACTACCTGGCCGAGCTCGGCGTGGTCGTGCGTACCGGCGCGGCCGTCGAGCGGGTGACACCCGGGCGGGAGCGCCGCTTCGTGGTCCATGCTGGCGACGATGAGGAGGCCGACGCCGTGGTGCTCGCCGCCGACGTCACGGGGTTGCAGGCGCTGCTCGCCGCCTCGCCCGAGCTCGGCGCGGGGCCCTGGCGGGCGCAGATCGCGCGGTTGCAAACCGCCCCGCCGTTCCTGGTGTCCCGGTTGTGGCTGAACCGCCCGGTGCGCGCGGATCGGCCCGGGTTCCTCGGCACCAGTGGGTTCGGGCCGCTGGACAACATCAGCGTGCTGGAGCGCTTCGAGGGCGAGGCGGCCCGCTGGGCGCGGCGCACCGGCGGCTCGGTGGTGGAACTGCACGCCTACGCGCTGACCGGAGATCCTGAGCGGGGCAAGCGCCAGCTGGTCGAGGAGCTGCGGCGGGTCTACCCGGAGACGGCCACCGCCACGATCGTCGACGAGCGCCACGAGTTGCGCGCCGACTGCCCGCTGTTCGCGCCAGGAACCTTCAGCGACCGGCCGACCGTCACCACCCCCGACCCGGCCGTGGTGCTCGCCGGGGACCTCACCCGGGTCGATCTCCCCGTTGCGCTGATGGAACGCGCCGCGACCAGCGGATTCCTCGCCGCCGACGCGCTGCTGGCGAAGTGGGGGCTACGCGGCCACCCACTGTGGACGGTGCCGGTCCGGGGCCGCCTAGCCCCGCTCCGCGCCGCCGCGGCCCGCTTCGCCTAAAACCCGGTCTTGCCAATGACCCCACATCTCCTCCCGAGCCCTGCCTGCGCTGTGGTTCCCGAACTCAACAGGAGAGCTGTCCACCGAAGCCAGCAACAGCGCTGCTGTTGAGTTCGGGAACCACAGCGCGGTCACCGACCGGCGGCTCGCGGCGGAGTCGCCGGCTACAGATCTCGAAACGACCGTGCCCCACCGGCGAGGGCGCACCCACATCCGCTCGGCCGCACCCATTCTTTTCTCGATCGGGAAGTGCGGCCGTCGCCCTTCGCGCGGCTAAACATTACCCGGATTAGGCTGAGAGACGCTATCACCGGAGTGATAGTCCACAGAATTGGACGACGGGGGTCTTTTTATATTTCTTCTTTACATCCCATGCGCCCAGCAATAGCCGAAATGGCCTGTTCGACACGCCCGCGCCCTAGATCTCGACCAGATGCACGGGAGATCCCACCGTGGGTCAACCCCTGGCTCTTCGCCGACAACGAGACCACCAGATCATCGATCTCCACCGGCCCAGCCTCGGTCACCAGCGTTTTCGACCGCGTCCCATTCCGCGAATTCCCGCCATCCCGGCCAGCCGGATCATGCTTCCCATAACCCAGATGATCATCCATCTCGCCCTGAAGGGCGGACTCGACCACCACCTACGTCAACCCGGCCAACAAGCCACCCTCCCCGGTCAGCTTCACCCCCTCAGCCCGCGCCCGCTCGGCCAGTTACCGTACCAGCCGCTCATCCAAGCCCATCGACTCGCCGACAGATCCACTGTCACAAAGGCCACAGGTGCCCCTTCCGGCTCAAGAGTTACACCGTTGATCTTACAATCCCTTTTGCGCGCCACTCGGCACGAGGTGCTACACTTCGGCGTCGCTGACGCGCGGTACGCGCCCGAACGCAGGGGGGAGCGCGTGGAGGCCGAAACTGGCAGTGGCGGTAACGATGGCGGCGCGGGGATCGCCGCCAAGCTCAGTATGATCAGCGCGATCATTGGGATCCTCGCCTGGTTCGGGGTATCCAGGTGCCAGGTGACCGGAGCTCGCACGCTCGGGCGTCACCGTCCGCAGGGAAGCGCGATGTCAATGGTGGCGGGGATGAGATCGGTGAGATCGTGCCGCGCCAGTGCGCTGGCCAGGCAGAGAGTGGCTTCGGGCGCGCGGTGAGCGATCTCCACGAGGTCGAGGTCGGCTTGGGTCGCGGCGTCAGCACGGCGGTACAGGCCACGCCCGATCACCTCAATGAGACCCTGATCGCGCAAGGCGTAGAGCCGACGGTCTGACAGTCCGAGGCCGCGCGCCTGCCCGTAGCTGAAGATCGGCGGAAGGGGTTCCTCGGCTTTGCTGCCACCCATACGCGCCTCCTCGTTTGCTCGAACGGTGTCCTCGGAGGAAAGTGTAGTCAGACACCAGGGATCTGTGACCGATTTCCCTCAGCCCCGGTGTGCCGGCCAGAGAGGTCCTCAAGATCCAGATGTGGTGCCCGGCCTGGGAAGATCGCTCCGCTATCGGAGTCCCGTCCCGTCACGGCGCGACCGGCCGGCCCTGCTGCCTGTCTCTTTGGCGGCGCTCGGCGCGTAAAGCGTTTCGCTCAGCGTGCGCCACGGCGTCAGCATCATCGTCGGAGAGTCCATCATCGTGACCCACGAGCAGATCCGCGAGCATGGCTGAAGCCGTCTGCTGACGTACCGCTTCATGGCGGACCGCTCCGGTGATGATCTCATCACGCGGTCGGCCGCTTCGGCTAGCCAGCTCATCGACCACGCCCAGGACGTCATCGCCCAGCTCGACGCTACCCTTCATGGTGTCTCCCTCGATACAGAACATCTGCAAGGATACGACGTCAGGGCATGGGGGATCAGCTAGTGCACGGCTATCGTCACGGACGCGCCATCCACGATGAACATGCGGGCACACCATTCCCACCCACGGCGACGCCAGCGGTCACGGCATGACCTGATGAGGCAGACTGAGCTGCGTGAGCACCCCGTCCGAGCGGATCTTCGCACATCGTGACGATGACAACGATGTGGAGCTACGGCACTTCTTGCCGGCACAGGCTCGGCATCCGATGACGCTGGCTCGGACCGCGGACCGGATCGCGGCCGGGACCGCATTGCGGGAAGCGGTAGCCGACTTCGTCGATGATCTGCGATGGGCGCGGGACGAGAACGACATCGCGCGGCGGATCACCGAGCGGCCGCGCGACCTCGATCCGCGCACCGACACCTACCTCGCCGCGCTCGCCGAGCACTTCGCTAGTGCACACGAAGTCTGCCCACCACCCTGGGCCGGCGAACCCGGCCGTTTTCTGGACCGCATCTGGTGGCCGCGCTACCCCGGCCTGTGGGCACGTGCCGTCGTGGAGTCGCCTGCGGCGTTCCGTCGTCGGGGCATCATGCTCGGCGCAGGCATGCTGAGCCGGGTGTAGCGATGCGCCGCGTGGGGGATCATCCTGGCCAGCGGCCGGTGGTTCGGAGGTCGTAGCGGCGCTGGGCGTAGGCCAGGTCGTCGCGCCACAGCCGCGCGGCGGCCCAGCGCATCGCCGGGCGCATCAGCGGCGCCCCTCGGCGAGCGAACGCGAAGCCCTGGCGCGATGAGCTGGCAATGGTCGCCTCGATCACAGCGGTGCGCGGATGACCGGCGTCGTCGAGGCCCAGCGGGACGGCGTGCGTCTCGACGACGCTCCCGGCGCCCTCCCCCTCCAGGATGTCCATCACCACCGTCCTCGGCTCGGGACAGCTGAACGCCGCGCGTACCGGAACCCCGATCCGCCGGGTGAGCCGGAAGGCGACCTCGACCACGAACCGGTCGGCATCCTCGCTCGGTTCCTCCACCACCCGCAGCCCGACAAAGGAGTACGGGTGAAACCAGCTGCCGTGCCACGGATCCAGCCGGTTGGCGACCACGTCCTCCGGCTCGCAGCGCCCGATCCCGGTATACACCGCATCAATGCTGGTCTCGGCGTCGGGCCGGCGCGCCAGCACTGGCGCGGGCAGCGGATCCTCCCCGCCCACGGAATCCAGCCGCACCCACGCCAGCACCCCGTCGTCGTAAGCCGGAAACGGGTCCCACCCCGGCACCCCGCGGGCCCCGATCGCCAGGCCATGCCAGCGGCACACCAGCTCCCCGCCCGCCACCGCCGCCCGGCACAGTGGCGCGCCGAGGTGGGGGCACTCGCCGGGGCCGGCGTGCAAAACGCCGTCGGGGGTGCGCCAGGCCACCACCTCGACACCCGCGATGGTGCGCCCGAAAGGCCGATCGCCAGGAATCTCCCGGCTCGCGGCGAGCACGTACCAGTTGCCTGAGGGTCGAGCCTGCGCACGCTTGAGCGCCGCCTCGATCAGGCCGGGCCGGGCGTCGCGCCAGGTGGGCCGCTGCCCAGCCCAAGTCCAGGCCGGCAGCCGCCGCAGCGGCGCTCCATGTACGACCATTGCCGTCCATCCTTTCGCGGACCCTGTCGCGACACACCGACAAGCCACGCTAGCGAACCGACTATTTTTTGCGCAGCCAGGCCCAGACCGGTACCACTAGAGGGATGGAGTCCGGGGCGCGGGGCGCATACCCTGGTGACACGGCGGCGCCCGACGGCTACCTGACAGAACCGCAGGCCGAGGACTTCAAGCACGCCAAAGCCGCCCCGACCGAGCCGCACTGGTACAAACGAGCGATCTTCTACGAGGTGCTGGTCCGAGCATTTCACGACCACGACGGCAACGGCGCTGGCGACCTGATCGGTCTCACCCACAAGCTGGACTACCTGGAGTGGCTGGGCATTGACTGCCTGTGGTTGCCACCGTTCTATGCCTCCCCGCTGCGCGACGGCGGTTACGACATCTCCGATTTCCGGGCCGTACTGCCCGAGTTCGGCACCGTCGAGGATTTCGTGGTGCTGCTCGGCGAGGCACACAAGCGGGGCATCCGGGTGATCACCGACTTGGTCATGAACCACACCTCCGACCAGCACTCGTGGTTCCAGGAGTCCCGACGCGATCGATTCGGGCACTACGGCGACTTCTACGTCTGGAGCGACAAGGACACCGCCTACCCGGACGCTCGGGTCATCTTCGTCGACACGGAGACGTCGAACTGGACGTACGACCCGGTACGCGGGCAGTTCTACTGGCACCGGTTCTTCTCTCACCAGCCCGACCTCAACTACGACAACCCCGAGGTCGGCAAGGCGATGCTCGACGTGCTGCGGTTCTGGCTGGATCTGGGCATCGACGGGTTCCGGCTGGACGCGGTGCCCTACCTGTTCGAGCAGGAGGGGACCAACTGCGAGAACCTGCCGCAAACCCATGACTTCCTCAAGCGCTGCCGCGCGGTGGTCGATGAATACCCCGAGCGGGTGCTGCTGGCCGAGGCCAACCAGTGGCCCGCTGACGTGGTGGAGTACTTCGGCAACACCGCGGTGGGTGGTGACGAATGCCACATGGCGTTTCACTTCCCGCTGATGCCGCGCATTTTCATGGCGGTGCGCCGGGAGTCCCGGTTCCCGATCTCGGAGATCCTGGCCCAGACTCCCCCTATCCCGTCCGGCGCCCAATGGGCGATCTTCCTGCGCAACCACGACGAGCTGACCCTGGAAATGGTCACCGACGAGGAGCGGGACTACATGTACCGCGAATACGTCAAAGACCCCCGGATGCGGGCGAACATCGGCATCCGCCGGCGGCTGGCGCCGCTGCTGGACAACGACCGCCACCAACTGGAGCTGTTCACGGCGTTGCTGCTGTCATTGCCTGGATCCCCCGTGCTCTACTACGGTGACGAGATCGGGATGGGGGACAACATCTGGCTGGGTGACCGGGACTCGGTGCGCACGCCGATGCAGTGGACCCCGGACCGCAACGCGGGATTCTCCCGCTGCGACCCGGGCCGCATCCACCTTCCAGTGATCATGGACCCGGTGTACGGGTACCAAGCGGTCAATGTCGAGGCGCAGTCGGCGTCCGCGCAGTCGCTGCTGAACTGGACCCGGCGGATGATCCAGGTGCGCCGCGAGCACCCGGCCTTCGGGCTGGGCGGCTTCACCGAGCTCGGTTCCTCCAACCCCAGCGTGCTGGCCTACCGCCGGGACCATGACGCCGATGATCTCGTCATCTGTGTGAACAACATGTCCCGCTTCCCGCAGCCGGTGGAGCTCGACTTGTCCGAGCATGCGGGCAGCGTACCGGTAGAATTGACTGGTGGTGTGCACTTCCCGCCGATCGGCGAGCTGCCCTACCTGCTCACATTGCCCGGTCACGGCTTCTACTGGTTCCAGATCATCCCGGACCCTGGTCGTGAACCGTGATCAGTGCCGCTGACCTGGTCGTGGACATCGCCGACGTGCTGGTGGCGGCGCTACCCGAGCAGCGCTGGTTCGCCGGTAAGGGCCGCCCGGTGCACGCGGTCATCCCGGTTCGCGCCACCGATCTCGCCGGGGCCGATCCCCGGTTGGTGCACGCCGTCGTCGAAGTCGACCAAGGTGTGCAACCCCGCGACCACTACCAATTGCTGCTCGGAGTGCGCGGTGACCTGCCCGAGAACCTTGGGCACGCCTGGGTGGCCGCAGCTGGAGACCAAGCGGTGTACCAGGCGATACACGACCCTGAGCTCACCGCTGTGCTGATGGACCTGATGGCCGAGGGTGCCGAGGTGGATGGACTGCGCTTCACCACCGAGCCGGGTGTCACACTGGACGACGAGCGGCGCTGTCGCCCGATCGGGGCGGAGCAGTCCAACACCTCACTGGTGTACGGGCAGAGCTCCATCCTCAAGCTGTACCGCAAGCTGACGCAGGGCGCCAACCCCGACATGGAGCTGCACCGCGCGCTGGCCGCCGTAGGCTGCACGCACATCGCCGCCCCCTTGGGTGGCATGGAGGGCGAGCTCCAGGGCGCTCCGGTCACCTACGGGATGCTCACCGAGTACCTGCGGGGCAGCGCGGATGGCTGGGCGATGGCGACGGCGAGCGTGCGGGACCTACTGGCGGAGAGCCTGCTCACCGACAGCGCGCCCGGGCCGGTGGGAGGCACTCACCCCGCGGACGTCGGCGGCGACTTCGCCTCCGAGGCGCACCGGCTCGGGCGCGCGGTGGCAGGCGTGCACGCCGATTTGGCCACCGCGCTGGGGAGCTCCCCAGCTCCAGCCGGGTACCTCGACGCGCTGGCCGGGGGCATGCGCTACCGGCTGGACGGCGTCCTCGCGCGGGTGCCCGAACTCTCGCCGCACGCGGACGCGCTGCGGGCGGCCTTCGAGGCGGTGCGCGATCTACCGGGCCCGGTGCTGGTGCAGCGGGTGCACGGCGACCTGCACCTTAGTCAGGTCCTGCGCAGCGTCACCGGCTGGGTGCTCATCGACTTTGAGGGCGAGCCGATGGCGCCACTGGCCGCCCGCGTCGCCCCCACGTCCGCGCTGCGCGACGTCGCCGGGATGCTGCGCTCCTTCGACTACGCCGCCAACTACCTGCCGCTGGGCGACGCCGATCCCGACCAGCGTGCCGCGGTGGCGCTGGCCTGGACCACCCACAACAAGGACGCGTTCTGCGAGGGCTACGCTCAAGCCGCACCCGACCCACGCAAGCAGGCCGCCCTGCTCCGCGCCTTCGAGCTGGACAAAGCCGTCTACGAGGTCAACTACGAGTACAGTCACCGCCCCCCCTGGCTCCCCATCCCCCTGGCCGCCATCACCCGCCTCACCGCCCACAGCGACGTTTACTACCCACAGCGAGCGGGTATCCCACCGCGTGCACTCTAACATCATTTCTTGCCCGTCCTGGATGCGTGACATCCCCGATGACACTTCAGTGACGGAGCTGAGTATTCCAGGAACCCATAATTCTGGTTGCACCGACGGACCCTTCGGATTCGCCCAGACTCAAGACTTGGACCTGCCCGGCCAACTGACCGCGGGGATACGTTTTCTCGACATCAGACTGGCGCACTACCAGGACAATCTTTTCGTCCATCACGATGTCGTGCACATGGGAAAATCCTACGCGGATGTCCTGGCCATCTGTTCAGACTTTCTCAAGCGACACCCGTCCGAAGCCGTCTTCATGTCGGTCAAAAACGAGGACCGAGTCGACAGCACCCTCGGCAGATTCGCCCCTTCCCGAATCTTGGGAAAGAGCAGGGAAGACACCGCGGACCGGGTGATCCAATCAAGCTCGTTCGAAGAAGCATTCACCGCGAGAACGTGGCGGCATGTCGACGACGCGGCACTGTTCTACAATTTCACCGCCACCCTCCCCGACACCGGCGCGGCGGCTGCCCGTCAGGTGCTCACTTCCGAGACAACCTTGGGGGACGTTCGTGGCAAAATCGTCTTGCTGCGCCGCTTCGAGGGTAGCGGCGATGTCGGGCACGATGTAACCTATTGGCCGGAAAACGAGACCTTCAGAAGCACGGCAGTCCTGGTCCACGACGTGCATGACCGCTATCAGGGGCTGGACGGAGAGGAGAAGTACGAACTCGTCATAGCCCACCTGGAGGAAGCGAAAAAGGGCGACCCCCAAGATCTGTACATCACGTTCGCCAGCGCCGTTGCCCTGAAGGCGCGTGGCTACGCGGAGGAGATAAACCCCCGCCTCAGCGACTACCTGGCGGAATCCCCCCAGGGACGCGTCGGAATCATCGCACTGGACTACTTTGAGCAACCTCGAGAACTGGTCTCCAATGTGATTGCGATGAACGCCTACCCGCAACCTGTTCCCCGTTAGCCGCCCGCGCGATGCTTAACGTTTTCGCTCGGGCGTCGGTCTCCCGGTTGGTGGATCCGTTGGCTGGTTGGCTGGTCCGGGTTGGTGTCACTCCGGATGTGATCACGGTGGTGGGTGCGGTGGGGACG
>JBOHFJ010000190.1:0-9578 GCA_050699655.1 Pseudonocardiaceae bacterium
GGCCAAGACCGTCTGAAATAAAACGCTGATCACGACGGGCGCCTGGCCCTGGTGTCACGCACACGGCCGGTAAGGCCGCACGCTTCTAGCTGGGTGTCAAGTTCCTTGACAACCCTGGTGTTTTCCCAGGGTCGCATCAATACTCGGGCGGTGTGCAGTTCCGTGGTGAGCCGTGGGGATAGGCTGGCGTGGTTGGCGGCATCACCGAGTACATGGGCGGCCTGGGTGATGTCTTTGGAGAGCACCAGTGCGTGGCCTAGTCGTACCTGGCAGCGCCCGTAGCCCTGCACAAAATTCCGGTCAAATCGTGCTTGAGCGTTGCTGGCGGCTTCCACGGCTTGCTTGGGTTTGTCGAGCAGACACAGGAACAGGCTGCGTTGACTGTCCAAAGAGCCCTCATGCACCCAATAGGCCAGTGACTCGGGGACACCACACCCGTTGGCTTTGGCGAGGAAGTCCTGAGCGCGGGCACAGGCGCTCATGCATGGCCCATACTGGCCATCAAGTGCATAGGCTGCGGCGGCCCTCTGCTCGGCAAGGGCTTTGAGCCGACCATCATGGTTGCGTGCTGCCAAACTGCGAGCAGCCGCAGCCGTGTCCAACGCGGCAGGTGTGTCACCGCGCAGGAATGCCGCATAACTGGCGTTGGCCGCCGCATAAGCGGCACACGCCGGATTACCGGCGGCGTGGCCGGCTCTGCGGGCGTGCGCAAAATAGCTTTGAGCTGTCTCGGGGTGGCCCATATCGATCAGATAGCCACCGATCGACGAGGCCATATTGCTCTGCACCAGTTTCAGTGGCTTGACCACAGTGTCCGGGCAGCCACCCCGCAAGAGACGGCGCACGATCTGATACTGGGCCACCACGGTATCCAATACCTCACACGGCCCGAGGGTGTCGTCAAGGCGCTTGCACTGGGCCAGGGTGACCGCCAGGCTTTCCACCACGCGGGTATCGACCCGACTGGGCATCTCTAAAGCCCGCACTAGGCGCGTGTAATCGTCGGTGTCCAAGCCAGACAACCCTACGATCGCCAGGACGTAGCCGACCAGCCGCATCGCCTCGCGACGACCCACCGACCGCACCAATTTTGTGACCACCGCCATCAGCTCCCCGGCTAACTCACCGCCCACACCCGTCATCTCCGGCCACCCACCGTCCCCGTCACGCAGCGAAGCCGCAGGCGAGGCCGTGAGGGCCGCTAGCTGGGCCTGGGCGTGGCTGTGCTGCATCTGGAAACGGTGGGCACGACACTGTGCACGGTAGTCCCGCTCAGCCTCGGCAAGCGTGTGATACTCGGCTATCAGGGCACCCTTAGCGCGGCACACCTCGTCGGCGATCGCCCACAGTGCCTCAGACATCACCCGGGTGCCGTGCTCGACACGCGAGACCATGCTGCGGGTCCTGCCGATCGCCCTGGCCAGCTCGGGTTGCGAGACACCCGCCGCCGTGCGACACAGCGCCAGGTGCGCCCCGAGACGACGCCGCAAGGTCTCCAGCCCCGCGCGATCAGTCGCCACATCCCCCACCATATTGACTGTCATGAGCGCCAACCCTAGAAAAGTGACAACAGTCGTGACAGCCCCGGCAACCCAACACAGGAACCGCTGGCGTCGCTCTCGTCCCGCCTGCCACCGTGTGCCATGCACCTGGTGCCGGGCCGCCGCACCACCACGGTGGGCGCAAGCACAGCAACAGACCGCTTCCTTGCGTGACAAGCCCCCCACACCCCGACACCAGGTGCCTCCACACACGACACCCGGCTGGATACGAAGGGGCACCACGTTGACACAGGGCAACACCACACCCCTGGACACGAGCCGAGAGTGCGCTGTTGTCGATGAGTTGGTCTAAATGAGTCCAATACCCGTAACTTCTAGCCAATCGCCTCAGCGTCGGCGAGCCTATGAGCAACGCACACAACTTAACAAAATTATCATCGAATTATTCGACTCCTGGCACAACCGTAAAGACGATCCACTGGCGGTGGAAATACTACGCGGCCTAGCCCTGGCCCAATCACTCGACGACGCCCACCCCATCAACCGCCAAGGACACTGCACACGATGGCGCTGCACGCGACGATGGCTCTTGAACCGGCGGCAATGCCACACCCGCATCACACTAGGATTCTGCCGCACCGCCGACACAACAGCCCTGTGGTTCACGTCCTCAGCCAGCTCCTCAAATCACCCATCACCCTAGACTCAGTGCGAGCCTGGCTCACACCACGTCATACCAGCAGAACTAAAACAGATGAACCTACAACCGTACCCAGTACTACCGATTAAACCCGTGGGCAATCCCAAATAACCACCGAATGCCGGCCGCTCATCCTAGAGGCGTGTCGGCGCGGTATCGCTGCCGAGTTGCTGGTGATGGAGGCGGGTGTAGAGGCCACCCTGGTCGAGTAGCTCGGTGTGGGTGCCGCGTTCCGCGAGCCGACCGCGGTCCAGCACGAAGATCACGTCCGCCGCCTGGATGGTGGAGAGCCGGTGGGCGATCGCCAGGGTGGTGCGTCCGGCCATGAGGGGGGTCAGCGCTTGGTGGACGAGTTGTTCGTTGGTGGTGTCCAGCGCGGAGGTGGCCTCGTCGAGGATGAGGATCTTGGGGTTTTTCAGGATCACGCGGGCGATCGCCAGTCGTTGTTTTTCGCCGCCAGACATGCGGTAGCCGCGCTCGCCGACGAGGGTGTCGTAGCCGTTGTCGAGTTCGAGGATCCGGTCGTGGATCGCGGCCGCGCGGGCGGCGGCGTGGAGTTGGGCGTCGGTGGCCTGCGGATTGCCGTAATGCAGGTTGTCGCGGATCGAGGCGTGGAACAGGTGGGTTTCCTGGGTGACCATCCCGATCGTGGCGGTGAGGGTGTCCAGGCGGATGGTTCGCACGTCGTGCCCGTCGATGAGGACCGCGCCGGTGGTGGTGTCATACAGGCGGGCCAGCAGGTAGGACAGGGTTGTCTTCCCCGAGCCGCTGGGGCCGACGACCGCGGCGAGCTGGCCGGGTTGAACGTCCAGGGTGAGGTCCTGGAGTGCCCACCGGGCGGGGGCCGGACCTTCGTTGGAAGGGTAGTGGAAGCTGACGGCGCGGAAGCTGATCGCCCCGCGTACCCGCTGGGATGGCAGCGGGTACGCGCCCGGGGCGTCGGTGATCTCGTGGGGGAGATCGAGGTAGGCGAAGATCCGCTCGAAGAGCGCCAGCGAGGCCTGCACCTCCACCGCCATTTGGATCAGTACCGAGCTCGGGCCCAGCAGCTGCAGTTGCAGAGCGGTGAAGGCGGTGAGCGTGCCCACGCTGAGGTGGTGGGCTGCGGTACCGCCGTGGGCCAGCACCAGGCCGGCGAGGAGGTAGGCCAGCACCGGCATCACCGCGAAGATGGTGCGCAGCCCCATGATGAAGCCTTGGCCGGTCATCTGTTGGCGGAGCTGTAGCTGCGCGAGCTGCGCGCTGAGGCGGCGGAACCGGGTGGTCTGCTCACCGTGGCGGCCGAAGGATCGGCACAGCAGCGCCCCGGACACCGACAGTGTCTCCTCGGTGAGGGCGGACAGCTCGGCCAGGGCCTGCTGGGTGGCGGAGCTGACCGAGCGCCGCGCCCGCCCGACTCGGTGCGCCAGCCAGCCAAACGGCGGCAACAGCGCCAGCGTGAGCGCGGTGAGCTGCCAGGACAGCACCAGCATCGCGCCGATCGCGCTGAGGACGACCACCAGCTGCATCAGCATCAGCGACGCGGTCTCGGTGACCACCCGCTGCAGGCCACCGACGTCATTGGCCAGCCGGGACTGGATTTCCCCAGTCTTGGTCTCGGTGAAAAACCGCAACGGCATCCGTTGCAGGTGGCTGTACAGGGTGTCGCGCAGATGTTGCATCACCCGCTGGCCGAGCGTGTTGGCCAGATACGGCTGGTAAATACCGAGCGCTCCCGCCAGCAACGGGATCGTGGTCATGGCGCCCACCAGCCAGAACAGCACCGGGAGGTTCGGGCAGGCCGGGCAGAACAACCCCCGGTCGAACACGGGTTTGATCAGCAGCAGGTTTCCCACGCTCAGCCCGGCTGTCACCACCACAACGAGCCCCAGCAGCGCGAGCCGGCCCCGATAGGGCGAGAACAACCCAGCCACCCGCCGCAGCGTCCGCGGCTCGCCGTGGCCTGGTGTCCTCATCATGCACCGTTCGCGGCAGCGGGCGGGGAGATGGCGAGCAGGACTCGGTAGTGGCCGGCGGGGTGGGGTTCGCCGATGGGCTGGCCGTCGACCTGGATCCAGGCGTGCGCGCCGAAGGGGTGGGTGCGGACTCCCGTGCACCAGGTGGGCCAGGTGCCGTGGGCGCGGCAGTACAGGGCGGCGGCGATGGACCGTTGCAGGCAGCCCTTACCGGCGCAGCGCAGGCTGACCGCGACCACCGCCTGCCGGGCGGCCAAGGCTTCCTGCAGGGTAGCGGCCCGGGCACCGCGACGGAGGAGTTCGAGCACGGCCCGCAGCCGCCGGGGACGCAGCGTGGCGAGTATCCGGGCGGCTCCCACGGCGAGCAGGGGCAGCACCCGGTGGTGCACCGGGAGCCGATGCTGGTGTTCCAGGCCGATGGGCACGCTCATGCTGGGCCTACCAGTTTCGCGGTGTGCAGGTGGTCGGTGATGGTGGTGACATCGCGGCGGGCCTGCTGAAAGTCGATGTGGTAGCGGGTGGCCAGGCCACCAGCGATCTCCTCAGGGTGCTGTCCCACCAGCAAGGCGTGCAGAACGTGCGCGCCAGTGGGGTTGAGTTGCCAGTACCGACCGGTGCGTTCATCGAGCAGGACCAGCCCGTCGTCGGTGTCGGTGGTGGCGATGTCAGGGCGCAGCCGTAGCGGCATCGGTCCTCCTGGGGGATGGTGGTGTCTGGATGGCGCGCAGCCAGGTCTCGCAACCCAGCAGGTCTTCCAGCGCGAACATCGCGGTGTTGTCGACCTGGGGTTTCAACAGCTCCCGGCGGAGCAGGTCGGGGTTGATCAGACCGTGAGTAGCCAGCGCGGAGTCCGCGAACAGCTCCAGAATGTCGGGGAGGTGGCGGCGCCACCCGACGCGGACGTCCTCGCCGAATTCTCCCTTGGTGGTGCGGTTGGCGATCACTTCGGGCAGGATGGGGCGCATCGCCTCGACCAGCAGCGGCTTGTACCGCCACGGAGTGGCGCGTTCATGCGGGCGGACCGCCAGCGCGGCCTCGATCACCCGATCATCGAAATAGGGCAGCTCCAGGCGCAGCCCGGCAGTGCTGAACACTCGGGAAACCTGCCGGTATTGCGGTCCCATCGTCCGCAGGATGCTCACCGCGATCTCTTGCGCCCGCTCACCCCGCACCGTGGGGGCCGTCTCGCCGGTGGCGCGCAGCACGGCCCGGGCGGTGTCCACCGCCTCGGGGGTGACCCACACCGCTGCTCGCAGCGGGTAACCCCAGTCCAGGTCGGGGGTGCGACGCGGGGGCGGTCCGCTGGTCAACTCGGTAGCCTGCCGATCCCACCAGGCACCCACCTCACCACGACGGACCAGCGCGGACACGCTCGCCAGCCACGACCAGCGGCCCAACGCCCGATACCCGCGCAGGTGCCTGATCGCGGTGATCGGCCGGCGCCGCACCAGAGCGGAAAGGTAAGCTTTGTTGCCGTTGTGGAAAAGTTCGTCACCGCCGTGACCGGCCAGATGCTCCCGGGCGCCGCGCGCGGCCAGTAGCTGAGCGTTGTGCCGGCTGCGCGCCAACGTGCGGGTGAACCGGTAAGGGGCTTCGGTGTCCCCGTTGTCACCAGCGTCAGCGAAGATACCGGGCATCTCCGCCTGCGGCAGCACCACATGCTCAGCCAGCGGCAACTCACCGATCGCGTGGGCGGCAAAGATCGAGTCATCGTTGCCGCTCTCGGCCTCAGCCCACCGGAAGGTCAGCAGGTCCGCCACGCCGGCCCGGGCGGCGAGGAAACACAGCGAGGTCGAGTCCAGCCCACCCGACAAATCCGCGCTCAACCGCCCCCCGGTGGGCTGGCGAGCCGCGACCGCTGTCTCCAGGGCCTGACGCACCGCGTCCGCACCCACGCTCAGGGACAGTCGCGGCTCCGGTGGGCTCCACCACCGCGGCTCACTGACCCGACCTGGGGGATCGATCCGTAGATAGTGGTCCGGGGCCAGCGCCCGCACCCCTCGCCAGAAACTGTGTTCCCCCAACGGAGGCGGCACGTGTGACCCGCAGGACACGCGCGCCGCCAGAACCCGCTCATCAATCCCCGCAGCCGCCACCCGCGCCAGCGCATCGGCCCGCTCGCCAGCAACCGGAACGTCCCCGATCCGGGTGTGGAACACCCGGCGCAGCCCACTGAGGCTGCCCTGCACCCGCACTACACCATCCAGCGAAGCCACCAGATGCCAACACCCCGGCAACACTCCCGCTACCGCATCGAGCTCCGCCACCGTGCGCACCCGGGCCACCAGCTCGCTCAACCGGGTGGCGGTCACCGGGCACACCCCGATCACCGCCACCCGCAGGGATCCCACCATCGCCAGAATGAGCTCGCGCTGAGCGAGGCTACCGATGAGGAACGGGTTCCCGGAGGCATGCGCCATCACACACCGCACACCCGACGGCCAGTCAGCCGCCGCCCGCCACGCATCCGGCCGATCCGGCAGAACCATCCACCCCTCGATCACCACACCCATCCCAGCAACTCCTCATATTTCCTGGCGCAATCCCTCATATTCCCTGAGCGCAGCCGTCACACTCAGCCTGAGGCGGCAGCACCCTGCTCCTGGAACAGGCTGTCTGCTGCCCGGCCGCCGGCCCCGAGGGTGTCCTCGTTGAATTCGCCCAGCTCCACCAACATCGGGGGCTCATACACAGCCGTCGTGGTCTGCTCATTTGTGCGGATGTCCATGACGCACCTCACCAATCTTTTCGTGTCTTGCAGATAGACGAACCCGCGCATCGAACGCGGGCCGCGTAACCCACTCTCGCGGGCCACGTCTCACCAATCACAAGCGCTCAACGCTCACCCGAGCGCGCGCCTGTTACGGTACAATCTCTACCGCGCCGGGTGTGATCTCCCGGAACGCCTGAAAATCACAGCCCCGCACCGCGCGGTGTGGATTGTTGGGGTTCCCACCCAGCGTCTCCGGAGCCCATCCGCACTGTTCAGCGAGACGGATCCCCACCAGGACGCACCCCTGGACAGATTCGAAACCCCCAGCAAACCCCCCTAGCGAATAGATCATCAATCGTCACCTTTACGGTAGCAAGCGCTCGACAACACGACCAGCATTGGCGAGCAGATCCACCCATATCAGTGAACCGCGGTATCGCCACGGTAACAGGCACTGACCACGAGCCACCGATGAGCGTGTGCCGACGCGCTTACTCAACCCACTGCCGCCACCAGCTGATCCAAAAAAAGACCCAGGACAACCTCCCCCAGCGACGCGAGTGTTTTAAGATTGAACAAAAAAACGGACGCCGGGTGGCGCCGCGGTGAGTGGTGCTGATTCGCTACCTCACGCTGACGCCAGCCGACAAGGCGTTCGCCCAAGACAGCAGCTCATCCTCGGTCTTCCTCAAGGAGTTCTCTCAGGTCCCACCGCCACACCGACAGGTGCGCGATCGGCTGCGCTATGCCCACTACGCCGACGATGTTCTCCTCTGATTCAGTGGGCCGAAGGCCGAGGCACGGGCGATCAAGCAGCGCCTGGGACAGTTCCCGCACGAAGCACTCAAGCTGGAGCTGTCCCAGGCCAAGACGCTGGTCACCCACGCTCGCACGGGCAAGGCCCGCTTCTTGGGATACGACCTCCTAGCCCAGCACGCCGAGCACAAGATCACCGCCGAGAGGCGGAGTCGGCGTCATGCGGCTCCGGGTCCCCAAGGAGGCGATCACGGGCAGATGCGCCCTGTATATGCACCGGGGACAACCCTGGCAACGGCCCCAGATGCTCAACGATGACAGCTACACGATCATCAACGTACGGGGCCGAGTATCGGGGCGTGATCGTGGTGGGGTTGCTGACGGGTCGCCTCGCGGCGTTGCCCACCACCTTCACGATCAGACAGGCGGAGTGACCGGGGTTGCGGCGTCATGACCTGTACGCGTTGCGTGACGGGGGCGCGGTAAGCGAGATTTCGCGTGGAGTTTATCGCAAGGCGGAAGCGTCGGAGACCGCTCATCTCGATCTCTTGGCGGTGGCGCATCGCGCACCGTTGGCTGTGGTGTGAAGTCTCCCGGGTCGACGGTCCGCTCTGCCTGGGCCTCGGTAATCCCGTTGCGGATGCGTTCGGCCAGGGCAGGGTCCTCCCAGACAATCAGCCCGCACTCGGGGATGGCGATCACCGGCTGTCTACTGGACTCGCCATCTGGTTCACCACCGGCGGGCCGTCCCCGATCTCACAGGAGCTCCCGGAACTCCGTGATGGTGAGCCTGGCTTGGCGAAGAATCGAGCCTAGTGTGCCCCGTGGGATGTCTCGGCCACCGTGCATTGGCACCACCGCCACGCGGCCGTCTGGATGAGCGACTTTGGCATGAGAGCCCTTGGTCGAGATGTGGACGAACCCGAGGCCAACCAGCGCCTTGAGTACCTCCCGGCCCGTGACAGCAGAAAGCGACCAGCTCATGCGGAGAGGTGCAGATCGACCGTGGTGACCACCGGCCTGCTGAAGTGATCGGGTACCGGAGCGTCCTCGAACCACAGTTCCAGAGCCTCAGTCACCATCGCCAGCGCCTCTGCTTGCGTATCACCGAAGCTGGAGATGTCGACCTCGAGGCACTGAGCGACGAAACGATCGTCCTCACGGCTGACCACAACGGTCACACTCAGCTGTGAGCTCATGCTGCTGACCCCTTCCACGGCTGATGTCTCCCGGTAAGTGGTGGTCCCCCGGCAGGATTCGAACCCGCGACGCAGGTTGAGGAAACCGATACTCATCCCCTGAGCTACGAGGGCCTACGTTTGCCCAGCATGCCGGGCGAGTGTTGGTCCCTCAGGCTCGGGCAGGCTGCCTCGCTCCCGACGGTCTGTGCCGCATCTGTGCCGCGTGCCGTGGACCAGCTTCTCACCACCGACCCGACACGCGGCACTGATTGTACGGCGGGTGGTGTCGAGCCAAGAGACTGGAGGCCATGCAGAGACGACGAGGTAACTACTTTTCGTGACCTGGGCGGCCTGCCGATCCCACCAGCCGCGGTGGCCCAAGGCGGACAGGCTGGCCAGCCGTGGCCAGCACCCGGCGCAGCCCGCTGAGGCTGACCTGCACCCGCACCATCCAGCGAAGCCACCAGGTGCCAACACCCCGGCAACACCCCCGCCAGCGCATCGAGTTCCACCACCGTGCGCACCCGGGCCACCAGCTCCGTCAATTGGGTGGCGGTCACCGGGCAGGAGCCGATCACCGCCACTCGAAGGGATCCCACCATCGCCAGGGTGAGCTCGCGCTGAGCGAGGCTACCGATGAGGCATGGAGGCTTATGCGAAACCCCGTTTAGGCTAGCTGGCGGTCGTTTTTTCGAAAGCTGCCGACACGCGGCGTCAAATAACAGGCAACGGCTTCTCCGGCTGATAGAAAGGAGGCGACCAAACCACACC
>JBOHFJ010000191.1:0-9566 GCA_050699655.1 Pseudonocardiaceae bacterium
GTGGTGCCGAGGAGTGGATGCCACCGAGCTGTTCGGCATCTTCCGCGGCGTCGACCAGGGCTCCTGGGATCCGATCAGTACCGGGTTGCAGCTGTACACCATCGTGATCCCCAACCAGTGCCTGCATGCCACCGGCTACGCGATGGGGCAGCGGCTGGACGGAAAGATCGGCGACGCCGAGACCGGTGAGGCCACGATCTGCTTCTTCGGCGACGGCGCCACCTCGCAGGGCGACATGCACGAGGCCTTCGTGTGGGCCGCCGTCTACGACGCGCCGGTGGTGTTCTTCTGCCAGAACAACCAGTGGGCGATCTCCGCATCGCTGGATCGCCAGACCCGGGTGCCGCTGTATCAACGGGCCCGAGGCTACGGCTTTCCCGGGATCCGGGTGGACGGCAACGACGTGCTGGCCACCCTGGCTGTCACCCGCTGGGCGCTGCGGGAGTGCCGTACCGGCAACGGCCCGGTGCTGATCGAGGCGTGCACCTACCGGATGGATGCGCACACCACCTCCGACGACCCGACCCGCTATCAGGTCGCCACCGAGCTGGAGGAATGGAAGCTCAAGGATCCCCTGGAGCGAGTCCGGGCGCACCTGGTGCGGGAAGGGCTGGCGAAACCGGAGTTCTTCGACGGCCTGGCCGCTGAGGCCGACAATCTGGCGATGCGGCTGCGTGACTACTGTATTTCTATGCCCGCCCCCGGTCCGGAGCGGATCTTCTCGAATGTCTACGCCGAACCGTCGCCCGTACTCGACGCGGCCCGTGATAGCTACCTGGCCTACCACACCTCGTTCGCCGATGCGAGGAGCGCGCACCGATGAGGGCCATCGCCGCGCCGCAGACGATCACCCTGGCCAAGGGCCTCAATCAGGGACTGCGGGCCGCGATGGAGGCTGACCCCAAGGTCATCATAATGGGCGAGGACGTCGGCCGGCTCGGCGGTGTGTTCCGGATCACCGACGGCCTGCAGAAGGACTTCGGCGAGCGGCGGGTGTTCGACACCCCGCTGGGTGAATCCGGGATCATCGGCGCCGCGGTCGGGCTCGCGGTCCGGGGCTACCGCCCGGTGTGTGAGATCCAATTTGATGGGTTCGTCTTCCCCGCCTTCGACCAGATCGTCTCCCAGCTCGCCAAGCTGCACTACCGCTCGCAGGGCAAGCTGCGGATGCCGGTGGTGGTGCGCATCCCGCACGGCGGCGGCATCGGCGCCGTTGAGCACCATTCAGAGTCCCCGGAGTCCTACTTCGCCCATACCCCGGGACTCAAGGTGCTCTCCTGCGCCAACCCGGTCGACGCCTACTGGATGATCCAGCAGGCGATCGCCTGCGACGACCCGGTGATCTTCTTCGAGCCCAAGCGGCGGTATTGGGACAAGGCGCCGCTGGACCTCGCGACCGCACCCCCGCCGCTGTTCAGCTCACGGGTGCTGCGCGCGGGTACGACCGCGACGGTGGTGGCCTACGGGCCGATGGTGCGCACCGTGCTGGATGCCGCGACCGTTGCCGAGCGGGATGGCCAGACGCTGGAGGTGATCGATCTGCGTACCTTGTCGCCGCTGGACCTGGCGCCGGTGTTCGACTCGGTGCGCCGCACCGGGCACTTGATCTGCGTGTCCGAGGCGCCCGGCGAGGTCTCGGTGACCTCCGAAGTGGCCGCCCGGGTGTCCCAGGAATGCTTCTACTCGCTGGAGGCTCCGGTGCTGCGGGTGACCGGGTTCGACACCCCGTACCCGCCCGCGAAGTGCGAGGAGGACTACCTGCCCGATCTGGACCGGGTTCTCGACGCTGTCGACCGAGCGCTGAAGTACTGACGAGATGGCTCGTATCTTCGCGCTGCCCGATGTCGGGGAAGGGCTCACCGAAGCGGAGATCCTGCGCTGGTGCGTCACGCCCGGAGACACCGTCGCCGTCAACCAGGTGATCATTGAGATCGAGACGGCGAAGGCCGCCGTTGAGCTGCCCAGTCCTTACGCCGGAGTGGTCAGCGAGCTGTTCGCCGAACCTGGCGCCACCGTGGCCGTGGGAGCCCCGCTGATCGCGATCGACACTGGCTCCACCGACGCCGGCTCCACCGACGCTGGCCCCAGCGACGTCACAGCCGCGGCGGAGCCTGCCCCGGCGGGCGTGATCGGTGAGCGGGGGCCTAGCGGGCGGATCACGACCCTGGTCGGTTATGGCCCTCAGGTCGCCGCCGTGACCCGGCGTCCGCGTAAGGCCGCGGTATCCGTCCTGGGCTCGGCTCCGCTGGCCAAGCCGCCGGTGCGCAAGCTGGCCAAGGAGTTGGGCATCGATCTGCGGACAGTGTCCGGCTCCGGAGCCGGTGGAGTGATCACCCGGCAGGACGTGCAGCGCGCCGCCCATCCCGTCGGCGATGGCACCGCCACTGGGTCTGGTGTCGCTGGGTCTGGCGTCACTGGGTCTGGTGTCACCGGGCAGCGCCGCGAGCCCGTCCGCGGGGTGCGCAAGGCCACCGCGGCGGCGGTGGTGTCCTCGGCGTTCACCGCGCCGCACGTCACAGTGTTCATCACCGTCGATGTCACGCCGATGATGGAACTGCGTGCCCGCCTGGCGGCCCAGCCGGGGTTCCGGGACGTGAAACTGACCCCTCTGGTGTTCGCGGCTCGGGCGGTGTGCCTGGCGGTGCGGCGGACCTCGCAGGTCAACGCCAGCTGGGACGAGGCGACCGGTGAGATCGTCTACTTCGACTACGTGCATCTCGGGATCGCCGCCGCCACCCCGCGCGGGCTGGTGGTGCCCAAGATCCGCGACGCCGACCGGATGTCGCTGCGCGAGCTGGCCATCGCGCTGAACGAGCTGGCGGCATCGGCTCGGGCGGGACGCACCACCCCGGGTGACATGCTCGGTGGGACGATCACCATCACCAACATCGGAGTCTTCGGGGTGGACACCGGCACCCCGATCCTCAACCCCGGCGAGTCGGCGATCTTCGCCCTCGGCGCGATTCGGGACATGCCGTGGGTCGTCGACGGTGCTGTGGTGCCCCGCAAGGTTTGCCAGCTAGCCCTGTCCGTAGACCACCGCGTAGTCGACGGCCAACAAGCCGCCCAATTCCTCGCCGACATCGCCACTCTCCTCACCGACCCCGCCCAAGCGATCACCTTCTAACCCCGCGTTGACGCATTCAGCGGGCTCAACGGGGTTATCCGCACCCCATTTACCACGCTGAGCCCGCTGAATGCATGGCGTGGCGTGAGAGGTTGTGGATGGTGGGTGTGATGTGGATAATTCGCGGGTTTTGGGGGTTTGGCGGCCGTGGGTGGTGCGGGGGTGGGTAATGATGCCCGTATGGGGAGACGGGTGCGGCTGGTGGATTTGGCCGGGGTGTTCCGCGGCACAGCGGCGTTGGCGGCGGGTGTGGTCACGAAGGAACAACTGCGCGGTCCCGGTGTGCGCAGATTGTTCCGTGATGTGTATTTGCCCGCCGGCGTGCCGTTGACTCACCAGCGACGGTGCGAGGGTGCGGCGCTCCTCGCGCCACCCGAAGCGGTTCTCACCGGCAGATCCGCCGCAACCGTGCGCGGTGTGGAACTGGCCCGGCCCGCTGACCCGGTGGAGTTCGTGGTGGACGAGCGTTATCGGTTCGGCCCGATCAGGGGCATCAGCGTCAAGCGCACGGCTCTGAGCAGCACGGACTGGCAGGACTGCAACGGTGTGCGGATCGCCAGCCCGGCGCGGCTGGGTCTGGACTTGGCCGCGCGATCGGATTTGCGGGGCGCGGTTGCGGATCTGGATGAGGTGCTGCGCGCTGGCCACGTCACTCGCGCCGAGCTGGAGGAACGGTTGTGGGCGTGTCACGAGCATGGAGTGGTCCGGGCCCGGCGAGCGGTCGCTCTCACCGATCCGCGGGCGCAGTCGCGGCCGGAGTCTGAACTGAGAGTGGTGCTGCACCTGGCCGACTTGCACCCGGAACCTCAAGTGCAGGTGTGGGACGCCGCGGGTCTGGTGTGCTGGCTTGATCTAGCTTTCCGGCAATGGCGAGTGGGCATCGCCTATGACGGTCAGTGGCATGCGTTGCGACTACAGCTGCGCAAGGACCGGCGCATGCTCAACCGCTTGCAAGCCCTGGACTGGGAGATCGTCTTCGTCACGGCCGACGACCTCTACCGCAACCACCCCAACGCCCTAATCCACACCATCCAAGCCGCTCTCACCAAATCCCGTTCCAATCCGCATTCAGCGGGCTCAACGGGGTCATCCGCCCCCCTGGTACACCGCTGAGCCCGCTGAATGCGGTGGCGGCGGGGGTGGGGGGTGGGGTGTAACGATGGGGCGCTTGTTGGCGACAATATGGCTGAGGGTGATCGGATCCATCGCGCACGGGGTGACGCACACAGCGTGACGTGGATGGAGTGACGCGCTGGGGGAGTGGGTGGGGTGAGAGAACTCGGGCGATGGTCCGGACTGGGCATGATGATCGAGGGGGCCGGCAACGCTACACCAGGGGTGAGACACTCGGATCGGGCTGGCATGTGGACGACTCTCGACGGGAATCCCTGTGGGAACCTCGACGTGGTGGTGCGGGAAGATCCCGGCCTTGAGGCGCTCCATGCGTGGGATCTGCTGGTGGATCGCACCCCTGGCACCGACGTCACTCAGCTCTCGGTCTGGGCGCGGTTGCGTGGCCGGGTCGGCTTCACTCCGCTGTATTTGCTGGCCTACCGAGCTGGTGAGCTGGTTGGTGGGGCGCAGATCTTGACCCGGCGGGTGCCCGGGTTGGGTCTGGTTGGTTACCTCCCCTACGGCCCACTCGTCACCCCCGGCGCTGTGACCGCTGATGGGGCCGTTGATGACATCCGTCGCGCCCTGGTCGATGCGCTCCTGACGCTGGGCCAGCGCCGGCTGCGGATCCTGTTCATCCAACCGCCCGAAGGCGCTCAAGCCACCAGCGATGAGCTGCTCCGCCGCGGTTTCCGCTCGTCGTCGGCCGGTATCGCGCCGCAGGGCTCGATCCGGATCGACCTGACGGCCGATCTGGCGGAGATTCGCGCCAAGTTCGGCAAGCGGCTCAAATCCTGGACCAACCGTTGGGAGTCCCGCGGTGTCACGGTCCGGGCCGGAGACGAGCGGGACATCCCACTGCTCGCCGAGCTGATGGCCAGTTCGGCGCAACACCAGGGCTACACTCCGTTGCCACTGGACTACATGACGGCGTTGTACCGGGAGCTGGCCGCTACCGGCCGTGCCGTGCTGTACGTCGGCGAGGTGAATGGCGTGCCAGTCGCCGCCGACCTGATGACCGGTTGCGGCGACATGGTCCGCGGCCGGCTGTCTGGGTTCGACCGCGCTGGCGAGGCGATGCGGCTCAGTGTGCCGGCGGCCATCCGGTGGGAGATGATCAAATGGGCGAAAGAGCGCGGGTACCGCTGGTTCGACTTCGGCGGGTTGCGTCCGGAGACCTTGACGGCGCTGCTGGACTCAACCGAGTATGGCGCTGATACGTTGCCGACCGCCGACCAGCCCAAGGTCACCTTCGGGGGTACCGCGTTCCGCTACCCCACGCCGGTTGAGATGATCAGGCCGGCGGCGCTGCGCGTTGCTTACGACCTCGCGTGGCGCTCCGCAACCGGTCGTAAGTTCTTCGCCAAGGCGCAAAGCCTGCTTCGCGGCTCCCGATTGCGTGGCACCGGGTCGTCCTCGTGCTAGCCAGTGCAATTTTTCGCCAGCATGATTGATACCAGTGTAATCGGCATCAGTGTTATCGCTCGCCGTCAATGAGGGAGGCGGAGGGGAAGATATGAAAATTGTGTGCGTCGGCGGTGGTCCCGCGGGTCTTTATTTCGCTATTTCCGCAAAATTGCGAAATCCTGATCACGATATCACCGTTATCGAGCGCAACCCCCGTGGGGTGACGTACGGCTGGGGCGTCACGTTTTCCGACGCGCTGCTCGACTGTCTCTACCGAAACGATCCCCCGAGCGCGCGACAGATATTCGACAGTCCCGCCTCCTGGGGAAACCAGGAAGTGCACGTCCGAGGCGAACGACGGGCCCATCTCGGTGGGTATGGGTTTGCCATGGGTCGCAAACATCTTCTCGACATCCTGGTTCGGCGAGCCTTGGAGCTCGGTGTCGACATCAATTTCCAACGCGAGGTTAAGGAGCTGTCCGAGTTCGCTGACGCTGATTTGATTGTTGCCTGTGACGGTGTGAACAGCCGTGTGCGCAGGCTCCAGGGAGAGCACTTCCAGACCGCTGTCGACGTGGGCCGGAACAAGTACATCTGGCTTGGCACCCACCGGGTCTTTGACTCCTTCATGTTCGCGTTCGAAGAGACGGCCGCCGGCTGGATCTGGTTCTACTCGTACCCCTTCAACACCGATACGACCACTTTTATTGTCGAATGCGCGCCAGAGACCTGGAAAGGGCTCGGTTTCGACGGGCTTGGGCCCGACGAGAGCATCGCGCTGTTGGAAGAAATCTTCGCGCACCACCTCGATGGCCACGCACTCATGAACCCGATGCGCGATTTTGGCAAGACGCCATGGATCGAGTTCACCCGGGTCGCTAATACCGTCTGGTATCATGACAACATCGTGCTCATGGGTGACGCTGCGCACACCACGCACTTCTCGATCGGGTCAGGCACCACGCTGGCGATGCAGGATGCGGTCGTGCTTGCCGAGAATCTGGACGCTCACGATGACCTCCAGGTGGCCCTCAGAAACTACGAGGAAAAGCGCCGCGCGGCGATAATAGGCTCGCAGAACGCGGCAGCGCTCAGCACCGAGTGGTTTGAGAATGTCCCGAGCTGCATCGATCTGCCGATCACTCGGTTCGCTTATTCGCTCGGGAAGCGTCGCGGCAACTATCCAGTGTGGCGTTATCACCTTCACCTGGCCACTCAGGTTGCGACACTCCGGAGGCTGCGGCGATCCATCAGTGCGTTGCGGAACGGTTTCCGATGCCGCCGACGACGGAAGCTGGCAAATACCCGCCAGTTCGTGTCTCCAGTCAGCTATGCGCGGGAAGACGCGTGACCAGGAAGGCGGAGGTGAACGCGACATGAACATCGTCTGTGTTGGTGGTGGGCCCGCGGGCCTGTACTTCGCCATCTTGATGAAGTTACGCAACAGAGGTCACGATGTCACCGTTGTCGAACGCAACCCGGCTGGAGTGACATACGGTTGGGGTGTTGTGTTCTGGGACGATTTGCTTGACGAGCTCTACCGCAACGACTCTGTGAGCGCCCGAGCGATACGCGATATTTCTGCCCAGTGGGGAGGTCAGGAAGTACACCTCCGAGGCGAGCGGGCCGCCTATCTCGGTGGCTATGGTTACAGTCTCGGTCGCCAGCGTTTGCTCGACATCCTGGTCGAGCGCGCGACGGGGCTCGGTGTCGACATCTGCTTCGAGCGCGAGGTTAAGGATCTTTCTGAATTTCCGGAAGCTGACTTGATTATCGCGTGCGACGGCGTCAACAGCTCGATTCGGCAGCTGCGTCTCGACCATTTCCGGACCGATGTCGAGGTGGGTCGAAACAAGTACATCTGGCTCGGTACGCGTAGAGTCTTTGATAGTTTTACGTTCGCATTCGAAGAGACGGCTGCTGGCTGGATATGGTTCCATGCCTACTGCTTTGACGCGCAGACCAGTACCCTGATCGTCGAGTGCTCGCCGGAGACTTGGGCTGGCCTCGGTTTCGACGAACTCGAGCCCGAGCAGGGCGTCGCGTTGTTAGAAAAAATCTTCGAAAGCTACCTGGATGGCCATTCACTGATAGGTCAAACTCGGGGTTCCGTCAACAAATCTCCGTGGCGCAACTTCGAGCGCATCAGCAATGACAAATGGTATCACGACAACGTCGTTCTCATGGGTGACGCCGCGCACACCACGCATTTCGCTATTGGTTCAGGAACCAAACTGGCCATTGCGGACGCGATCACGCTCGCGGAGAAGCTGGATGCCCACGATGACCTCGCATCCGCGCTCCATGCCTACCAGGAGGACCGTCGTTTCGCTTTGCTCGCCGCGCAGAGCAAGGCGATCAGCAGCACCAAGTGGTTTGAGAACGTTCCGTGCTACATCGGCCAGCGGGCCACCTCATTCGCGTATTCGCTCCTGAAGCGTCGTGGGCGTTATTCGCTGTGGCATTACCAGCTCCATCTGGCCACTCAGATCGCTGTGCTGCGGAGGTTGCGTCGATCGTTGGGTGCGGCTCGGTCGGCGCTTCGAGCGCGTCGGCGGGCGAAGCTGGCTGATGTCCGCGACCGGGTCTCTTCAACCCGCTGCGCGCCCGAACAACCTCAGGCGGCCTGGGATGGACTTTCTCGGCAATCTTAGCCAGTTGGCATGTCAAAAATCGCGGGCAGCTGGGCGGCACAGCCGATGTCGCTGTTCGACTGTCTTAGCTTTATCAGCGCTCCGATCGGCCCCGCTAATCGCTGACCCGCCGCATCTGCGCCGACGAGGGGCTGGCTGAGGACGTGGTGCAGGACGTGTTTCTCACACTCTGGCGTGATCCGACTCGATTCGACCCCTCGCGGGGTCGCTTCGTCACCTGGCTACTTACACTGACCCACCACAAGGCGGTCGACGCGGTACGAAAAGAGAACACCATCCGTCAGCGCACGGTCACTGTGCCCGAGCTGGGCGCGGGTTGGTCTCCAACCCCGACTCCGGGCGCGGACCAAGCCGCAATGGCTGGTGTCGCGGACGGCCAGGTGCGCTCGGCGCGCATCGCCTACCGCTCGCGCAGCGGAAGGGGTGATCTCAGGTGATGAGGACGGCGCGGAAGTCGTTGACGTTGGTCAGGGTGGGGCCGGTCACCACCTGATCGCCCAGCGCGGCGAAGAAACTGTGCCCGTCGTTGTCGGCCAGCGCGGCCGCGGCGTCCACCCCGAGCCGCTCGGCGCGGCGCAGCGTGTCGGGGCCGATCAGCGCGCCGGCCACCTCCTCCACTCCGTCGACGCCGTCGGTGTCGCAGGCGATGGCGTGCACGTGCGGTGCCCCGCGCAGGGCCAGCGCAAGCGACAGCAGCAGCTCGACATTGCGGCCGCCGCGGCCGGTGCCGCGCACGGTCACGGTGGTCTCGCCGCCGGAGAGCAGTACGCAGGGCGCCGCCGCCGGCTGACCGTGCCGGAGCACCTGGCGGGCGATCCCGGCCAGCACGATCCCGACCTCCCGGGCCTCGCCTTCCAGCGAGTCACTCAGGATCACCGGGGTCACCCCGGCCCGTTGGGCCACCGCCGCGGCGGCCTGTAGGGACTGCTGCGGGGCGGCGATCACGTGGTTGGTGACGCGGGCCAGCCGCGGGTCGCCGGGACCCGGGCAGCCCGCAGCGCCCTCTAGATGCGCCCGAACCGCCGGTGGCACCGACACCCTGCGGGCAACCAGCGCCGCCAGCGCCTGCGCCGGGGTGGACACCTCCCCCACGGTGGGCCCGGAGGCGATGACGGCGGGATCGTCACCGGGTACGTCAGAGATCAGCAGACCCACGGTGGTGGCTGGGAACGCCGCCGCCGCGAGTCGCCCGCCTTTGATCGCCGACAGGTGCTTGCGCACCAGGTTCAGCGTCCCGATCGGCGCCCCGGAGCGCAGCAGCGCGG
>JBOHFJ010000192.1:0-9552 GCA_050699655.1 Pseudonocardiaceae bacterium
GCTCCGGCGTCGCTCGACGCCGGAGCCAACACGGGTGGTCACCAGATCCAGTGGTTCAGCTCTTCTTCGCAGTCGATTCCCTGGCGCCCTCGTGCATTTCCCGCTTCGCCTCCCTAGCGACCTCATGCACATCCTTGGCGACCTCCTGTGCGGTGGAAACGGTTTTGTTGGCATACCATATGGACTCAGACAGCAGACCCAAGACGATGTCCCGCTCGATGACCAATATCCGCTCAGCAAGGGCGAAGTAGTGCTTGACGGCTTCCTCAATGGGCTTCTTGACGTGCAGGTGTGGCGCCGGTTCGACGAACTTCTGCATCCAGTCGGCCCACATCTCCAGGGGGTAGGTGAAGGGTCCCGAGGTATGGCGGGCGGTGTTGTTGTCAGTTTCGCGCATCGTGGTCATCGTCATCTCCTCAAAGCGGCATGAGATCCGATTACCAAAGTACGCAGCGGTGATAAGTATGTCAAGCGCTCCCGGCGCTCGGTCACCCGCTGGTACCCGCGATGAAGCTGCGGTACACCCCCAGCAGCGCTTCGCGCTGGGCCTCGGTGAGCCGCGGGTCGCGACGGATACTGTCCTCGGTGCCTGCCGGGGGGCCGGTTGAGGCGTTGGTTGGGGGGCGAGCGGGGGCGTCGGGGGCGACGCGGTCAGTGCCCTTGTCCGGCCCAGTCTGCGTCCACCCCGCCTTGGCCAGCAATTGCTCGGCGGTCAGTCCCAGGCCGTCAGCGATGGCCCGCAGCACCGTGAGCGAGGGCTGGTGCAGACCGCGCTCGACCTGGCTGAGGTAGGCGTTGGAGATCCGAGTCAGGGCCGCCATCTCGCGCAGCGACAGGTCGGCCAGCTGTCGCTGCGCCCGGATGAACGCTCCCAGCTGGGCTTGCCAGGGGTTGGGCATCTCGCCGTTGTCACCGCCGCGATCCATGGCTCACATCATTCCCTGTCCACCAGCTCCCGTCCGCCACCGCGGGCACCGTGTCACGGTCACTACTCGCGCACGTACCTGCCTGGGGCGGCTTCTAGCGGCGGGTGCATGACGCTGCCCATCGCGGGGGGCTTGCGCCGCCGTCCGGCATGCTTAGCGATCCACGGCGTCCAGTCCTCCCACCACGACTTGGCGACCTCGGTGGCCTGCTGGCGCCATGCCTGCGGGTCCTCGGGCAGGGTGTCCGCGGAGCTCACCCAGTGCTTGGACTTCGGGTTCGGTGGATTGACCACACCTGCGATGTGCCCGGCGTTGGACAGTGTGAAGCGCACCGAGCCGCCCATGAGACGGGCACTCGCGTAGACCGCTTTCCAGAGCGCGATGTGGTCCTTCTCGGCGGACACGAAGTAGCTGTCCTGGCTGATGTGGGTGAGGTCCAGCGGCTGCCCCGCCAGTTCGAGCTCGCCTTTGGCCAGCCGGTTCTGCACATACAAGGACCGTAAATACTCGGTCTGCATGGCCGCGGGCATCCGGGTGGAGTCGGCGTTCCAGCTCAGTATGTCGAACGGCGCTGGCTGCTCCCCCAGCAACCAGTCGTTGACCACGTAGTTCCAGACCAGATCCCTCCCGCGCAACAGGTTGAATGTCGTGGCCATGCTGTCCGCGGGGAGGTAGCCCTTGCGTTTGATGGCACAGTCCAGCCGCGTGACGGCGGCTTCGTCGGTGAACACGCCGAGCTCGCCAGGCGAGGTGAAATCGAGCAGGGTGTTCAGCACAGTCAGCGAGCGGACCCGGTCCTCGCCGCGAGCCGCGAGCCAGGCGAGCATCGCCGTGGCCAGGGTGCCGCCAAGGCACAGCCCGACCAGGTTGGTCTGCTGGGTCCCGGTGATCTCCTCGACGACCTCCAGCGCGGCAAGGGGCCCCTCACGCAGGTAATCGCTCATGGTGAGCTCGGCCAGGGTCTCGTCCGGGTTCCGATAGCTGATCATGAAACAGGTGTGGCCGTGGCGCACGGCCCACTCCGCTAGGCTCTTACCGGGAGCGAGATCCATGATGTAGTACTTGTTGATCCACGGTGGGCTGAACAGCAGCGGAACCGTGTGCACAGTCCCGGTCTGCGGCTCGTACTGGATCAGCTCAATCAGCCGGTTGCGGAACACCACACTGCCCGGGGTGGCGGCCAGCTCGTGGCCGGGACGGAACTGACCCGGGGTGATCTGGCGGGGCATCCCCTTATTGGTGGCCAGGTCGCGCAGCGCGTTGCTGGCACCGCGCAGCAGGCTGCGGCCTCCGGTCTCGAACGCCTTCTTCAGCGCTACCGGGTTGGTCGCCAGCCAATTGGTCGGCGCGGCGGCGTCGAGCGTCTGCCGCAGCGCGAAATCAGCCTTGCGCCGGGTGAGTTCATCTAGGTCAGCCTCGGCCAGCAGGTCCCGCGCGAAAGCTTCCAACAGTGTGTGTTGCTGGCGCACCAGCCAGAACAGCGGGTTGCTGGTCCAGCTCGGATCAGCAAAGCGCGGATCGTCGGCCAGCTCGGCCGGGCCTTGCCGGTCCATCCCCATGCCACGCAGCGTCGCGGTCATCACGGCCTGGGCGCTGCGCATGCCGTACTTCAGCGCCGACCGGGCGAACGCCGCCGGGTTCCCGGCGACGGACACCGCGAACGTGCCCAGCGCCTGCCCCAGCCCAGCGGGATCCAGCTCGGCCGTCGCGGACTCGGTGCCGAGCAGCGACCGGATCGACGGGGTCACGCGGACCACCTCCACTTGGCGCTCGATGGGCACCGTCCTTGAGTAACCCCCACTGGGCAGCCCCGCGTGACTCACTCTACGTCCGCCGCGACGGTGCCAGGAGGCACAACTGCCGCGCCCGCCACCGGCGAGGCCCGCGCGCCTGGCAGGATCTCGCGCCGTGCGAGCGGTGGTGAGCCGGGTCACCGAGGCGGCGGTGCTCGTGGATGACCACGTGGTCGGTGAGCTGACGGCACCCGGCCTGCTGGTGCTGCTCGGGGTGACCCATGACGACGGGCCCGCGCAGGCCGAGGTGATGGCTCGCAAGCTGCATGAGCTGCGGATTCTGCGTGATGAGCGTTCCGTCGCCGATACCGGTGCCGGGGTGCTGGTGGTCAGCCAATTCACCCTCTACGGGGCGACGCGCAAAGGCAGGCGACCCTCTTTCACCGCGGCGGCCCGCCCGGAGCACGCCGGGCCGCTGATCGACGAGGTCATCGCCAGGCTCCGGGACCGCGGCGCGGTGGTGGCCACGGGGCGCTTCGGCGCGACGATGGTGGTGCGCAGTGTGGCTGACGGCCCGTTCACGGTGCTCCTCGACGTGTGAACACTCCGGCGCTGACCGCGGTCAAGCTGAGAAGTCTCTGAGGGTCCCCCGGGTCGGGCACTTCGCCGGGCGCTCGTTCGTCGTTCCGGATGAGGGCCCGGGAACGGAATCCGAGCCCCCGACGTTGTACCAGTCAACGCTGCGGGTACCCGATGGCCAGACTCGTGCAACGTCGCGCGCCGAGCTACCCCACCCACCGGAGTCGGCACGAGGATCCGTCGCAGGAAGGAACCCGATGACCGCCGCGCAGATCACCCTAGAACGGGACATCGTACTCGAGGCAGACCTAGACGCGCAGAGCCCAGCGGCTGACTTGGTCCGAGTTTACCTCAACGGTATCGGACGCACGGCGCTGCTCAGCGCACAGCAGGAAGTTGAGCTCGCCAAGCGCATTGAGGCCGGTGTGTTCGCCCGGCACATCCTGGAGACCGCGATGCGGTTATCGCCAACCCGACGGGCCGATCTCACCCGGCTGGTGAGCGATGGACACAAAGCCAAGAACCACCTGCTGGAGGCCAACCTGCGGCTCGTGGTGTCACTGGCGAAACGCTACACCGGCCGGGGAATGCCGTTGTTGGATCTGATCCAGGAGGGAAATCTCGGTCTGATCCGCGCGGTGGAGAAGTTCGATTACACCAAAGGCTTTAAGTTCTCCACGTACGCCACCTGGTGGATCCGGCAGGCCATCACCCGAGGCATGGCCGACCAGGGACGCACTATCCGCCTCCCGGTGCACTTGGTGGAACAAGTCAACAAGTTGGCCCGGATCAAACGTGACCTGCACCAGCAACTGGGCCGCGAGGCGACCCATCAGGAGCTGTCCGACGAGTCCGGCATCCCGGTTGAGAAAGTGGGCGACCTGCTGGATTACTCCCGGGACCCGGTGAGCCTGGACATGCCGGTGGGCGCCGAGGAAGAGGCACCGCTGGGCGACTTCATCGAGGACGCCGACGCCACCGACGCCGAGTCCGCCGTGATCTCCGGGTTGCTGCAGGACGACCTGCGCCGGGTGCTGGCTACTCTCGAAGATCGAGAGCAGAAGGTCATCCGGCTGCGTTATGGACTCGATGACGGCCAGCCGCACACGCTGGACCAGATCGGCAAGCGCTTCGGCCTCTCCCGTGAACGGGTGCGTCAAATTGAGCGCGAGGTCATGGCCAAGTTGCGCCACGGGGATCGCGCGGAGCGCCTGCGGGCATACGCCAGCTGAGCTTGTGAACTTGCGCCTGGTTGCGGCGCGTCACCGCTCGAATGGCGGCATTGACGCCGCCGCGCCCGACCGGCACTGTCAGCTCCAACACGATACCTCCAACACGACACTGCACGGCAGCACCACGACCAGCGCACCCTTGTGATATCACGCGGACCAACGCGACGTCAGGCTCAGTTGTGTGCACACATAGGTGTGTGCACACATAGCCGTCGCGCGCCCCGGAAGGTCGGGCTCATCGGGGGTCCGGCCTTCCGACTCCGTGTCGACACGCTTCTTCCGTTCGAACCGTGCCGCAGGCTGGCTACTCGCCGACGGCCACCAGGAATGGCTTACGCCATCGGCCCAGCCGCGCCCAGGCGGTCCGGGCGTAAGCCATTCCTGTAGGACCAGCTCGGTTCGCCATGGAGCAATACCACCGGCTGACCCTCGGGTGGACCGGCCTCGATTCAGGTCAAAGCTGAGGATCTTCGGGATCCAGGCCGTGCAGCGGGTACACCGCGCGCCGGGTCTCCAGGATCGCCCGGTCGACCCCTTCGTTGCCAGCTCCGTCCCACGGCGCCCAATGAGGCTCGATGCCGTCGGTCATCGACTCCGGAAGCCGCGTGCCGCGGGCCACGGTGGCGGTGTGCGCCATCCAGTCGGCGGGCACCGGAGTATTCGGGTCCAGCTCGCGGTCGAGCAGGGTTGCCAGCAGATGTGTCCACGACCGCGGAACCACCCGGAACAGGGAGTACCCGCCCCCGCCAAGAGCCAGCCAGCGCCCGCCGGCCGTGGTGTCGGCCAGGTGGGCCAGCGCGCGGTGCGCAGCCCGCTGCCCGTTCACCGACAGCGTCAGGTTGGCGAGTGGGTCCTCGGCGTGGGTGTCCGCGCCGTGTTGGGTCACCAACACCTCAGGCCGGAACGCGCGCAGCAGGGCGGGCACGACCGCGTGGAAGGCCCGCAACCACCCGCCATCGCCCGTGCCTGGCGGCAGCGGCACATTGACCGCTGAACCCTCGGCGCCGGGGGCCCCGATGTCGGTGGATCGCCCCGTGCCCGGAAAAAGCGTCGCTGGGTGTTGGTGCAGCGAGATGGTGAGCACCCGAGGATCGTCGGCGAAGGCCTCCTGCACACCGTCGCCGTGATGCACGTCGATATCGACGTAAGCCACCCGGGACATGCCGCCGTCGAGCAATCGCTGGATGGCCAGCGCGCAGTCGTTGTAGATGCAGAATCCTGAGGCGCGCTCACGCATCGCGTGATGCAGCCCGCCCGCGATGTTCGCCACCCGCGTCGCGCGGCCGCTGAGGATCTCCCCGGCGGCGAGCAGTGAGCCCCCGGCGACCAGCGCTGAGGCCTCGTGCATGCGAGGGAATACGGGGTTGTCCGGGGTGCCCAAGCCATGTCCCGCATAGCCGCCCTGGGCCTGTTTGACCAGGGCATGCTTGACCGAGGCCCGCTTGACCGCGGCGAGGTAGCCCTCGGAGTGCACCGTGCACAGTTCGGCGTCGGTGGCCGGCACTGGCGCCAGCGGCTGCACGCCTTCCAACACACCCAGCGCGCGGGCCAGTCTGATGGTGAGGTCCAGCCGGATGGGATTGAGCGGATGCCACCCACCGAGGTCGTAGCCGAGGAGGGCCTCGTCCCAGACAACCACCGCGCGAGGAGTGCCCGTGACCGGAGGCATGTCTCCCATCCTGCCGTCGCTGGCGTACACGCTCGCTTCCGGGCCTCTACCATGGGTGCAACCCAAGGGAGAATGGTGTGAACGAGCTCATCGACACCACCGAGATGTACTTACGCACTATCTTCGAGCTCGAGGAGGAGAACGTAGTTCCGCTGCGGGCCAGAATCGCCGAGCGGCTCGGGCAAAGCGGACCCACCGTCAGCCAGACCGTGGCACGCATGGAGCGAGACGGCCTGCTGACAGTGGCCGATGACCGGCATCTCAAGCTCACCGCGGTGGGTCGCAGCCGGGCCGTTTCGGTGATGCGCAAGCACCGGCTCGCCGAGCGGCTTCTCGTCGACGTGATCGGGCTGGAGTGGGAGCAAGTGCACATTGAGGCCTGCCGGTGGGAGCACGTGATGAGCGAGGCTGTCGAGCGCAAACTGGTCACCTTGCTGGGCAACCCGACCACGTCTCCGTACGGCAACCCGATCCCGGGGCTCGACGAGCTCGGGATCGGGGAACCCGCCAGCCCGATCGAACCTGACCTGGTCCGGTTGGACGAGGTGGCCCGGCGCGGTGGAGGCGCGGTGGAGGTGCGACGCATCGCCGAGCACGTCCAGCTCGACCCGGCTCTGATGGCGGACCTGTCCAAGGTCAACGCGGTGCCCGGCAACGTGGTGGAGGTCGCGGCCCAGGTACGGGCGCACCACCCGGTGGTGTTGTCCGGCCGAGGGTGCACGGTCACGGTGGACGGTACACTCGCGCAAGCGGTCATGGGCCGCCGGCGGTGATCCGGCCCGGGCGCCAGCGCAGCGTCGCGGCTCGCCGGTCATCACTTTCGCCGTGATCGCCGAGTGGTGCCGCGGTGGCGAGGTCGATGCAGGGCTGCGGCGGCGTCGGCCGCGACGCTGCGCAGCAACTCCGGTGGCAGACCCGCCTCCAGCGCGGCTCGCAGCAACCCGGACAGGGAATGCTGGGGGCAAGCCCGCAGCGCCGTGTCCAACGCGACACCCGCCAGCGCGCCGTCGCCGCGGAGATACGCGGTGAGTGCCAGCAGTGCCGCGGGTTCGGCCCGCTCCGGCGCGGGAGTGGCGCGCACCAGAGCCAGCCAGAGCCGCTCGGCGGCGGCCGCGTCGGGACCTGAGCACCAGGGCAGGCAGGCGTCTCGGACCCGGTGATCGCACAGCGCGGAGGCAACCTCGGCGACGGTGCGGTCGCTCAACGCGAGATCTCCCGCGGCCGCCGCTCGGTGCAGTTCCCGCAACCGCGCGAGTCGCTGCCCCACCAGCCGGGTGCTCATCGGGTGCTCCGCGTCGGCCGCGGCCAGGAGCGCCGTCCGGCGGCGCAGCGCGGCGGGATCCTCCTCGGCGACCAGCTCGACCATTTCCTCTCGGCTGCTGAAGGTCACCACACCGGCCGCGACCGTCGCGGCCGCCAGCGGGCTCGCCGCGGGGTCGGCCACCTCTCCGGCACACAGTGGATCGTCGTAGCAGCGCCACGGTGCGCCGCGCGCCGTTCGCGCCGTCCACGCGGCATGGACCACGGGCAGGCCGGCGCCGCTCAGCGCACCGTGGAGCGCGTCCACCACCGCGCGGTGCGGGGGGTCGCCATCCGGAGCGCGATCGTCCCCGATCACGACCAGCGCGACGCCGGTGGGCCGCTGCCGGGCGATCGGCGCCAGCATCTGCTCGGCCAACAGCGGGGCCTGGTCGTCGCCGACCAGATCGGCCCGCAGGGTCAACCCGAGTCTCTTGCCGTGCAAGGCCAAGAGGACCACGGACTCCCGCGGATGGAACCCGAGCAGGTGCGGGACAGCGGCGATCAGCTCGGAAGGATCGGACAGCCGGATGCGGCCAGCGGCAGGTGAGCTCATGCCGTTGAACGGTCCTCCCGCGCCGCCGCGCGGGACAGTCACCGGCTTGCCGGCTGGGGATAGCGGGGTGAGTGTGGACTACTCCCCCGCCAGATCCGCCGCGGTCCGCCGGAATGTCAGTGGAGGTGGTTATCCTGCCCCGTCGCGGACCCCATCGGCTGCCGCTCGGGCTCCCGCGGCCGTCGGCAGACGTAGGTCACCGCCGGAGGCAGGTTCCACCACACCGTGCGAGTGGTGAGCACCTCGTCGAACACCTCGTCGAGCAAAGTCTGGAACTGGCGCGCCCGACTCATCGACAGCGCATGCAGGTAGGCGAACGTGGTGAAGCAGCCCCCCGGCCGCAGCGAGCGTGCCGTCGCGAGAACAATCGCGCGCTGCACGCCCGCATCGATCAGTGACCAGGGCAGTCCGCTGACCACGGCGTCCACCGCGGGCACCTGGTGTTCAGTCAACAGCCGCTCCAGTTCGGCGGCATCCCCGACCAGCACCTCCACCCCCGTGTGTTCGGCGCGTAGGTACCTGGCCAGCACCGGGTCGATCTCGACCGCCACGTGCCGCCCCCGGCCAGCGAGCCGATGCTCGATAGCCGTCGTGACCGAACCGGTGCCCGGACCGAGCTCGACCACGACCGGTTGGCCCACCCGGGGAACCACCGCGGCCAACCGAGCCGCCAGGTGCGGAGAGCTCGGCGCCACGGCGCCCACCGTGGCCGGACTGCGCAGCGCGGCGGCGAGGAAAGCGATGAAGTGTCGCGAGAGCAGCGCCATGGGGCCAGAGCCTGCCCGCCGGGGCACCCATTGTGAAATCGATCTTCGCGACCCCAACTGATCCCCGCATGATACTGAGAACCGTTAGCCTTAATTCGGTCTGCCCCGGCTGTCACGGCCTGACCGCACACCCGCACCCCCCGGAGGAAGCCATGTCCCTCGACGTTCCCACCGCGTTGCTTGAGCGTGCCCAGCAGGGCGAGGTTGACGACGCCGACTTCGTCGACTGTGTGCGCGTGTCGTTGCCCTACGCTTGGCAGGTCATCAGCGGTGTGGTGGCCGAGCTTGAGCTCGCCGGGCCGGCAGGCGAGTTCGCTGATCACGAGATCCCCCCGCCCAGCGAGTCCGAGCGAGGCCAGCTGCTGCGGGCACTAGCCTCGGATGCCATTCGCGGCGGTCTGGAACGCCACTTCGGGGTGAAGCTGGCTTTCCAGAACTGTCACCGCGTCGCGGCGTTCCGACACTGCGCGACCGGCGGTGCCCGCTACCGGGCGTTCATCTCCGCGCGTGGTCAACTGCTTAACCAGAGTCCCGAGTTCCGGGACTGCTGATCGACCTGTCCACCGCACCCGGTCGCGCTCGCCGAGCGAGCCGCACTGCTCGACCAGCTTTCCGGCGGACGGTTCCGCCTCGGTGTCGGCCGCGGTGGCCCGTGGATCGACCTCGAGGTGTTCGGTACCGGCCTGGACCGCTACCAGCACGCCTTTCCCGAGGCCCTGGAGCTGCTTCTCGCCGCTCTGAGCAGACCCCGCGTCGCCGCCACACGGCCCGCACTTTCGTTTTCCCGGCGT
>JBOHFJ010000193.1:0-9512 GCA_050699655.1 Pseudonocardiaceae bacterium
CACCTGACCCCTTGATGCCACCAGGTAGGTAAAGACGACCGAATCCGTAATGCCTTCCCCGCCAAGTCAATAAAATCCTTTCCACTTTGGCAAACGCGATGGTCAACTTCGGGTCAGATGCACCGAGGACCACCTCTCGCAACGACCCGTGGTGGCGAAATTGTGGATCATTCAGCTCTCGGAGGTGACTAAATCTGGTGAAGACTTCAGTTTTCCTTAGATCGTATCCATAGACAGCTATCTCCATCAGGTGGAAGTTTACCGACTGCACGGCACTGGCCGCCCCGGTCACCTCACGGAAGTTCATGAATTGTTGCGGAGATAATGTCTTGAGCACGTGGAAGATCCCCGTGAGCAGAGCGGCGCAGGTCGCAAGCTGGTCCAGCCAGAACACCGCGTCGGGCTCCCTGAAATTGACGGCGAGCGTGGCCCGGCAGGCGATCAATCGGACGAGGTAGAAAACGAGCTCACATGCGTGAACTGAGCGCAGGAACACATGCTCATTGTGGTCGTTGGACTGCGGGAACCCAGTGCACTGGACAAGAAGAAATAATTGCCATCGCAACACCGCGTCCCGCTCGGCGAGATCATGACCGCGCATTGTTCCCGTCGGGTCGAGCACCATGGTATCGATCCGATCGAGCAGTATTTCCAGCCGAGCCAACCGCTCTTCGATATACCCGGGAGTCGTATCATGACGACTGGCCTCAGCGCGCTCATGAGCGACAAGGTCGACCAGAGTGGCGCGCATCGCGATGACACTAGCGCAGACTGGGTCATCCCGGTAGCGCTCCAGAAACCAGTCACAGACATGCAGGCTCGTGTACCGGTAGTACTCGGGGATACTTTCCCCGCGACTGAACGACCTAGTCAACAACCAGACAATTTCGAAATCCTCCGAAAATTTATTGACTACCGATTCATCGTAAAATGACCCAAGCTCGTCGCGCTCGACATCGGTCAGCGCGATCCCGCCCTGCGATCGTTGCATGCGAACTATGTTCTCACACCTGCCAGAAAATAGCAGATCCGTCGGCTTGCTTAACATGAGTTACTTCTTCCTGATCCGGCGATTTCAATCAAAAAATCCGGCCCGGCCATGGCGGACCCGCTGGTGAGCCCGGGGCGGGAGCTTCCCCGCCTCCAGACTCATCGCCGCTCGCGTACCGCGCGGTCGCCACTGGTGGGTGTCCTGTGACGGCTGCGACACGGTTGCTGTGCGCCCGAAGACGGTTCGAGGTATCAACCGCCCATCCGGTGCACTCTCCCCCGTATACGGCCACCTGCGGGTGGGGGGAGGAATCACTGATGACACTCGGCACCTCGATGCGTGGGCGAGCTCGTGCGGGCAGAACGCCCAGGCTCGGTGACAGGTCCCAGGCGGACTCGTCGGGGAACTCACCTCGCACCACTCCTGCAGCACTGCGTCCTCCAGCATTGCGGGCGCTCACCGGAGCGGTCTCGCTGCGGCAACTTTCTCGACTGTGGCATTCGACCGGAAAAATCGAAATACGCTCTTTCGCGTACACCGATTTTGGATCATGGAGTCGTCATGGCGCGCGCGCCCCTGACCGAGCTTGATCTCAGTTACCACGCCGATGGGCTACCCGACCGTAATAGCTATCTCACGGTCACGTCGGCGTACCTGAGCGAGGCCCTGCCTGGCGACCTCAGAGCGTGGCGCGGTGTCGACCTCGTCAACCCATCGGTGAAGATGTGGTTCAGCGAAGCGAACGCGTACCGCATGCCCGACGTGGTCGATGCGGTGATAACTGAACACCCCGTCGTGGCGCACCAGCTGGCATATCCTGACTCCGAACCGGTGCTGCGCGGCAGCGACCGCGTCTCCGACCGGGTATTCCGATCGAGTCGGGTGTACCGCGAGCTTTTTTTACCCGTGGAGGCTCGCTACCAGCTGACCATCGGCACCGATGGGAACGATACCGTAACCAGCGGCTGGATCATCAAACGCTCAGTCCGAGATTTCACCGAGAAAGAGCTGCAACACGCTCGTCGCCTGCAGCCCCTGCTGGCTCTCCTGGACATCACCTACTCGTCCTCCCCGATACGCCGGACTCACAGTGCGCGCATCGACGAAGCTCGGAAATGCGCGCACCTCACCGTCCGTGAGCTGGAAATCCTCACCCGAATCGCGGACGGGTTGAGCGCCCAACAAATCGCACGGATCAACCGGATCAGCGTCCGCACAGTTCGAAAAAATCTCGAAAACCTCTACGCGAAATTGGAATGTCACGACCGTCTACTCGCAGTCAATAAGGCTCGATCATTAGGACTCCTGCGCAGCCCCCAAGAAACACTGGAAAGGGAGCGGCGACAGAACGAACCACCCTGCGACTCTAGCTGTTACCGATGTCTCGAGACTGGGTAGTTGCGCCCTTCACCGCGCGCTCACGCGCCGACCGCGTAGCTCCAGATGCACCGCCCACACCCGCCGAGCGGTTCGCTCCCAGCTGAACCGCTCCGCCCGGCTCCGGCCCGCCGCGCTCATGGCCCGTGCCACGCCAGGGTCGGACACCACCGCGCGCAGCGCGGCCGCCAGTCCGTCGGCGTCGCCTCGTGCGACTGTCACCCCGGCGCCCCCGGCGACCTCGACCAGCGCGGGGGCGTCGGAATGCACCACCGGCACCCCGGCGGCCATCGCCTCCAGCACCGGCAGGCCGAAACCCTCCGCCAAGCTCGGTGCCGCGAGCACCGCCGCGCGGTGCAGCACGACGGCCAGTTCCTGGTCGGTGAGCCGGCCCAGCGGGTGCACCCGGGCCGGGTCCAACCCGGAGCGCCTGGCCAGCGCGGCCGGGTCCACCCGCCCCCACCCCGGCTGGCCAGCCAGCACCACCGGCAGGTCCGGGGCGTGCGGCGCGGCCAGCGCGGCGAGCAGCGTCCCGATGCCCTTGCGCGGCTCGAGGGTGCCGACCGCCAGCACGTAACGCGGCGGCAGGCCCAACCGGGTGGCGATTCCGGCGGCCTGCTCCGGCAGGCGCGTCACGGCCGCGGTGACCCCCTCCCCGACCACGTGCACCTGGGACTGGCAGTACACATGTCGCGGCAGATCCTCGGCAACGGCGGCGGTGGGCACCACCAGGGCATCGGCCCGCCGCGCCGCCCGCCCGACCATCCGGCGGTGCCAGCCGACCCCGCGCCGGGTCAGACCGTCGGGATGGGTCCAGGGCACCGTGTCGTGCACCGTGACCACCAGCTCGCAACCGGGGCGGGGACCGGGCGGGGCCAGCGGGGTGGGGGCGTGCACGGCGTCCCCACCCGGCCACAGCGGAACGCCCGAGATAGCGCAGCCCCAGGCCGCGATGAGCGCCCGACGCGGCAGCGGCAGCAGGTGCGGCCCCTCCACCCCAGGAATGATCGCGGGGCTGGAGTCGGCGCGGCGGGCCACCGCGCTGCCCACCGTCCAGCCGGCCGGCGCGGTGGCGGCCAGGGCCGCCGTGAGCTCGCGGGAGTACCGCCCGGTACCCCCCGGCACCGGCGCGAACAGCTGCTCCAACAGGACCACCAGCTTGGGCACGCGGGCGAGTGTGGCACGGGTGACTGTGGCAGGGGGTGACCGTGACAGGGGTACCGTCACGCCCCGTGCCAGCGGCAGCCCGAACCACGGTGGTGGTGGTCACCTGGCTAGGCCGCGATCTGGTCGGGCGCTGCCTGGACGCGCTGGCCGCGCAGACCCGCCCGCACCGGGTGCTGGTGGTCGACAACGCCTCCACCGACGGCACCGCCGCGGAGATCACTGAGCACCGAGTACTGCGGATGACCCGCAACATGGGTTACGCCGGGGCACTGGCCGCCGCGTTGCCGCAAATCAGCACGCCATACATGGCGTGGCTCAACGACGACGCGCAACCGGAGCCGGGGTGGCTCGCGGCGCTGGAGCACGCACTGGACAACGATGGCGCAGCCGCCGCGGCAGCCTCCGTACTGCATACACCGGACGGCGCGGTGAGCTCAACTGGCGTGGCGCTCACCCGCCTCGGGTACGGCCGGGATAGCACCGGGGCGCTGCCGTTCGGCTTCTGCGGCGGAGCGGCGATGGTGCGCACCGACACGCTGCGCACCATCGGGGGCGTGGCGGGTTCCCTGTTCTGCTACTACGAGGACACCGACACGTCGTGGCGGTTGCGGCTGGCGGGCCACCAGATACTCGCCGTGCCGGGCGCCCGGGTCCGCCACCTCGGAGGTGCCACAGCACGGCACGGCACGCCGACCTTCCACCACTGGAACGAACGCAACCGGCTGCTGGTGCTGCTGCGCTGCGCCCCCGCCCTGATAGCCGCTCGGGAGCTGGCCCGCTTCACCGGGCTCACCCTGATGCTGCCCTGGCGCCGCAACCACCCCTGCACCCCCAACTTCGCGCTGCCCCTGCGCCTGCGGGTACTCGCCGACGTGGCGGCCCGGCTGCCGGCGACCCTCCGAGCCCGCCACCAGATCTCCCGCCACTGCGCCATCCCCCGCGCGACCATCTGGTCAACCTGGGCCGGCCAGCCCTGATCAAAGGAGGCAGTGAATTGAGACCCGGACCGGGAAGCAGCTTATCGCCCAATTTGACTGTTCGTGACCTGAACGACTGGGCCACGATGCAGACGGAACGCTTGCGCCTTGCGCTCGGCAACGACACGGGTAGCCAGCCTGCCTTTGTGCTCGCCCAGGCGGTCAAGCTCGCCGAGGAGGTCGGTGAGCTGCAAGCCGAAGTCCTGGGCCACGCCGGCTACCAGCGAGCGACCAAGGATCAGCGCTTCACCACCGAGTCACTGTCGGGCGAACTTGCCGACGTGATGATCTGCGTCGCCATCCTGGCCAGCTCACACGACATTGATCTCAGCAAGGCCCTGGCGTCGAAGATCGAAAAAATTGACGCGCGCTACCAGGACTAACACCCAGATGTGACAGTATCGACAGGAGGTTGTTTAAGATCAACTATCGCGGCTGTGATCACATTTCTCTCGCGCAATCCGCACGAAGGCTCCCGACTTTAGCCGCACCCAGCCTCGATCAGCCCTTCCGCCAGTTGCGCAATTTCGTCTAGCACTTCATGCGAGAGACGTTTGTTCTTTGAATTTTCCGGGTTGCGGAAATGGCTGAATTCGCGATCGGCGAGAGTAAACAGCAACCAGAACTCCTCAAACTTCTTAACAAATAATGCCAGCACGATGAGCCATCCATGCCACCGACAATCCCGGCCGGTGCTCCCAAGTCTCGGAGTGTCATCACCGGGTCGTTCACCGTAACTACCCTCGCAAGACCCAGACCGGTGCAACCAGTCCACCAACCTGGGGCCGCGTCGTCGGACGGCGCTGGGCCATGCCGTATGGCGGCGATTCGGATCTATAGCCCGCTCCGGAGCCTTGGTGTCGGAGAGCAAAGCCCGTGAGCTATCACGTGAGCACCCCGGTGAGCCATGGCGCACTTGCCACCGCGTTACGCTCGGAGCCTGAACGTTTGCAGTCCGACTGAGAGGGGCGAACAGATGGCGCGCCAGCCGCCAGAGCTCACCGAGCAGCAGCGAACCCTGGGCCGGCACCTCGCCGCTCTCAGAGAAGCGGCCGGTCTCTACCAGACGGACATCGCGCGTGCGGTGCCCTGCCACCGCACGACCGTCACGCACGCCGAAGCAGGCTCCCAGTTACCCGACGCGTATTTCTGGGAAACAGCCGATCAAGTAGTCGGGGCGAATGGCGTCCTGATCGCTCGTTACGACGCCTTCATTCAAGCAAAGCAGGAACATACCGCCAAGCAGCAGGCCCAGCGACGGGCCAAGGCCCACAATACAGCCAAAAAGCTGCGCATGACTCCTCCACTGGAATCTTCCGATTCGTCATCAGCATCAGATAGTTGCGCCACCAACGACGAATTAGGCCAGCTAGAGATCCTTCGCTGCCACCTAAACGAGACGATTACAGACCACACCATGACCGTCGCGGGTCTTGATGAGTGGGAGCAGACGGTCATTCAGCATGGACAAACGGCACGGGACCGTGCCCCGGATGCCCACTTCAAGGACCTCAACACTAACCTCACGGAGCTGCGCGGCGCGTTGACGCGTTGCCGGTCGTCCTCTGCGCTCCGGAGCCTCACCAGATTGACGGCACAGATGGCCGGACTGATGTGCTTGACCCTGATCAAGATGGACGAGCGCACTGCCTTCCGAGGCTGGGCACGTACCGCTCGCCTTGCGGCCGATGAAGCCGGTGACTTCCTTACTCACTCGTGGGTGCGTGCGCAGGAGGCATACGGGCACTACTACAGTGGCAACCTCACCGAGGCAATACACGTTGCTCAGCACGCTCAAGTATTGAGTGGAAAAGTTTCGTCGGTCGGTGCGGCTTTGGCCACCGCTCTCGAAGCCCGAGCGGAGGCGGCTCTCGGGCGAGCTGATGCGACCCGCTCCGCATTGCAACGGGCCGAAACCTGCCTGTCCCGCTTGGACGCGAGCTCGATCGGCACGTCGGCATTCGACTACAACGAGGCCCAGCTACGCTTCCACGAGGGCAACGCCTTCACACACCTGCATGACACGACTGCGGCATGGCAGGCCCAAGAGAGAGCGCTGTCGCTCTGTCCGACGAGCGATTACATGGACCGGACCATGATCCACCTGGACCGGGCTCATTGCCTGGCCTACGACGGCGACGTTACCGGCGCGGTAGCCACGGTAGTGGAGGCCACTGCTTCGCTCACCGACCAACAGCGTCACGGCATCATCGCGGCACGAGTTCGAAAGATCATCGCAATCCTGCCGCCGCGGCATCGCGCACTGTCCGCCGTACGCGATCTGCATGACCTGCTGGCGCCATCACCCAAGACTAGGAACAATACCTGGTGATCGAGATTCGACCGGCTGAGCAGCGAGACGTTGAAGCACTCGTGATGCTGATGGAAGACCTTGACCGCTTCTATGGCGCTACTGACGTCGAACCGTCTGATCAACGGGTACAACAGATAGCGGAGAGCCTCTTTGAAGAGCCCCTGGCGGCGCATGTCTTGCTCGCCTGGGAGGGTAAATGGCTCGTCGGAATGGCCTCATATTCATTTCTCTGGCCGGCTGCGGGCGCGACACGGTCACTGTATCTCAAAGAGCTGTACGTCACCGAGGCACGCCGTCGCAAGGGTATCGGCGCGTTGCTGATGCAGCGACTGTGTCAGGTGGCGGTCGAACATGAGTGCAGTCGTGTCGAGTGGACATCTGACCAGAGCAACCCCCTTGCGGAAGCGTTTTACGAACAGCTTGGAATACCGAAGAACCAAGAAAAGATCTTCTACCGACTGGCGGATGATGACCTGCGACGAGTGGCGCCGTAGCGCCGCTGCATGCGGCTGGCGCCGGCCCGTCTGACGTACGCCGGCCAGGTTCAGGACGCGGGGTTGACGCCGAACGTGGTGTCGATCTCGGTGACCAGGCGGTTGGGGTCGGCGGCCTGCGTGGTCACGCGCGCATAGTCCTCGGGCGGTCGTACTCTTGTACACGTTGAAGCGGAACGCCTACCCGGACGTTCCGACCAGCATTGATAGGACCCATCGTCGCTCTGACCTGAGCCGACGCCGTTTGGCGGCGTTGGCCACGGTTGGCCGACTGCGGACGTCTTGCGGATAAGCCGCGGATAAAGGGAGATCATCTGCCGCCCACTGTGGACTCTGGCGCCATCCCCAGTGGACGTTCTGAGGCTCGCGCGCCACCGTCGTACCGGCGCGCAACAAACGGCCCCAGTCTCGACGGCTCTGGCGCGGTGCGGGAACATCAGCGCGCAGCTGGCCGCGCTGCTCGACGCACTGGATGGCATCCCGGGTCAGCGACACCGAGCGCACCTCCTTGATCTGGCTGGCCGGGTTTGGGCGCCGCACCGTGGAGGACATCGCGGCGATGATCACCTGTGCCCGGCGGGCCAGGGAGGGCGATCAGTAGCCTGACGCGCGCACCCCTCACCGCAGTGTTCACCCCGAGGTCACTCTTGCTCACGTACTTGACTTAGATAAGATAAGGCTATGGATGGACCGGTCCGAGTGACCAACCCGCTGCTAGACGTCGTGGAAGTACTCCTGGAGGCGTTTGACAACGACCGGCGGGAGCTACACGGTTGGGCGATCATGAAGGCTGCGGCTCGCTCAGGGCCGACCGTGTACGGGGTCCTCGACCGCCTGGAGGACGCCGGCTGGATCACTGGCCGCTGGGAAGACCACCACCCGCAGCTGAACAAACCGCGGCGACGTTTCTACCGACTCACCCCGACCGGCGCCATCTCGGCTGTTCGCCTGTTGACCGCGCGCCGCCCTGACACACGGCGCCCTCCGCAACGACCCACCGAGCCCGGCCTGACGTTTACCGGCTGGCTGAGCGGCCTCTTCGCGGGAGGTGCTCGGTGAGCATTCACCTAGGGCAGGTACTCCTCACCGCTGTCGTTACCGCCGTTGTGGGCCTGCTCGTGATGGAGTCTTACCAGACCACCCCCTGGCTGGCTGACAAGGTGATGCGCTGGTCAGTCCGCCTCCGTTACACCGACAACCCCGGGCGCGCCACGGTTCGCGGGGAGGAGTTGATCAGCTTTCTTGGGGATCTGCCTACACTGTTCAAGCTACCCACCGCGGGCGGGTTCCTCTTCCGTGCCCTCGCTTATCGTCTCGCCCATCGCCGCAGTCACGCCAGGCGCGAACCACGAGCAGGCCAGCGCTCTCTTGGGGCTAGGTTCCGTATCGCACTAGTTAAGGCGGGTTTGGTTGTCGTCTGCACTGGTACGGTTTTCGGGCTAGAGTTTAGGTTAGCCTATGGTGTCGCGCCCGACAGCATCGGGCGAGATTTTTTTGTAATTTTGACGTTCGGCTTGGTAGCCGGGGTCCTGGCGGCAATCGAGTCGGTGGCTCGGCCGCCGAAATTTTATCATGGAATTATCGGTGGCATCACGTTGGCGCTTCTCATTTTCGCGCATTACAAGTGGATATTTTCACATGAAGTAATGTCAGCGATTTCCAGTGGCACGGCATTTGGAGTGGCGACCGCGCTGACGTGTGCCCTCGTAAGAAAATTCAGATACGCCGGGGTTGCCATTGGCATCTTGGTTAACATCGTGGACATTGCGTTGATCGCACTCGCGAATCATCTTTTATCTTCGCCAGCCTGGCTACAGTTCGTCACTGGGTACAACGGGCTTGGATTTGTAGCTGGGACCTTGGCTGGATTCGCGGCTGCGGTCGAACGCGGCGCACTGGGGAAAATACCCAAGGGCGACAGACCGATGGCTGCCAAGGATTCCAGGATGCGGATGATTGACTCTGTCCCTACCCCCGTTGTGCCGCTTGTTTCTTTGTCGGGTCCGGGTGCCATCAACCCGGAACCATCAATCCCGATAGGCGAGTCTCGCGACGAGGGTGAACTGAGCTGAGCGGACCGGCACACCGGAATGGGGATCGGGGGCGGGCAGCCGGATCGACGCCACTCGGATCCCAACAAAGACGATCACGGGTAAACTACAGTCGGGCAGATCCGGCGGCCAGGGGTGCGC
>JBOHFJ010000194.1:0-9492 GCA_050699655.1 Pseudonocardiaceae bacterium
AGGCAGAACCTCACCGAAAAAGAAGGACAAATCCTCATTGGTCACAGTGAAACAATTAGGCATGTCCGGAAATTACTCGCGGTGAGCCGCAATCGACGAGCGCGACACGCGAAGATCGTCAAAAGTTGCACAGCTGTGACTTAAAAATCCAGGCAGGCGGGCGTCCGCTAATTGTCAATACAAATTATTTAATTTAAATACGGGCCCTTAGCTGACGCTGACCAGGTCGACAACGAAGACGAGGGTCTCGCCAGGTCTGATCGTGACGCCCGCGCCACGATCGCCGTAGGCCAGGTGCGGGGGGATGGTGAGCCGCCGACGCCCGCCGACCCGCATGCCGACGATCCCGTCATCCCAGCCCTTGATCACCCGGCCGGTGCCGAGCTGGAATTCCAGTGGGGAGCCTCGGTTCCACGAAGCGTCGAACTGCTTGCCGGTGGAGTGCGCGACACCGACGTAGTGCGCCTTGATCTGCGAGCCGACTATGGCCTCGGGGCCCGCACCCACCACCTGGTCCTCAACCACCAACTCAGTCGGCGCCGCTCCCTCGGGCACGTCCACATCGGGACGGGTCAGCTTACTCACGTCAGCATTCTCCTCGATCCTGATCATCACACCACCGCCGAAACCGCACTACCGCTTGACCCCGCGGCAAGCGGAACACACCTGCTTCGGGTCGGGTGGCTCGCCAGGCAGGCCGCCGCGCAGGTACGCGGGGGGTGTGAACACCGCGCCGCATTCCGCGTGCACTTTGCCACTGGGCTGCAGCTCACCACGGTGAGTGTCCCGGTCGCTGATCGAGCGCAAATACCAGGTCACAGGAGCTACCGTAGCAACAGGCCCCGCAGCGCAACACACCACCTCACCGCAAGTCGTCATCAGCTCACTGGGCTATGCGTTCTCGACGACTAGCCGCAGTTGAGCGAACAGCTCGTCGCGGCTGGTCACGCCCAACCGCTGGCGCATCCGGGCCACGTGGTGTTCCACGGTCTTGGCTGAGATGAACAAGCGCTCCCCGATCTGACGGTAGGTCAGTCCGGTCAAGATGAGCTCGGCGACCTCCCGTTCCCGGTCGCTCAGCATCGCTGGACCGGCTGACCCGACGGGCGGCGAGGCGGTCATCGGCTCGGACGACTCGCCGGGGCCGGTAGCCTGCAACGCCCGAGCGCATCCGAGCAGAGCGACCATCGCCTTGCGATCGGTGGTACGGATCGCGGCCTGGCCCGCCAGCCGGGAGCCATCGTTGGCCAGCCCGATCGACCGCAGCTCACGAGCCGCGGTCTCGACCTCGACGGGGTCGAACTGTCCGGCCAGCACCCGCAGCCACGCGCGACCCGCGGCGGCGAGCACGGCGGCGTAGTGGTTGCTCCGCGCTGCCTGCACCAGAGCCGCCGCGTGCGGTTCGGCCGCATCGGGCTGCTCCCGTAAGAACGCGGCATGCAGGCCGTACCAGTGCAGCGGGACGGCCCACAGCGGCGGTTCCCCCAGCCGCTCCAGCAGCGTCCACGCCTGTCGCAGCTGCGGCGCCACCCGGTCGAAGTCGCCCAACCTGGCCGCAGCCACGGCCAGCTCACCCAACGGCAACAGGGAGAACAGATCGGCCGGGTGCCGGACCATCGCCGCCCGGGCCGCCGCCCAGCCCGCCCGCAACGCGGGAATGTCGCTCTCGCGCCGGGCCAACCCCACCGCCAGCGCGGTGGCGAACAGCTCATCTCGGGGCTCCAGGACGCCCGATTCGGGGACCGCACCAGCCATCCAACACCTGGCCAGCGCGGTGTCACCGCGGAGCATCGCGGCCCAGGCCAGCAGTAGCTCGCAGCGGGTCCGCGCGAATGACCCGCCCGCACCGCGAGCCAGCGCCCGATCCAACACTGAGACGGCGGCATCGAGCTCTCCACAATGCAGCGCCACGATCGCCGCCAGCGCCGCCGGAGTGTCCAGGAGCAGCACGGCCCCTCCGGCCGGCTCGAGCAGCCCGGCGGCTCGGGTCAGCGTGGACAGGGCCTCGGTGGGGGCCGTCACCGGCGAGCCGAGCACCGACTCCAGCACACCGGTGGCCATCAGCGACTCCACCCCCGCCACCAGCGTCGGCGGTCGGTCACCGGCAGCGGACGCCAGAGCCTCCCGGGCCTGCGCCAGCGACCCGGTGCCGAGCCAGGCCAGCGCGGCCAGCGGTGTCACCGGGTCTTTCCCCGCCGCACCGACCCAGCGATAGACCTCAGCGCTGCGAGCCAGCAGCCCGCGGGTGGCCAGGACCGCGGCCGCGACGTTGCCCGCCCTGGCGAGATCGGGACCCGACGGGTCGGCCAATGCCTGATCAGCCAGGCACAGCGCCCCGTCCAGGTCGCCGGCCAGCGCCGCCGCCTCGGCCCGTCTGGGTGCCAACGCGACCGAGTCAGCCCCGGCGGTGACGGCCTGGGTGTACAACCGCACGGCCCGCGCAGCGGCATCAGGCCCGGACAAGGCGGCATCGGCGGCCGCTTCGAAGACGGCCGCGAGGTCACTGCCGCGGGCACCGTCGGCGACAAGCTTCTGGGCCAGCTCAAGCACTGCCCGGCCCCGTTCGCGGTGGGCGGCGAGCACCAGTCGCTGAATCACCCGTCTGGTGCCCGGCGCGGCACCGGCCACCAGCGCCTGTCGCACCAGCGGACTCACCCTGATCTCCGTGCCTGTGCCCGCCTCCAGCAGCAGGCCATGGGCGTGCGCCAGCGACAACAGGTCGGTCACCACCGCGAGATCGAGCGCGAGCACCTGAGCGAGGATGTCGGGGTCGGGGACCGCGCCCAGCTCCACCGCGAGCAGCACCGCGCGCAACTGGGGGGCAAGCTGGTCAAGGTCATGGCGGATCCGGTCGACGACCTCCGGTGACAGCGCCGCGGGCGACGGCACGGGGGTTGCCTGGTTCACGGGGGGGGCGCAGGACTGTGACTGGCGGCGGCCGTCGGGGCTGCGGGCATCGGGGCGGGGGGCATCGGGGCGGGGGGCGTCGTGGTCTCAGGTTGCGTGGACGCCTTGGTGGTGTGGGCGGGCGCGGAGGTGGGGGGGCTTGGCGTGGGCGTGGGGGCGGTCGTCGGCGGCGGGGGTGGCGTGCTCGGCGGAGCGGGGGGGATGGACCAGGTGGTGGTCCAGTTGTAGGTGGTCACCGAGGGAGACGCGGGTGCGCCAATGGGGACGGTGACGGGAGCCGGCTTGCCCGCTCCGTTGACCGGTCTGCTCGGAGCAGCCAGCGGTGTCGTCCGGACTGAGGAGCCGGAACCCTCTCGGGATGAGCTCTCGTCACCGCTGCTCTGGAGGCTTTCTTGGAGGCTTTTCTGGGTGCTTTTCTGGGACTTCGCCGCTGGGCTCGCGGTGCCCACCGGCGCACTGGCACTGGGCACCAGCGGGACACGGGGCGCGGGGGTTGCGGCGTTCGCCTGCGGGTCGGGATCGCTGTGGGAAGTCAGGAAGGGGACTGATGCCACGCCCGCGGCGGTGATGAGGGCGAGCGCTCCGGCGAAAGCGGCTCGCTTCACTCGCCGGGATCGGGCTCGCCGCCAGTTCAGCTGGGCGGGTTCGACGTCCAGCGGAATGGCGGTCAGCGACGGTCGCTGCGGGGTCTGTTCCCGCACGGACGCCGCGACGGTGGACTCGGCGGCAAATTCGGGGACGGCGGGCTCGGGGATGACGTCGCCCTGGACCGGCTGATCGCCAGCGAGATCGGTGTCAGTGGGGAGCGCGAAGAGAGCGGCGCCGAGCGCGATGGCGGCTTTGGGGTCGGCGTCGACCGCGACGGGGCGGCCGAGTTCAGCGGAGACGAGTTGCGCGACGAGTGGCACCCGGGAGGAACCACCGACCAGCAGCACCGCGTCGAGGTCTTGGGCGGTGAGCTCAGCGGATCGCAGTGCCTGGCGCAGCGCCTCAATGGTCTGGGTCACCTGGGGGCGGATCATGTCTTCGAACTCGGCCCGGACCAGCCGGACCTGCGCTTGGATGCCGGGGGCCAGAACTGGGATGGTGACTTCGGTATCGGCGGAGAGCGCTTCTTTGGCTTCGGTGCATTCGCGGCGCAGCGCGGAGGTCGCGGCGAGGGTGGCCGGATCGGTGGGGTCAAGCTCGGCCAAGGCGGGGACCGCGGCCAAGACGTGGTTGACCACGGCGTCGTCGAAGTCCGCGCCGCCGAGGTTGTCGAGCCCCTGGGGGTGGCCGAGTGTCGCGAAGGTGCTGGGGCCGGTCTTGCGGACCACGGCCGCGTCGAAGGTTCCGCCGCCGAGGTCATAGACCGCGATGGTGCTGCCCGAGGAGATCCGTTCCTGGAGTGCGTAGCTGGCGGCGGCGGCCACGGGCTCGGTCCGGAAAGTGATCTGCGGAAGGCCAGCGGCGCCCAGTGCCCGCGCCATGGTCTGCGTCTTGTAGCTGCCCCAGCTGGCCGGATGCGTGATGACGATGCCGGCGGCGGGGCCACCCTCCCGTTGCTCGACCCGGTCGATGACCCAGCGGAGCACCTTGGCGGCGATCTCGGGCGCGGAGTGCGGTGCTCCCCCGATCACCATCGGGACCTCGTCACCGATCCGCCGCTTGAACTCGCGGACCACCCGCTCAGGATGAGTGACGGCGCGGCGCTCAGCGGCCTCCCCAACCACCACCCGCCCATCGGGCGCGAGGTAGACCACCGAGCTCACCGCCGTAGACCGGGTGCCCAGCGGGATCACCTCGGGCAGCGAGCGGCGCCCCGCCTCCGCACGGCAGATCGCCGCGGCGGTGAAGGTGGTGCCCGCGTCAATCCCGAGCCAGTAGCTCACCTTCGCGTGCCCCTTCTCCTCGTCATAACGACCCCGCAAAGCCCCGCGCCCACCCCCAACGTCACGGGCTGTCAATCCCCTAACGCGACGCCGGGCAACCCGGTGCGATCCCCGATGCCCAGCCGCGGTGCAGAACCTAGCTTGGGTCCAGCACCGGCAGGCAGCCCGACCCGCTGTCCCAGCACCCCAAGACACACAAGGAGCACGCATGAACACGACGCAGAGCCTGCTGGACTTCATCCTCAACCTGCTGCGCGACGACGACGCCAAAGCCGCTTTCGTCGCCGACCCCCAGCAGGCGCTGACTGACGCCGGCCTGGGCGAGGTGTGCGGCGAGGACGTGTCCGACGCGATGTCCTACGTGGCCGAGTACCACCCGGTGACCTTCGTCGGCGACCGCGACCACAACGTCGGGAACACGAACATCTCCCAGCACGCCGAGGGCGACCGGCCCGACCACAACGACGGGCCGGATCACAACTACGTGCCCGACCCCCACGCCGCCCCAGTGCAGCAGCTGGCGTACATCACCAAGAACTACTCCTACATCGACAACCACGACACGGTGATCGACAAATCAGTGAGCCAGAACATCTGGAACCACGGCACGCTGGCCCAACGCTTCGATGACCACTCGGTGACCGCGACGGATCACTCCGTGGCCGCCGGCGGTGATCTCAACGCTCCCGTGGCCGACGGCAACGACAACGTCATCGGCGAGGGCAACAGCGTGGGCAACACCACCTACAGTGACGACCACTCCGATGACCACTCCGTCCGTGGCTCGTTCAACGGCGACAACGTCGCCGACCACGGTGGCGTCGCCGGGCAAGACAACGACAGCAACGCCACCGATCCCCGCAACAGCAACGTCGCCACAGACGGCAGCTCGCTGGAGAACTCCCCGCGCGACTCGCACGACACCACCACCCGCGACTCCTTCGACGACTCACACAACCGGGAATCACAGCACACCACGACCCTCGACTCTGACGACCCGCACTTCTCCGACAACTCGCACTTCGACACCACCGCGGACACCCTCAACCACCAGTCCTTCAACGACGAGTCCTTCAACCATGACTCGGCGATCACCCACACTGACCAGCACGGCCTCATCAACGCCGCGCTCAGCCCATCAGTCGCGCTGCCGGTACACGACAATGACCTCAACGTGCTCTCCGACTCCGAACACCACCTACCCGCCTGACCCGCCACAAGCGACCCTCCGGAGTAGCCTCCAGCGGGCCAAGCGCGACACCAGCTCCGTCACCCCGACCGGGTGACGGAGCTGGTTGCATGACCAATAGCGGACCAACAGCGGGAGGGCAACGCGGTGAACGCAGCGGGGCCAGCGGGCCTGGACGTCGTCGACCGGGCCATCGGCATGGCGCAGGCCAGCGACCGGAGCGATCTGGGACAGCGACTGGCGCACACCCGTCGGCGGCTGCTCGACCCCACCGTGCGGGTGCTGGTGGTCGGCGAGTTCAAACAGGGCAAGAGCCTGCTCGTCAACGCGCTGATTGACGCCCCGGTCTGCCCCGTGGACGACGACATCGCCACCGCGGTGCCCACTGAAGTCTCCTATTCGGCGGCTCCCGTCGCGACGCTGGTGCGCCGGAAAGACAACGCCGAAGACAACGCCGAAGACAACGCCGAAGACAACGCCGCCGCGATCACCCGGGTCCAGGTCCCCCTCGACGCGCTGGCCAGTCACGTGTCCGAGGCGGGCAATCCGGCTGACCGGCACGACCTGCTGCGCGCCGAGGTCGGCGTCCCGCGCCGGATCCTGGCTGACGGGCTGACCCTGGTCGACACCACCGGCGTCGGCGGGCTCAGCTCGGTGCATACCACCAGCACCCTGGCCGCGCTGCCCACCGCCGACGCCGTGCTGCTGGTGTCGGACGCCTCGCAGGAATACACCGAACCGGAAATTGATTTCCTGCGCCACGCGATGAAGCTGTGTCCCAACGTCGCGTGCGTACTCACCAAGATTGACCTCTACCCCCACTGGCGGCGCATCGCCGAGCTGGACCGCGGGCACCTCGCGGGCGCCACAGTCGAAGCGGACCTGCTGCCGGTGTCCTCGACGTTGCGCCTGCACGCGATGCGTACCGAGGATGCCGAACTGGATGCGGAATCCGGGTTCCCGGCGCTGGTGCGGTACCTGCTGGACGCGGTGGCGCAGTCCGACCGGCTGAGTCGGCGCGGCGTGGCGCACGACGTCCTCACCGTCACCGACTACCTTGCGGTGTCACTGCGGGCGGAACTGCAGGCGCAGCAGGACCCCGGAGGCGCCAGCGCTCTGATGGCCGAGTTGGAGGACGCCAAGTCTCGCGCCGAGAACCTGCATCGCCGCACAGCACGCTGGCAGCACACACTCAGTGACGGGATGGCCGACCTGAACGCCGACATTGAGTTCGACCTGCGTGACCGGTTGCGCCAAGTGATCCGCCAGGGCGAGGCGGCGCTGGAGCAGGCCGATCCGAGCGCGATCTGGGAACAGTTCACCGAGTGGCTCACTCAGCAGCTCGCCGCGGCCACTTCCGACAACTTCGTGTGGGCGAACCAGCGGGCACAGTTGATCGCCCACCAGGTGGGCGAGCACTTCGCCGAAGACGGCGGCGAGCTGCTCCCCGATTTGCGACTGGGCACCGCGCCCACCACGTTGGACGCGGTTCCCGAGCTCGCGTCGCCGCAGGTCGACGACGCCAAACTCATCGGCAAGCTGCTCACCGGGATGCGGGGTTCCTACGGCGGCACGCTGATGTTCGGCGCGTTGACCACCCTGATCGGGGCGGCCTCTTTGATCAACCCGTACTCGATCGCCGCCGGGTTGGTGCTCGGGGTCAAGACCCTGCGTGACGACAAGCTGGGTCGCCTCAAGCGCCAGCAAGCCGAGGCGCAGGCGCTGCTGCGGCGGCAGGTTGATGACGTCATCTTTCATGTAGGCAAGGAATGCCGGGACCGGCTGCGCCAAGTCCAACGACTGCTGCGAGATCACTTCAGCGAGGTGGCGAGCGAGCTGCACCGTTCGCTGTCCGAGTCCATCCAGGCAGCGCAGCTGGCCGCAAACACCGCGGGGGCACACCGGCAACACAGAATCAACCAGCTTAAAGCCGAGCTGGCACGGATCGACACCCTGCGCGACGAAGCCCGCGCTCTGCTGATCAGTCCAGCGCTGGTCACCCTAGGAAACAGCCAGTGAGCTCGCCGTCGACGCCAACCCCTAGCATTAGTACTGCGGTCCGGGCGGTGCTGCGGCGGGCGGTCGAGGCCTACCGGGACAGCCCCGCCACGGCCACTCGGTTGCGTGACCAAATCGACCGGCTCGACGAGCCGCTGCGCGTAGCGGTCGCGGGCAAGGTCAAAGCCGGCAAGTCGACCCTGCTCAATGCGCTGGTCGGCGAGCAGATCGCGCCGACCGACGCTGGTGAGTGCACTCAGGTCGTCACCTGGTACCGGGACGCCGCAAGCCCGCGGGTCACCCTGTTGTCCCGCCAGGGGGCGCCGAGACAACTGCCGCTGACCCGGACCGATGGCCGGTTGGAGTTCGACCTGCGCGGCAGCTCACCCGAAGACGTCAAGCGGCTGCTCGTCGACTGGCCCTCCCACGGCCTGCGGATCACCACCCTGATCGACACCCCGGGTATCGCGTCGCTGTCAACACACATCTCGGCCGGTGCCATCGCGCTGCTGACTCCCGAAGACCGGCCGTCAGACGCGGACGCCGTCATCTACCTCATGCGCCACTTGCACGCCACCGATGTGCGGTTTCTGGAGTCCTTTTACGACCAGGCCGGGGCTCGCGCGGCGGTGGTCAACACGGTCGCGGTGCTCTCCCGCGCCGACGAGATCGGCGCCGGTCGGCTCGACGCGATGGTCTCGGCGCGCCAGATCGCCCGGCGTTACCGCACTGAGCCGAAGGTGCGCCGACTGTGCCAGACCGTGGTCGCGGTGGCCGGCCTGCTCGCGCAAACCGCGCGGACGTTGCGGCAGTCGGAGTTCAGCGCGCTGCGCGAGCTGGCGCAGGCGTCCCGATCCGAGCTGGACTCCCTGCTGCTCTCAGCCGACCGGTTCACCGCGGCGCAAGCACACCCGACGCTGTCGGCGCAAACCCGCGGCGCGCTGGTGGAGCGATTCGGGTTGTTCGGGCTGCGACTGGCGACCACGCTGATCCGTCAGGGGCACGGCGAACCGGCCGGGCTCGTTGCCGAGCTGGTGCGCCGCAGTGGTCTGGATGAGCTGCGCACTGTGCTGGCCACCCAGTTCACCGAGCGTCGCGACCTGCTCAAGGCCCGGTCGGCGCTGCTCCTGCTGGACCGGGCTTTGCGGGAGGAACCTCGACCCGAGGCCCACCCGCTGGCCGGTGAAGTGGAACGGATCCTGGCCGGTGCGCACGAGTTCCGTGAGCTGCGGCTGCTGGCGGAACTGCGTGCTCCCGATGTGGCGCTACCGCCCGAGGCCCGGTCCGAGGCGGAGCAGCTCCTCGGTGGGCACGGCACCGCGACGCCCAACCGGCTCAGCCTGGCACCCGACGCGGATCCCGCGGCGCTGCGCGAGGCCGTGATCACCGCGCTGGCCCGCTGGCAGCGGCGCGCCGAGAGCCCGTTGTCCGATCGTGCCACCAGTGAGCGGGCACGCGTGGTCGTGCGAAGCTGCGAGGGCATGCTCGCCCGGCTGGGCCGGGATCAGCTCGGGTCCTGATCCCGGC
>JBOHFJ010000195.1:0-9468 GCA_050699655.1 Pseudonocardiaceae bacterium
GACCTGTTCCGCCACACTGGAGGGCACCGTCCGCACGGTCGTCGAGCTCTCGGGACGTGACATGCGCCGTCGCAAGCTGTTGCTGGGCTCGGTGTTCAGCGTGGCCGCGTTCGCCGAGCCCGCGATGGTCGCGCTGATCGTTCCTCCGGCACAGGGCACCGCCCGAACGGCGGGTCAGCGGGTGGGCATGGCCGATGTGGAGGTTCTCACCGAGCAGGTCACCCAGCTGAGGAAACTAGGGTGGCAGTTCGGGTCGGGGCGGGTGCGGGAGCAGGTGGTGGTGCTGCTGAACCGGGAGGCCAACCAGCTACGGCACGCCAGTTACTCGGAGAGGACCGGTAAGGCGCTGCTGTCCGGGGTCGCCCAGGCCACCCGGCTGGCCGGTTTCATGTCGGCTGACACGGGCCGTGATGCGCTGGCACAGCGCTACTACATCCAGGCACTGGACCTGGCCATGCGGGCCGGCGACCGGCCCTACGCGGCCTTCGTGCTGGCCACGATGAGCCGGATGACGGTCCGGATCGGCGAGAACACGCCGCCTGAGCACGACACAACGCGATACGGGCGTCAAGCGGTGGCGTTGGCCCGGGCCGGGCTGACCATCACCCAGGGCACAGCCACCCCGGCGCTGGCCGCCGAGCTGCACGCGCTGGAAGCACGCGGCCTGGCCCTGCTCGGCGAGGCCAATGCGGCGCGCCGAGCGGCGCTGGCCGCCGAGCGGGTCTATGAGTCGGTACGCCTCGGTGACGAGCCCCCGTGGCAGAGCTTCTACTCCGAAGGCGAATTGACCGCTGACGTCGGTCTATGTCTCAGTAACATCGGCGAGTTCACACAGGCCCTCACCCTGAGCACCACAGCCTCGCGGAAACTAGAACCCTGGAAGATCCGCGGCCAGTCTGAGGTCCAGACCAACTTGGCCATCACCCATCTTTCCGGCCGGGATCTGGAACAGGCCGCCGCCGCCGGCCGCTACGCGCTCCGTTCCGCCGCCGACGTCAGCTCAACCATGATCACCCAGCGGCTGAGCACCCTGCACCGCCACATCCAGCCCCTCCGAGCCGGCTCCCCGCACCTGCGTGAGCTGGACGAACGGCTCATCACATTCTTCAGTGGCCGTCCTGGGGTGAGTTGAAGGTCGACTGGCGTGCCGAGTCGATCGGCTGGGTCGAGGCAGGCGAGGTGGCCGGCGCTGGCCTTGTGCGCTACCGACGGCCGCCGGGGTTCGAGCGCTGCTTCGCCTACTTGCCTGAGGGGCCGGTGCTGGACTGGTCCGCTGACGACCGCCGAGGATCCGCGTGCGCTCGATCTTGCCGCGAGCCTGCGTGCGACTGGCTGGCGGCCGGACCGGTCCCAGGGCGGCTTCGGGCGCATCCAGCCTCGCCATCGGGTTCAGGTGCCGCTGGCCGGTCGTACCCTTGATTCTGAGCACCTTTCACCGCTTGTGCATGCGGACTCTGCCGAGCGGAAACGGTTCGCCCAACGCCCGTTGGAATACTTCCAGCGGATGGAGACTGTCACGACCGCCGAGGATCCCAACCGGTTCCGGCTGTACGTAGCGCGCCATGATGACGACGTGCTGGCCGCGGCAATCACGGTGACGGTCGGCGAGCACGTGTGGTGGGCGTACACTGGATCAGCGGAGCGGAAGCAGCAGTTGTGTCCCTCGAACGCGATTCAGTGGGGGATGCTCTCTGACGCGCACGCCGCGGGAGCATCGGTCTATGACCTTCGAGGTATCAGTGACACCCTCGATCCCGGCGATCCGGTGTTCGGGATAACCCGGTTCAAAGTCGGCAGTGGTGGCCACGTGGCCGCCTACCTCGGTGAATGGAGTTATCCGCTTGATGAGCCGCTGTATGAGACTTTTGAGGAGTACCTCGATAGGTAGTGAGACGAGGTCACTACGAGTGGTCGCCAACCGCGTGCTGTGGCGGTGGGGGCTGCGTGATGTGTTGCCCGGATACTACGTACAACGTATCCCGGTGACGGAGTGCGGCGAGCCCTTGGAGCCGGTCCCGGCTGTGCCGGGCCGCCTCCTGCTCGACCCCCGGTTGCGTCGGCCACACCTGGCCCGACGTTCGGTCACGAGTGCGCTGCGCCAGGCTGCCAAACTGCTACCCAACGATGTCCAACTCCTGGTCGTGGAGGCCTACCGCAGCCCGGCACTGCAGCAACAATTGTGGTCGGCAGCCCGTGACGAGATTGCGGGAAAGCATTCGCTGGCCACGCCCTCGGAGATCGATCGTCTCACCCGATTGGTCGTGGCGCGTCCAAGCGCAGCGGGCGGCGGCCACCAGACCGGCGCGGCTGTGGACATCACACTCGCAGACGGGGCGGGGACCGAGTTGTGGATGGGAACGGGCGTGGGAGAGTTCACCGCCGCGACACCAGCACGCGCCACCGTCACCGACACGGTGGGATGGCGTCGGCGACTGCTGACCCGCTGCCTCACCGAGGTCGGATTTGTCAACTATCCCGCTGAATGGTGGCACTTCAGCATGGGTGACCGGCTGTGGGCCGCCTACGGGCGTCATCCCGCTGCCCGTTTCGGCCCCCTAACCGTTGGCGAACCTCCACAGACATGAAGTGCTGTCATTCATTCTTACGGGATCGGCGAAGAGAGACACGCCGACGTGTGAGGATTGGGGACGCAAGGGAGGGAGCCACTACAAAGACGGGGACTTCACGAAGAAATGACCATGGACACCGACGAGGTCGAGCGGGCCGTTGAGCGACGCCGGGTCTGGTTGCGGGGCCAACTCGACGCGGCGGCGCACCGGTTCGGCGTCACGCTGGTCGGCGAGGTGGTCAACACCTACGACCTGCGCTCAGCCGGGGCCGCGGCCCGCGACGGCGACCACGAGGTGTGGCTGCGCGTGGTCGTGGAAGATCCCGACTATCAACCGGCCTGCCGCTGGGGCGGCAACGTGGAAGCCAATTCGATATCCTCACCCGCCTCACCCGCCTCACCCACTGAGGCCTGCAGCTGCCTGACCCAGGCGGGCTACTCGCGAGTGAACGTCGTGCTAGGCCTCGGCTCCTGCCTGGGCTTCGCTGGCGTTCGCTGGCGCCCCAGAAATGTCCCCAGAAATGTCCCCTGGGGTGGCCGCGGGCTCGGGGTGCTGCTGCGGGTCGGCCTCGTGGCTGCGTTGCTGAGTCTCCCGCACGGCGAAGCGCACGACAGCCGCGAGGACGGCAATGGCCGCGATGATCTCGATGGCGATGATTGTGCTCATGATGAGCTTTCGCACTCCTTCATTTCACCAGTGGTGACGCATCCGCTACAGAGCAGCGCACACCATACGCCCAGTGATCCTGGTGACTCGTGGTGGGTTCGATCACAGGTGCAGGCGGGCGAAGAGCAGCGCCTCGGTCAGCAGGGCGCGGCGCTCCGGGCGGGTACGGGCCCGGCGGGTGCTCACCTCGAGCACCACCGTGCCAGTGAAGCCGCGCTCCACCAGCGCCCGGCACACCTCGGCGCAGGGCTGGGTGCCCCGGCCGGGCACCAGGTGCTCGTCGCGGGGGGCGCCGCTCCCGTCGGTCAGATGCAGGTGCGCCAATCGCGACCCCATCCGCTGGGCCATCGCCACCGCGTCGACGCCAGCCGTGGCGGTGTGTGAGAGGTCAAGCGTGTAGTGCGAGTACCCGACGTCGGTCGGGTCGGGTGAGGGCAGATAGCTGGAGACCGTCAGCCGGCCGCGACGCACCGGGAACATGTTCTCCACCGCGATAGTGAGCCCGGAAGAGTCTTCCAGCGCGGTGATCTGCTCGGCGAAGCCCGTGGCGTAGTCGCGCTGCCAGCGAAACGGGGGGTGCACCACCACCACGCTCGCGCCCAGCTCGGTGGCCGCCCGCACACTGCGGTCCAGTCGAACCACCGGATCCGCCCCCCACACCCGCTGGGTGATCAGCAGGCAGGGGGCGTGTAAGGCAAGCACTGGTATCCGGTGGTGAGTCGCCAGCCCCGTGAGGGCGGTGATGTCCTGGCTGACCGGATCGCCCCAGACCAGCACCTCGACGCCGTCGTATCCCAGCTCGGCGGCCAGTTCGAAGCCCACCGAGAGTGGTTCGGGCCACACCGAGGCGGTGGACAGAGCAACCCGGATGGGGTGGGCCCGCTCGAAGGCCATGGCCACCAGCTATCGGCTGACAAGCAGCAGCGCCGCCGGGGAGACCGTGACGAACAGGCCGACGAGCACCGCGATCACCGTCGTCTGCAGATCCTCAGCGTGCCGAACCCGCCGTACCACCCAGACCAGCCCAGTGATCATGACCAGGGCGACGACCAGCGCCACCACCGCGTTCCATCGCCAGAGCCACTCGCAGATCAGCCACAACGCGGCGCCGCCGCCGACGCCGATCCCGACCTGGCCCACCATCACGGCCCAGTCCCACAACGGGGACCCGGACTCCGGTGGGTGAGCCGCATCGGCGTCGTTCCCGCGCGGTTCATCAATGGTGGTGGTGCTCAGCCGGGGAACCGGGTTCACCGGCGGCGAATCAAGCCGCGGCAACCGCTCGGTGATGGGGCCGTCGAGCAGCCCGATCCGGCCCAGCGGTGCCCGCTCAGCGAACAACGGCGGAATAACCGGCACGAACGGCGCCGCGGCGGTGTTCGCCGTGGGCTCAGGAGCCTCGGCCGCCCGGCGGTGTCGCCGCCCGGGAGTCGGGGATGCCTCGCCGTATCGAGCCAGCAGCTCAGCCACGGTGAACTGGGCCCGCTCTTCGGGCTCGCTACTGCTCCTCATGATTTCTCAGCGTGCACCCCGGGTCGCTGTGCGTCTAGTCCGTCGAGGTGGACGGCGCTCCTGCTGCGCCGTCCGGTCGATTCTGTCCAGCCAGTCTAACTTCCGCAGGATCACGCCTTCCCGCAACGCCCAAGGGCAAAGATCCATTTCGTCGACACCCAGCGCGCGCATCGTGGCCTGGACCACCAGGGCACCGGCGACAAGTTGGTGGGATCGGCTGGCGCTGACGCCCTCCAGCTCGGCCAGATCCTCAGCACTCATCCGGGAAATGAAGGCGATCACCTGGCGCAGGCCGGCGTCGGTGAGGGTGCGCCGGACCCGTGGACCCGCCGACGAGGGCGCCGCACCACTGAGCCGAGCCAGCGACCGGATCGTCTTCGAGGTGCCCACCACTCGGTCCGCGGCGCCGACGCCGCGCAACTGTCGGGTTGGCTCCACGAGCTGCTCGACGATGTGCTCGCGCAAGGTCTCCAGCTCACGGCGCCGCGGCGGGTCGTGCGTGAGCCAGGACCGGGTGAGTCGACCGGCGCCCAGCGGCAGGGACACCGCCACGTCAGGTTCCTCGTCCACCCCGCTGGCGATCTCCAGTGACCCGCCACCGACGTCCACCATGAGCAGCCGCCCAGCCGACCAGCCACACCACCGGCGGACCGCGAGAAACGTGAGGATGGCCTCCTCTTCGCCAGAGAGGACTTCCAGCTTGACCCCGGTCTCGGCGTGCACCCGCTTCAGCACCGCGAGGGAGTTCGAGGCGTCACGCGTCGCGGAGGTGGCGAAGGCCATCAGATCCTCGCAGCCCATCGCGGACGCCGACGCGAGCGCCTCGCGCACGGTGCGGACCAGGTGATCCGCCCCCTCGCGGGTGATCTCACCGCGAGCGTCCATCTGCTCCGCCAACCGCAGCACCGACTTCTCTGAGGTCTGGGGCAGCGGCGGGCCGCCCTGGTGGGCGTCCACCACCAGCAGGTGGACGGTGTTGGAGCCGACATCCAGCACGCCTAGCCGCACGAGAGGCCAGGTTACGCCGCGACTGAGCTCAGCTGTCGTACTTATAGCCAAGCCCGCGGACGGTGAGCAGGTGCCGGGGCGCGGAGGGATCCCGTTCGATCTTTGAGCGCAAGCGCTGGACGTGCACGTCCAGGGTCTTGGTGTCACCGACGTAATCCGCTCCCCACACTCGATCGATGAGCTGACCGCGGGTGAGTACCCGGCCCGCGTTGCGCAGGAGGTATTCCAGTAGGTCGAATTCCTTCAGAGGCAGCCCCACCTCGCGGCCGGCCACGACGACGGTGTGCCGCTCGACGTCCATCCGCACGGGCCCGGCCTCCAGCACCACCGGCCCGGGGCCGGCGCCCGCGGCCGGACCCTCCGGGCCCTCACCACCGCGGCGCAGCACAGCCCGAATTCGCGCGATGAGCTCTCGGGCCGAGTAGGGCTTGGTGACGTAGTCGTCGGCACCGAGCTCGAGGCCCACCACCTTGTCGATCTCGCTGTCCCGCGCGGTCACCATGATCACGGGCACGGCGGAGCGGGCTCGCAGTTGCTTGCAGACGTCGGTGCCGCTCATCCCGGGAAGCATCAGGTCGAGCAGCACGATGTCGGCTCCGTTGCGGTCGAACTCCTCCAGCGCCTCGGATCCGGTGGTGGCCACCGCCGGCGTGAAGCCCTCTTTGCGGAGCAAGAACGCCAGCGGGTCAGCGAAGTCTTCCTCGTCTTCGATGATCAGTACTCTGATCATGGTTACCTTCCCGCATACTCGGGTGTCGACAACGCGTGCGACGCGTCGGGTGGGCTGTCCGGATGCGCGGGAATCCGCAGGGTGAAGGTGGAGCCGGTGCCGGGCTTGCTCCAGAGCCGCACGTCACCACCGTGGTTGGCGGCGACGTGCTTGACGATCGCCAGCCCCAACCCGGTGCCGCCGGTGGCTCGGCTGCGCGCCTGATCGATGCGGAAAAACCGCTCGAACACCCGCTCCTGGTGCTCGTGGGCAATGCCCGGGCCCCGGTCGGTGACGGCGATCTCCACGAACCCGTTCGCCAGTCGCCTGCTGACCGACACCGGGCTGCCTGATAGCGAGTAGGACACCGCGTTGTCAAGCAGGTTGGACAGCGCGGTGACCAGCAGCGTCGCGTCACCGCTCAGCAACAGCTCACTGGGCGGGTCGACAGTGATCGCAACGTTGGCCGATTCGGCGACCAGTCGACAACGGTCCAGCGCTGCCCGCACCACCGTGTCGACCTCGACCGTGGCCAGCTCGGGCAGCCGCTCGGCACCCTGCAGCCGGGACAGCGCGATCAGTTCGGTCACCAGGGTCCCCAACCGGTTGGCTTCGTTGAGGATTTTGGTGCCGAACCGGCGTACCTCGTGTGGATCCTCGGCGGCGTCCAGCACCGCCTCGGCGAGCAGTGCCATCGCCCCGACCGGGGTCTTCAACTCGTGGCTGACGTTGGCCACGAAGTCCCGCCGGGTCGCCTCGAGCCGGACCGCATCCGACTCGTCGGACGCGTCGATCACGGTGAAGCCCTCACCCAGCGGCCGGACTTCCCCGAACACCGCGGTGGGCCCGCGACCGGCTCGCGCCCCGCGGTCCAGTGGCGAGAGATCAACCCGGATCACCTCGCCGGTGTCGCGCACCTGCTCGGCGGCTTTGCGCGCGCGTTCATCCGGACGCGAGTCACGCACGAGGCCCAGTTCCAGGGCTGGCGGGTTGGCCAGCACCACGTCGCCCAGCCGGTCGAGCAGCACCACGCCGTTGTGCGAGGAGAGCACCACCCGCTGGACCAATTCAGCGACCGTCGCGCTCTCCCTGGGCGGCGGTGTCGTCGGCGTGCGGGCCCGCCGGCCGATCAGGACCCCCACCGCCAACCCAAGCAGCAGAGAGCTGATCGCGGGGACGATGACAGCGGTGAGGGTCACATGTCAATCGTAGCCACCGGACCGGGTGTCACCCCTAGCCTTGACACACTCCGAGTGACCAGAACCACCGACATTTGGGTGAATCTTCGCCTTTCGTTCACCGCTGGTTCATCCGTTATCGCCATGCCGGACATCCGGACTGGTGAACTACCGGCCCTGCTGGGCAACCATAGCGATGGCGTCGACCGCAGCGTCGGGATCAAGGTAGGTGCCGCCCCGAGCGACTGGCCGCATCTGGTCATCGAAGTCATACCTCAGTGGGATGCCCGTCGGGATGTTGAGGCCGACGATGGCCGCGGGGTCGATTCCGTCCAGGTTCTTGATCAACGCGCGCAGCGAGTTGCCGTGCGCGGCAACCAGCACGGTGCGTCCGGCCCGCAGATCGGGCACGATCGACGCTTCCCAATACGGCAGCAGTCGGGCCACCACGTCGGCCAGGCACTCGGCCCGGGGGATCTCGACTCCCGCGTAGCGTGGGTCGCCGTCCTGGCTGAACTCGCTGTCGCGCTCGATCGGTGGTGGCGGTGTGTCGTAGGAGCGGCGCCACAGCATGAACTGCGCATCGCCGTACTCCTGGCGGATCTGCGCTTTGTCCAGGCCTTGCAGCGCGCCGTAGTGCCGCTCGTTGAGCCGCCAGTCGCGGCGCACCGCAATCCAGTGCCGGTCGGCGACGTCGAGCGCGAGGTAGGCGGTGCTGACCGCGCGGCGCAGCAGCGAGGTGTGCACCACATCAGGCAACAGCTCGGCCTCGCGCATCAGCTCACCGCTGCGCACGGCCTCGCGCTCACCGCGAGCCGACAACGGCACGTCCACCCAGCCGGTGAACAGGTTCTTGGCGTTCCACTCGCTCTCGCCGTGGCGGAGCAGGACCAGGGTGCCCAAGCTCATGGCCGACAGCCTGCCAGGTGCCGCGAGCCGCCCTTGCGTGAGGTCCGGCCACCCAGGGGGTGGGTCACCCGATGCTTGATCACTCAGAGTGGTTGATTCAGCTTCAACTAATGGCCCGAAAGGGTGCTGGCCGTGACTGAGCGCTTACCCGTACATTAAGCTACGACGGCGGTGTGTTGAACCTCTGCTAACATCCCCACCGTCGTTGCAGGGAACCGCTGGTCGCCCGCTTCCCCCGCCCCCCGGGAAAGGCTGGTTGCGCAGCGGTTCCCTGCTTGGGGTCCCTGTCCGAGGGTGTCACGCCTTGCGGGCTGCGTGGCGACCGCCGAAGGTGCCCGGAAGCCCACCCTCGTAGAGATACTTGGCTTCTTCGGCGACCTCGCGGGTCAGGCACGGCCACGCCGCCGCGACGCCGTTCTCGTCGCGGCAAGCGCAGCAGAGACCTTGCGGGTCAGCCACATGCGCGGTCAACGCGCTGCGCCACATGTCCGGCAATTCGGCCAGGATAGCTGCCATGCCCATGTTCATCTACCTCCCAGAGATCGGTGCAGCTTACATGTCGCGGTTGCCGTCCCAGACGTTACTCGGTGCTCACGATGTCTTCCGCCAGCGCGGTCAGTCGAGACCTCCGTCCCTGAACGGATCACTGAGCGGATACCGGGATGGAGAGTAGGCCAATCGGGTACACTAGGTATCAAATACCACAAGGGCCTTGAGATTCGCTCGGCTGACTGAGAGTGTGTCACCGCTCTCCTCGTCGCTCCCACCCTAACTTCCGGCGGGTGAGCAGAAGCCCGCGGTTCGTCATCCCCCCGCCGGACCGCGGCCCGCCAGGATCGCTGGGTTCCCCCACCCATGGGTGATCCGCCTACGCGGGACAACAGTGGCGGGGTGGGCCCGGGCGTGCGACTCCCCC
>JBOHFJ010000196.1:0-9413 GCA_050699655.1 Pseudonocardiaceae bacterium
GCTCACCGGTGAGCGTCCACGCCCACTGAAGCTGCCGGGCGTTCGTGCGGATCTGCCCCGCATCGGTCTGCGCCTGCTGAGCCTGGTTGTGCGCCTGCTGGGCCTGGTCCTCGGCCTGCTGCGTCTGCTGGTTGGCCTGCTGCGCCCCCTGCCGTGCGTTGTGGGCGTCCCGCTGTGCCACGCGAGCCTGGTCTTCCACTCGCCGCGGCAGCATCCGTGACCCATCATGGCGCGGACTGCGGCTCTGACCTGAAGTGGGAGATCATCCCGCCTGCCAGTGCGTCCGTAACAATGCTTGACCCACCCGACTCACCAGGTCAACATACCCGTGATTTTATTTCGGTGAAGTTACTCGTTGACTCGGATTATTTTGTGATGGACAGCAGGCCGGTCGAAGGAACAGATGCGGAGTTATTGAGTCCGACAATGATCCACAGTCGGGTCGCCACGAGCCCGAAGTAATCATCGCGTTGGCAACAACGCTGAGCGAAGGCGGCAGAATCACGCAACACTGGGGAGTCTCATTGGTCAGCAAGGCCGCTAACGGATGTCCGCTGTATGAGCAGGTCCCGACCACACTCCGCGAGGCGATCACACGGGGTGAGCTAGCACCTGGGAAGGCGATTCCTTCCGAAACCACGTTGACGACGCAGTGGACGACAAACCCTACCAGCTCACCGAAAGCTACTTCCCAGAGAAACGTGCGCGTAGTACTCTTCTCATATAACCCCGATCGGCATCAGCACCCGGCGGTCCGCTAGCCGTCATCGAGTGCGCCCAGTCACAGTTCGTCGATGAGATAAAAGCGCGTATGCCAACTCGGTCCGAGAAGGACCGGCTCAAATTGACCCCTGGCACACCAGTCGCTGAGATCACTCACACCGGGTACGGGGAAGACGACACTCCATTGCGAGTCATGGTTACGGTGGCTCCTGGGGATCGACACTTATTCGTTTACGAAATCAGGCCGTAAGCACGTTGACATCGTCCGGGTGCCACGGTCGGTCAGCTATCGCACGGGGGCCCAACGCAGGGGGCTACCGTGGGCCCGTGGTGCGCAGCGAACCGCAGCCCGACCAGCCGGACGCGCGGGAGCGACGTCGACTCGACGACGACCTGATCGGGCTGGACCGCGACGATCCCGAGGTGCGGGCCTTCTTCGAACACCTGGACCGCGTTTACCAGCAACGTCCCGGGTTCACCGTCGAGGGCTACCTGTCCGGGGTCCGCGACTTCGCCGAGTCGGCCAACCGCGCGCAGGGCTCTCGGCGCGCGGCGGCCGTCCTGGTGGTGGCGCTGATCCTGCTCGGCGTAGCCGTCACGCTGTGGGGGGCGACGGCGTTCATCCTCAGCGCCCTGCTGAGCTGACATCGCGGAGAACCGCCCGCGTAGCGTGGTCACCATGAAACCGGTCAAAGGCGCCGCACCCAAGGTCGTCAAGTCCGAAGCCCAGTGGCGCGCGGAGCTCACCGCCCAGGAGTACGCCGTGTTGCGCGAGGCGGCGACCGAGCCGCCGGGGACCGGCGAATACGAGCACGCCAAGACCGAGGGCGTGTACGAGTGCCGGGCCTGTGGCGCGGAGCTGTTCCGCAGCGACCACAAGTTCGAATCACACTGCGGGTGGCCGTCGTTCTTCACCCCGCTGGCCGGCGACGCGGTGCTGCTGCGCGAGGACCGCAGCATGTTCGCCAGGCGCGTCGAGGTGCTCTGCGCGACCTGTCACAGCCATCTCGGGCACGTCTTCGAGGGTGAGGGGTACGACAACCCCACCGATCAGCGCTACTGCATCAACTCGATCTCGCTGCGGCTGGTGCCCGCTGAGAGTTAAGGCAGTCCAGCAACCAGCTCGGCGACGGGTACCCGGGGGCCGGTGAAGAACGGCACCTCCTCGCGGACGTGCCGCCGGGCCCCGCTGGCCCGCAGCGCGCGCATCAGGTCGACGATGCGATGCAGCTCGTCGGCCTCAAACGCGAGGATCCATTCGTAGTCGCCCAGCGCGAAGGAGGCGACCGTGTTGGCCCGCACGTCGGGATAGTCGCGGGCCTGCCTGCCGTGCTCGGCGAGCAGCTCGCGGCGCTGCTCGTCCGGCAGCAGGTACCACTCGTAGGAGCGCACGAACGGGTAGACGCTGACATACCGCTTGGGCTCCTCACCAGCGATGAACGCCGGCACGTGGCTCTTGTTGAACTCCGCGGGGCGATGCAGCGCCACCGTCGACCACACTGGGACGCTGGCCCGGCCCAGCGCCGTGGCGCGACGCAGCTCGGCGTACCCGGCCTGCAGCGCCTCGACCTCCCCGGCATGCCACCAGATCATCCAGTCCGCGTCGGCGCGCAGGCCGGCAAGGTCGTAGACCCCGCGCACCACCACGCCCTTGCCTTCCAGCGTCTCGAGACAGTGCTGCGCCTCGCGCGCGGGCTCAGCGCGGTCGGCCGGCAGCCGGCCGGGCTCGACCCGGAAGACCGACCACATGGTGTAGCGAATGGTGGAGTTCAGCGCGGCGTAGTCCCGGCGAGTCATGGCTCCATCGTGCCACTGTGTGGTCCACTGGACGCCCCGGCCGGTGCCCCACCCCGCGGCAGCGCCGGTGCGCCGAGACCGGTCAGGTATTCGGCGATGCGCCGGGCAGCGGCGTCGGCGGTCGCGATGCAGGCGGGCAAGCCCACCCCGTGCAGGGTGGCGCCGGCAACCGCGAGGCCGGCCGAGCGGGCCACGTCCCGCTCCAGGGCGGCGACCGCGTCGAGGTGCCCAGGCGCGTACTGCGGCAACGCACCGCCCCAGCGGGCCACCACGGCGTCCACCGGCGCGGCGGTGATCCCGGTGAGTGCGGCCAGATCAGCCCGCACCGCGGCGATGAGCTCCGCGTCATCCCGTTGCAGCACCCAGGCTTCGCCGTGGCGGCCCAGCGAGGCTCGGATCAGCAGCACCTCATCCGACGACGCGTGCGCCCACTTGCGCCCGGAGAAGGTGAACGCCTTGACCGCTAGGTGTTCAGTGGCGGAGACCAGCACCCCAGAGGCCTCTGGCAGGGCCCGCGCGGCGGCCAGCGGCAGCGCGAGGCCGACCACCGCGCAGGAGGCGACCTCGACCCGGCCCGCCGCGGTCGAGGCGACCGGCAACGGATCGGCCAGCAACCGGCGCAACGCTGGCGCCGGGACGGCCAGCAGAACGGCATCGACATCCAGGTGCTCGGTCTCAGTTATGGCGCCGAGACGCAGCCGCCAGCCATCGGGGATGCGAGCCAGCTCGCGCACCGGCAGTCCGAGCCGAGGACGCACCGCCGCGGCGGTCGCCAGCGCGTCCACCAGAGCATCAAGCCCGCCGCTGAGGGTGCCAAACACCGGGGACGGTCCCGGCCGGCTCGCGGACAGCACCGCGCTGGCCGCGGCGAGCAGCGACCCAGCGCCCCGGTCCAGAGCGGTGGCCACGGCAGGCAACGTCGCACGCAGCCCCAGCGCGTCAGCGCGCCCGGCGTACACCCCACCCAGCAGCGGATCGACCAACCGGTCAACCAGCTCGTCGCCGGCTCGCTCACGCAGCAGCATGCCGACCGCGGCGTCCTGCCCGGGCTCCCAGGACAACGGCGCCGCGGGCTCCGCGGCCACTCGCGCCACCCCGGGCGCGGAGAGCAGGCCAGCGACGTCGGCGGCCACGCCGGGCAGGCCCAGCACGGTGCGGGTGGGCAGCGCCGCGATGCGTCCAGCGGCCCGCACGGTGGGCGCGGCCGAGGTGGGGTGCCTCAGCTGCCCACCGAGCCCCAGTTCCTCGACCAGCCTGAGCGCCTCCGGCCGGCGCACCAGGAAGGCTTCCGCCCCCACATCGAGCGTGACGCCGCCCAGCTCCACGGTGCGCAGCGCGCCGCCGAGCCGCCGGGAGCCCTCGACGAGCACGATCTCAGCGGCCGTGCCGAGCAGCGTGCGCAGCCGGTGTGCCGCGGCCAGCCCGGAGATACCCCCACCCACGACGGCGACCCGACAGGCGCGCGAAAAACCGGTCACCGCGAGTGCGCCAGCTCCACGATGCGGGTCAGCATGTCCGGGTCGGTGTCCGGCAGGACGCCGTGACCGAGGTTAAGCACATGCGCGTCGGCCGCTTGCCCCTCAGCGATCACCCGGCGAGCTTGCTCCTCGATAGCCGGCCAGCCGGCCAGCAGGACCGCCGGGTCAAGGTTGCCCTGGAGCACGATCGGGCCGTGCGCTCGAGCGGCCCGCACTCGCCGCGCGGCGACGTCCAGCGGAATCCGCCAGTCCACCCCGACGACGTCCGCGCCGGCTTGGACCATCGCGCCGAGCAGCTCCCCGGTGCCCACCCCGAAGTGGATCCGCGGCAATCCGGTGCCGGCCAGGCCCGCCAGCACCCGCGCCGAGTGCGGGAGCACGAACTGCCGGTACTCCCGCTCGGACAGCGCGCCCGCCCAGGAATCGAACAGCTGAAGCGCGTCCACTCCGGCGGCTGCCTGCACTCCGAGGAAGGTCAGGGTGAGCTCGGCGAGCCGGTCCAGCAGCGCGTGCCAGACGTCAGGCTCGGAGTGCATGAGCGCCTTGGTGCGCTCGTGGTTGCGGCTCGGGCCGCCCTCCACAAGGTAGGACGCCAGGGTGAACGGGGCCCCGGCGAAGCCAATCAGCGGGGTCTGGCCGAGCTCGGCGACCAGCAGCCGCACCGCGGCGGCAACCGGGGCGAGGGCATCGGGTTGTAGCACTGGCAACGCCATGACATCGGAGCTGCTGCGCACCGGGCGCTCCACCACCGGACCGGTACCCGGCACGATGTCCAGCCCGACTCCCGCGGCGTGCAGCGGCACCATGATGTCGCTGAACAGGATCGCGGCGTCCACCCCGTGCCGGCGCACGGGCTGCAGCGTGATCTCACACACCAGCTCGGGAGTCATGCAAGCCCGCAGCATCGGCTGGTGCGCTCGCAGCGCACGGTACTCGGGCAGCGAGCGCCCAGCCTGGCGCATGAACCACACCGGCAGCCGCTTCGGTCGCTCGCCCCGGGCAGCGAGCAGCAGCGGCGCGTCGGGAAGCAGCCGGCGGGCGGCGGGCGGTGCGCCTGTCGTAGTCATCTCAGCTGACATCCTCGCACGGGTTGGTTCCCGGTTGGCGAGCCAGCCCCCGGCCCGTGTCCTGGACTCGTCCGGTACTCGATCTGTGGACTCGCCTTGGATTCACTGCCTGAGCAGCGGCGTTTCGGCGCCGCTGCCGGCGGCGACCCTCTTACAGTTCGGATGTGCCCGATCTGACTGACGCCCCGGAGATTTTCCGCAACGCGGTGACCTCCCTCAGCGCGATGCGGCCTCGCCCCGAGATGCGGTTCGAGCCGATCCCGGCCCCACGCCGACTCGCGCCCTGGGCCTACGCCTGGGGTCTTGAACTTCCCGGTGCCGACCACTCGCCGACAACCGGTCGGCTCGTGCTCCTGCACGACCCGGAGGGTCAAGACTGCTGGAACGCCACCTTGCGGCTGGTTGGCTTCGTCCGCGCCGAGCTGGATGTCGAAGTCGCTGGTGACCCGCTACTGCCCGCGGTGAGCTGGTCCTGGCTCGCCGACGCGCTAAGCGGCACGGGCGCCGAGCACACCGCCCTCGGCGGCACCGTCACCCAGACCTCGTCAGCTCGGTTCGGCGCCATCGCCGGGCCTGAGCGGGCCCACGACATCGAGCTGCGCGCATCGTGGACCCCCGTGGGCGAGCGCCTGACGGCGCATGCGGAAGCTTTCTGTGAACTCATGGCTGCGGCCGCAGGTCTCCCTCCGGTCGGAGTGGCGAGCCTCAGGTGAGTCGCGCAGGATGGCACGGCCGTTACCTCAATGCGCGCAGACTCGCCTGATCGGGCGACCGCCGATGGCGGCTTTGCTGCGAGATTGCCAAGAAGGTTCCTACCGGCCCCCCGCGAGGCCGCTCAGGCGGCTAGTCTCCCCGTACGACACCAATCCTCGCTCGAGTGGCGGCGCGGTCACTCGCACGAGGTCCCGGTGCGGTCGGGGGCACGACCGACTCCAGGGAGGTAGCTACGTGGCTGCTGTCGGATACGGCGCGACCATCAGGTCGTCGCCATCCGGCGCCGTGCCGGCGTCATTAGTCCCGCATCCGCGGGAAGAACTGTTCACGGTACTGGTGGTCGACGACCATCCGTTACTGCGTGAGGCGATCGCCTCACGCTTGGTGACGATGGGCGCGGTCACCGTGCATGAGGCCGCATCGGTGGCCGAGGCCAGGACACGCGCCCTGGCCTCGGGCCCGTGCGATCTGGCGATACTGGATCTGACCCTGCCCGACGGCAGTGGGCTGGACCTGATCGGCGAGCTGCGCGGCTGGGGCTGGACCCGCATTGTGGTATTGGCCTCCTCCGACGACCCGCACGCCGTGCGCTCGGCATTCCAAACGGGCGCACAGGCCTACCTGCTCAAATCGGCGTCACCCTCGGTAGTCACCGACGGTGTGCGCCGAGTGCTCGAGGGCGGGGTGTACGCCGACCCCTCGGTGGCGCCGATTCTGGCGTCAGGCACCCGGGTGGCGGGAACCGACAACACACCGCGCGAGCTGTCCGCCAGGGAGGTCGAAGTCCTCCAGCTAGTGGCCAACGGGCAGTCCAACAAGGAGATCGGCGAGACACTGAGCCTGTCCGCGCTCACGGTCAAAAGCCACCTCTCCCGAATCGGACGCAAGCTCGGCACGGGTGACCGAGCGCAGATGGTTGCCCTCGCGATGCGTGCGGGGGTCATCCGCTGACCGAGACCACCGCGGTCCCGTTGCTGGAGCCGGCTGCTGGAGTGCCACCGGTGGTCGCCACTCCGGCAGCCTTGGACGCCGCTGTCGAGGTGCTCGGCGGCGGCACCGGGCCAGTAGCCGTGGACACCGAACGCGCATCGGGCTACCGCTACTGGCAGCGCGCTTACCTTGTGCAGCTGCGCCGAGCGGGCGCGGGCACGGTGCTCATCGACCCGATCGGCCTTGACGACCTGTCCAGGCTGGCCGACGTGCTCAACCCGCTGGAATGGGTGCTGCACGCCGCGTCCCAGGATCTGCCCTGCCTGGCCGAACTGGGCCTGGTACCCGCCGCGGTGTTCGACACCGAGCTGGCCGCTCGGCTGGCCGGGCTCGAGCGGGTCGGCCTGGCCGCACTGGTCGAAGAACTGCTGGGTTACCACTTGCAGAAGGGCCACGGTGGCGCCGACTGGTCTCGCCGGCCGCTGCCCGCGGAGTGGTTGACCTACGCAGCGCTCGATGTCGAGCTGCTGCTGCCGCTGCGAGCCACGATCGCCGCCGAACTGGATGCCCAAGGCAAGTCGGGCTGGGCTGCGGCGGAGTTCGAGGCGGTGCGGGGCGCTGGCCCACCCGGCCCACGGGCTGACCCGTGGCGGCGGACCTCGGGGATGCATCGCGTCCACAAGCCCCGCGAACTGGCCGTGGTGCGGGAGCTGTGGCATGCCCGCGACCAGCTAGCCCAGCGGCGGGACATCGCCCCGGGACGAGTGCTGCCCGATGCCGCGATCATCGACGCGGCGCTGGCCGACCCACCGGACGAGGCCACGCTGCTGCGCCGGCCGGTGTTCAGCGGCCGCTCGCAACGTCGGCACGTCAAGACCTGGCTGGCCGCGATTCAGGCCGCGAGGGTCGTGCCGATCAGCGAACTCCCCTCGCCGCGAGCCCAGGGTGAGGGCCCGCCCCCACTGAACCGCTGGCCGGACCGGGATCCGGCCGCGGCCCTCCGGCTCGCCGCGGCGCGCGCGACGCTGAGCGAGATCGCCGAGCAACACCGGCTGCCGGCCCAGAACTTGCTGGCGGCCGACGTGGTCCGCCGGCTGTGCTGGGAGCCCCCGGACCCGCTCGACGCCGCCGCAGTGGCGCGAGAACTGCTCGCCAGTGGTGCCCGGCGGTGGCAGTGCGACCTGACCGCGCACCCGCTGGCCGCCGCGCTCACCCCCGCCAGGTAGCCCTTCAAGTACCACCAACCCCGGTCGCGAGCGCGGCGAACAACCGCCAACCCCACTGGTGCCCTGTCAGTTGCGGGGCCTGGTTGCCAGTGCCAGCATTGAGGATGCGGGTCTGAGCGCCTGCGGCCTCCGACACCCAGGCCGCAGGCGGGGGATCTTCGGGACGACGACCGTCTCTGGGGCAATGCCGTTAAGTAGGCATTTGACCTTGAAGATGTGGATCTTTGGTGGGTTGGTGTGGAGTTGGCCGTGGTCGGTGGTTCGTTTGATGCGGTGACTGTGGGCGCGGTATCTTTTGATCACTCGGGGGTAGGTTCGGTGTCGTCGTGGGGGGTTGGGTCGTTCGGTGATTTCGTTGATGGTTTCAGTGAGTGCGGTGGCGAGTTTGCGAGGGGAAAAACCCGCCTGGTTGGGGACCTGGCGACGGATCGCGCGGTAGCCGCGGATGAATGAGAGGTCGTCGGGGTCGGTGTCGGCGGCGTCTTTCATGACATGTCGTATCGCGTAGTGGGTCAGCGGCAGTGACCAGATCTCTTGTTTCACCAGTTCCGGTGTCTTGGAGCGGAGTACCCGGTTGTGTCCTGTTTGGTGGGTTTCGATCTCGTCGAAGGACAGTTCGATTTCCCATCGCTGGGCGTAGGTTTCGGCGAGTTCGACCGCGGGTGCGAGCTCGTGATCGAGGATCGAGGTGATCAGGCAGAACAGCTCCCCACCACCGGGCCGGTTTTCGATCATGTACTCGACGGCCCGGACGACCGAGGCCTGGGCCGGGTCGAGGGTGTCGCCGGCGGTCGCGGCGGTGATGAGCGCCTCGCGGCGCCGGCCGCGGATCCTCGGGTTGATCACCACTGACCGGTGGGAGCCATCAGGTAGCCATTCCAGCACGGGCAGCGTCAGGTTCGCCGTGACCCGCCACAGCAGCGCCGCCCCGGTCGCCAGGGCCTGGCACCAGGCCTGATAGCTGTAAAAGCTCCGGTCGGCGAGCACCAGCATGCCCGCGGTGAACCGGGTGATCAGCGCCGCGGCAAGGGTCTGCTCACCGGTGGTGACTCCGCCCAGCTCGGCGTCGACGGCGGCGTGGGTGCCGCACTCACCCAGGGCGATGAGGCGGACCTGGGGGAACGGGCTGGGCGCGGTCGCGTTGCCGCTACGGCCGAACGCCTCGTCGTTCGCGGGGGTGTCAGGCACGTCGAGGACCAGACCGTCGATGGCCATCACCCGCAAACCGTGAAACCACGCCCCGCGGGTACCCGCCCGGGCCATCGGCACCGCGATCCGCTCGAACAACAATTTCATCGGGGCCTCACCCAACCGCGTCCGGGCCTGTGAGAGCGTGCTGGTGGTGGGTACTTTCCAGTTGTCCCGCCAGTTCCCAGAAACCGCAACCCGTTCACAAGCTGGCGCATCACTTCTTCGTAGGCCTCACCGAAGAACAGGTTCAACCCCAGCACGTAATACACCACGACATGCGCCAGCAA
>JBOHFJ010000197.1:0-9400 GCA_050699655.1 Pseudonocardiaceae bacterium
GGGTGGGAGGGGTCGGGCGGAGCTGGTTAGTCGGTGCCGGTGCCGGCGGTGGATTTGGAGACCTGCATCAGGAACTCGATGTTGGTGCGGGTCTTGCGGAGGCGGTCCAGCACCAGGTCGATGGCCTGCTGGGTCTCCAGGCCGGAGAGCACCCGGCGCAGTTTGTGGTGGATGGCCAGCTCGTCCGGGGACAGCAGCAGCTCCTCCTTGCGGGTACCGGTCTGGTTGATGTCAACGGCCGGGAAGACTCGCTTGTCGGCGATCTTGCGGTCGAGCTTGATCTCGGCGTTGCCGGTTCCCTTGAACTCTTCGAAGATCACGGTGTCCATCGTGGACCCGGTCTCCACCAGCGCGGTCGCGAAGATGGTCAGCGAGCCGCCGTCTTCGATGTTGCGGGCCGCGCCCAGGAACCGCTTCGGCGGGTAGAGCGCGGTGGAGTCCACGCCACCGGAGAGGATCCGGCCGGACGCCGGTGCCGCCAGGTTGTAGGCCCGGCCCAGCCGGGTGATGGAGTCCAGCAACACGACCACGTCGTGCCCCATCTCCACCAGCCGCTTGGCCCGCTCGATGGCCAGCTCGGAGATCGTGGTGTGGTCCGAGGGCGGCCGGTCGAAGGTGGAGGCGATGACCTCGCCCTTCACCGAGCGCTGCATGTCGGTGACCTCTTCGGGCCGCTCGTCGACGAGCACGACCATGAGGTGGCATTCCGGGTTGTTGGTGGTGATCGCATTGGCGATCGCCTGCAGGATCATCGTCTTGCCCGCCTTGGGCGGCGAGACGATCAGCGCCCGCTGGCCTTTCCCGATCGGCGCGATCAGGTCGATCACCCGGGTGGTCATCACGTTCTGCTCGGTCTCCAGCCGCAACCGATCATTCGGGTACAGCGGGGTGAGCTTGGTGAACTCCGGGCGGTTTCTGGACTGCTCGACGTCCAGGCCGTTGATGCTGTCGACCCGAACCAGCGGGTTGAACTTCTGCCGCTGCTGCTCACCGTCTCGCGGCTGGCGCACCGCACCGGTGATCGCATCTCCTCGGCGGAGCGAATACCTGCGGACCAGCGACAGCGACACGTACACGTCGTTGGGCCCGGAGAGGTAGCCCGAGGTGCGGACGAACGCGTAGTTGTCCAGCACATCAAGGATTCCCGCGACCGGCAGCAACACGTCGTCCTCACGGACTTCCAGCTCACCGCCGTCTCGGCGGTCGCTGCCACGGTCAGTGCGGTCGCGATCAGTGCCACCACGATCGGTGCTGCCCCGCTCAGGCCGGGTGCGACGGTTGCGGTCGCGGAAGCGCCGGCCGCGACGGCGACCTTCCTCGTCGTCCTCGCGCGAACCAGGACCAGTCTGGCCAGGCGTGCTCTGACCACCGTTGTGCTGACTGCTGTTCTGGGCCGCCGGGGGCTGCTCACCCTGCGTCTGATCGCTCCGAATCTGATCACTCCGAGTCTGATCGCGCTGGGGTCGTGGGGCGTCACCGCCGCGGATCGGACGCCGCCGCCGGTTGCGGGACCGGTCCGCGCCGTCGGCGTCTCCTTGCTGGTCCCGGTCCTGCGGCGGCCGATCCTGCTGAGCTGGGTCTTGCCCCACCCGGTCTTGCTGCTCGGGGGAGCTCGCCAGCTCGACGCGAGCCGAATCGGCGACGGGGGCAACCGGCCGCTCGAGAGCCGGAACCTCCGCCCGGGCTCCTGGTGAGCCAGCCAGCTGGGGCACCGTGCGGCTGACAACCGCGTCCAGCGGGAGCTGCTCCTCGGGGGCGCGCCGCAGCGCGCGAGGAGGGCCCTCCCGCTCCTTGATCGCGGCGATCAGATCGTTCTTGCGCATGCCGGAGATGTTGGGGATGCCCATCTGACCCGCCAGCTTGCGCAGGTCAACCATCACCATTGCGGACAGTCCATCACCACGGCGACGCGGCGGCGCCCCATTGTCCGACGACGGCACAGCCGCCCCGGCTCGCTCGACCGGGGGCAGTTCCGGCGATGCCGCGGCGGGAACATCACTGTCCAACAGGTTGATGTCGCTCACACAGATCCTTCCTAACCGGCCCGAGACACAGCTCAAGCCAGCCTGCTCACCGTCCGGCGGTATGCGGACGGCGCCCGATCCAGTGCGGGAGGCTCGCGTACCCAAAAGTTATCGGTGTCGAGCCGACCGGCACGGGACATGTTCAGCTGTGGCCAGGGTGTGAGTGCCAGGCTTCCCGCTACCACGAACCGGAAGGCGGGAGATTAATCGTCCGGGTGAGAGGGGCCCGAACACGGCACCGGTGCCCGTGCACACAGTGTCTGAACTCCGCTCAGCCTATCGGTATACAGCCAGCACGGCAACAACTGGCCCGCGAATGGGTGGATCACACCGTGACAATCACCCCGTGACAGCGGCACCGTCGCGGGCGATGTCGAGGTGGTGTCGGGTGAAGCCAGCGGTGTCCACCACTGTAGGCACGCCGCCGCTGGCCGGCAACGCGAGCACCGCCGGCCCGGCACCCGACACCGCGGCGGGCACCCCGGCCGCGCGCAACGCGTCCACCAACCGCCCCGTCGCCGGATAGGCGCTCCGGCGGTGGGGCTGGTGCAGCCGGTCCTCGGTGGCCGCCAGCAGCAGCGCGGGTGCGGCGGTCAACGCGTGGACGAGCAGCGCGGCCCGCCCGGCGGTGAATGCCGCGTCGGCGTGCGGCACAGCGGCGGGCAGCAGCCCTCGGGTGACCTCGGTGGCGCAGCGCTGCCGGGGCACGAACAGCACGGGCGCGAGGTCCGGATGCGGCTCCAGGCGGATGGCCCGGAACGCGCCCCCGTCCCGCAAACCCCCGTCCCCCAAGCTCCCGTCCCCCAAGCTCCCGTCCCGCCAGGAGATCACCAGGCCGCCCAGCAGGCTGGCCCCGGCATTGTCGGCGTGCCCGTCGAACCTAGCCGCCAGGTCCAACGCCGCGGCGTCCGGTTCCCTTCCCGCGAGGGCATAACCGGCCAGCACGCCCGCGACAGCGGCCGCCGCCGAGGAGCCCAGCCCCCGGGCGTGCGGGATGCTGTTGTGACAGTGCAGCACCAGGCCGTCGGGCCGGTAGTCGAGCCGGGCGCACGCCGCGCGCAGCGCGCGGACCACCAGATGCTCTTCGTCGGTGGGCACCTGCCCGGCGCCCTCGCCGTGCACCTCGACTCGCAGGCCCGACGCCGCCAGCGTCACCTCGACCTCGTCATACAGCGCCAGCGCCAGTCCGAGAGCATCGAAACCCGGCCCGAGGTTGGCCGTGGACGCGGGTACCCGGACCCGCACACGACCAGTCACGAAAGATCCAGCGCGGCCGCGACGGCGGCCGGGTCGACGGGGATGGGCTCGGGAGCGGGAATACCGCGCAGCGCGGTGTCGGGATCCTTGAGCCCGTGCCCGGTGACCGTGCAGACGACCAGGCAGCCGCGGGGCAACCGGCCGTCGCCCGCGACCAGCAGCATCCCCGCCACGGCGGCGGCCGAGGACGGTTCGACGAACACCCCTTCCCGCCCGGCCAGCAGCCGGTACGCGCTGAGGATCTGCTCGTCGGTGACCGCCTCGAACAGACCGCCGGACTCCTCCCTGGCCCGGGTCGCCGCGGCCCAGGACGCCGGGTTGCCGACCCGGATGGCGGTGGCGATGGTGTCCGGCTCCAGCACTGGCACGCCGTGCACCAGAGGTGCCGCACCCGCGGCCTGGAAACCGAACATCCGCGGCCGGCCAGCCACCACCGCATCGGTGTGGTACTCGGTGTAACCCATCCAGTACGCGGTGATGTTGCCAGCGTTGCCGACCGGCAGGCAGTGCACGTCCGGGGCCCGGCCCAGCGCGTCGCAGATCTCGAACGCGGCGCTTTTCTGCCCCTGCAACCGGACCGGGTTCACCGAGTTCACCAAGGCGGTCACCGGGTAGTCGGCGACGGTCTTGCGGGCCAGCTCCAGGCAGTCGTCGAAGTTGCCCTCCACCGCCAGGATCCGCGCGCCGTAGGCGGTGGCCTGCGCGAGCTTGCCCAGCGCGATCTTGCCTTGGGGCACCAGCACGGCACAGGGAATCCCGGCCCGGGCCGCGTAGGCGGCGGCTGAGGCCGCGGTGTTGCCGGTGGAGGCGCACAACACCGCCTCCGCGCCGCGCGCCAGCGCCTCGGTCACCGCCACCGTCATCCCGCGGTCCTTGAATGAGCCGGTGGGGTTGGCGCCTTCAACCTTGAGGAACACCTCGCAGCTGGTGCGCCGGGACAGCACGGGAGCGGGCAGCAGCGGGGTGTCGCCCTCCTGCAGGGTCACCACCCGCCAGCCGGGATCGACCTGGATCCGGTTCGGGTAGGCCTCGATCACCCCGGGCCACGGACGGCGCGCCGTCGCCTGCGGCGCGGGCACACTCACGTAAGCTCACCCTCCACCCGCATCACGCTGACCACGTCGCGGACCACGTCCAGACCGGCCAGCTTGTCCACTGTGCAGCGCAGCGCGGCGTCCGGCGCCGAGTGCGTGACGATCACCAAAGTCGCCCCGAGGCCGCCCGCACCAGCGTCATCAGGTCCGGCGTCATCGGGCCCAGCGGTGCGGCCGGTCTGGCGCACCGCCATGATGGACACCTCCTGATCGGCAAAGACCTGCGCCACCCGCGCCAGCACGCCGGGGCGATCGAGTACCCCGAGGCTGACGTGGTAACTGGTCGGAGTATCCCCCATCGGCCGAATCGGCAGGTCCGCGTAGGCGGACTCGCGCGGCCCGTAGCCACCCGCCACCCGGTTGCGGGCGACGGCCACCAAGTCCCCGAGCACCGCGCTGGCGGTCGGGGCCCCACCGGCGCCCTGGCCGTAGAACATCAGCGCCCCGGCGGCGTCCGCCTCGACGAACACCGCGTTGTAGGCCCCGCTGACCGTGGCCAGCGGGTGCGAGCGGGGGATCATCGCCGGGTACACCCGGGCCGAGACCCACTCGGTGCCGGCGGCGTCGAGCACTCGCTCACAGATCGCCAGCAGCTTCACCGTGCGGCCGAGCTTGCGGGCCGCGGCGATGTCAGCGGCGGATACCTCAGCGATACCCTCGCGGTAGACGTCGGCGCTGGTCACGCGGGTGTGAAAGGCCAGTGACGCCAGGATGGCGGCCTTGGCGGCGGCGTCGTAGCCCTCCACGTCGGCGGTCGGGTCGGCCTCGGCGTATCCCAGCCGGCCGGCCTCCTCCAGGGTCTCGCCGTAGCCGGCCCCGGAGGAATCCATCGCGGACAAGATGAAGTTGGTCGTGCCGTTGACGATGCCGGTGACCCGGGTGATGCGGTCCCCCGCCAGCGACTCCCGCAGCGGGCGCAGCAGCGGGATCGCGCCGGCCACCGCCGCCTCGAAGTACAGGTCGGCACCGGCCGCGTCGGCCGCGGCGTACAACTCGGGCCCGCACTCGGCGAGCAGCGCCTTGTTCGCGGTGACCACGCCCCGCCCGGCACGCAGCGCGGCCAGCAGCAGTGGCCGGGCCGGCTCAATGCCGCCGATCACCTCGATCACGACGTCCACGCCGTCGCGACTGACCAGCTCAGCGGCGTCGGTGGTGAGCAGTTCGGCGGGCACCTCGGGATGGCGCCCGGGGCGGCGTACCGCCACGCCGACCAGCCGCACCACCGCGCCGACCCGCGCGGCGAGCTCAGTGGACTGCTCGGTGAGCAGCCGCAGCACCTCGCGGCCCACCGTGCCGCAGCCCAACAGCGCTACTCCAATAGGGGCCACCCCGATCGGAGTCACTCCAATGGATCTGCTCACGTGACCTCCAGGGACAGCAGATCAGCGAGCGTCTCCCGGCGCAACAGCGGCCGGTGCGTGCCCTCGCGCACCGCGACCACCGCCGGGCGGGGCAGCAGATTGTACCGGCTGGACATCGAGTAGCAGTACGCGCCGGTGGCGGCGAGCGCCACCAGATCCCCCGGGGCCAGATCCTCGGGCAGCCAGCAGTCCCGGACTACCACATCACCGGACTCGCAGTGTTTGCCGACCACCCGGGACAGCACGGGTGGCGCCTCGGAGCGGCGGGAGACCAGCCGGCAGTCATAGCTCGCGTCGTAGAGCGCGGTGCGCACGTTGTCGCTCATCCCGCCGTCCACCGACACATAGCATCGGCGCCCAGACGTGCCGACAGTGACGTCTTTGGTGGTGCCCACCTGGTACAAGGTCACGGTGCCGGGAGCGGCGATCGCCCGGCCCGGCTCGACCACCAGCTCGGGGATCGGCAGGCCAGCCAGTTGGCACTCGCCAGCCACGATGGCTCGCAGCCGGGTAGCAAGTTCCGGCAACCGCGGCGGGTCGTCCGTCGCGGTGTAGGCGACTCCGAAACCACCTCCGAGGTCGAGGGTGGACACCCCAGCGATGGCCTCGGAACCGTGTTCGTCCCGCATCGCCGCGAGCAGGCCGACCATCCGGTGCGCGGCGAGCTCGAAGCCGTCGACGTCGAAGATCTGCGAACCGATGTGGCTGTGCAGGCCCACCAAGCGCAGCCCGTCGGACTTGAGCACTCGCCGGACGGCCTCGGCGCTGTCGCCCCCGGCCAGCGAGAACCCGAACTTCTGGTCTTCGTGCGCGGTGGCGATGAACTCGTGGGTGTGCGCCTCGACGCCGACGGTGGCCCGGACCAGCACCGGCTGCGCCACCCCGTGCCGCCGGGCGAGGTCATCCAGCCGGGCGATCTCCTGGAAGGAGTCGAGCACCACCGCGCCGACGCCGGCCGTGACGGCGGCGGTCAGCTCGGCCGCGGACTTGTTGTTGCCGTGCATCGCGATCCGGTGCGCCGGGAAACCTGCGCGGCGCGCGACGGCGAGCTCGACGCCGGTGCACACGTCCAGGCTCAGGCCCTGCTCAGCCACCCAGCGGGCGATCTCGGAGCACAAGAACGCCTTGGACGCGTAGTGCACCCGCTCCGGGGCGCCGAAAGCGGCCGCGTACTCGGCGCAGCGGGCCCGGAAGTCCGCCTCGTCCACCACGAACAGCGGCGTGCCGTAGGTCTCGGCGAGCTCCGCGACCGTCACCCCCGCCAGCCGCACCACGCCGTCGTCGCCACGCCGGGCCCCGCGCGGCCAGACCGCCGGGTGCAGCGCGTGCAGCTGCGTCCGGACGGCATCAGCCGAGCCGGTCGGGCACGATCCCTCGGTGGATGCCTGCGGCAGCACGTCGGCATGGCGCGGCCCGGCCGGATGCGCCCTCACATCCGCTCCGGCGCGCACAGGCCGAGCAGGCCCAGGCCATTGGCCAACACCTGCCGGGTCGCCTGGCACAGCGCCAGGCGGGCGGCGTGCCGCGGGCTCGGTTGCTCATCACCCATCGGCAGCACCCGGCAGCTGGTCTCGAAACGGTGGTAGGCGCCGCTCAGCCGCTCCAGGTAGCGCGCCAGCCGGCGCGGCTCCCCCGAAGCCGCCTTCACGACCTGGGGAAACTCACCTATCGTACGGATCAACTCACCCTCCCTCTCATGCTCCAGCAACCCCAGCTGGGCGTTGTCATAGGTGATCCCGAGGTCAGCGGCGTGGCGGGCCAGCGCGGCGAGCCGCGCGTGCGCGTACTGCGCTGCGTACCCCGTTGGCGGCTCTTCAAGGCCGGCCAACCGGAGGGTTGGCCGGCCTTGAAGAGCACCAAACCGCTCGCCGTCCGCGAGCACCCGCGCGATGATCTCGGCCTGGGCCTCGGGCGTCAGCCGCAGGTTGAGGAAACCGGGACCGGCGACCTCGACAGAGCGGACCCCTCGGCGCAGCGCCAGCTCCCTCGCCAGCCAGCCAGCCAGCTCCCTCGGCGGCACTCCCGCTCGCTTCCCGGTCCGCAATGCGATGTTGGTCACGTAGTCACCGTGCTCGGGGTGGCGTGAGCGTTGGACGGTCACCGTGGCCGCCACCGCGGCGGGGTCGAGACCGCGGCTGCTCAGCACGTCGTGAGCAAGCGAGCGGACCAGCTCGGCGAGCGCGGCGGGAGTCACCCCTGGAAGTCTAGGGAGGTCCCCCGCTCGGCCAGCGAACCAGTGACGGCCCCCGCGCTCACGCCGCCCAAGCTGAGCGTGCGCGCTCGGTGCGGTACGCTCTGCAGCGGTACGCCCCCGTAGCTCAGGGGATAGAGCACCGCCCTCCGGAGGCGGGAGCGCAGGTTCGAATCCTGCCGGGGGCACCCTTCGCTGAGAAACGAGAAAGGCTCCTGACCAGCGACAACAGGTCAGGGCCGTTCTCGTCGTGTCCGGCGGTATCCGGTGCGCAACGATGGGTGTCCGCGCCCATGTATGCGCCCAAGTCTGGGGCCGACGCCCAAGACTGACCATCCCGAGGAGATCGAGTGCATCTGGAAGCCGCGTTGAGGGCTCCCAGACAGGCTGCCGTGCAGATATGCTGCACAAGACGGTTTAGAGCTAGGTTGATGGGAGGCTCAGGTGCTGCGCAGCTTCCGGCTCGCCAACCACCGATCGTTCCGGGACGAGCACGAACTCCTGCTGATGCCGTCCTACGACAACGACCGGGATGTCGTACCCGTCGCGGCGGTGTTCGGCGCCAACGCCTCCGGCAAGTCGAACCTTCTCAACGGTCTTCAGCTGATGTCCACTCTGGTTCGAGGCTGGGGCACCCGGGAACCCAGGTCCAGCATCCCGCGGAGCCCGTTCCGGTTGGCGCCCAAGTCGCTATTTGAGCCGTCGAGCTTCGCGGTGGAACTGGTGCTCGACGGAGTGCGCTATGCCTACGGCTTCGCCGTCGACGACGAGCGGGTCATCAGGGAGTGGCTGCACGCTTACCCATTTAACCGCAGGCGGGTGCTGTTGGAGCGGGATGGCCGATCGATCACCTTCGGCTCGACAACAACCCAGCGGACCCGAGTCGAAGTCATCGAAGAGCTGTTGACCGACGACACCCTGTTCCTGGCCGTGGCTGCCAGGCTCAAGCTGGACCAGTACCAGCCCGTAATCCAGTGGTTTCGGCTATCTCTTTTGTTTGTGCGGCGGTCCCAATTCCGCTTCCATTGGGCAGACCGTGATGAGCGGCTCGCCCGGTTCGTCGAACGGTCGGACACCGACCGAGCCGCGTTCCTCACGTTGGCGCGCGTCGCGGATGTCGGCATCTCAGACGTCGCTGTCGAGTACGTGGACGACCCGCGTGCCGCCGGAGAAGCTGAGGCGCTGCAAGCGACGATGGAGCGGCTCAAGAGTGAGATGGCAGACGCGGACCATGAACGCCTGGCGCTTGCCGAAACACTCGGCCGTGCGCAGTCCCGGCTGGATATCATCCAGGGTCAGTTACAACGCCCGAGATTGCTGCTCATCCACAGCGGTGTTCGGTTTGAACTCGGCGACGAGTCCGAGGGAACCCAACTCTGGTTGGATCTGCTACCTAATGTGATCACTGGCCTCAACAGCGGTCGCACGCTCGTAATCGACGAGATTGACAGCAGCCTGCACCCATTGCTGGTC
>JBOHFJ010000198.1:0-9312 GCA_050699655.1 Pseudonocardiaceae bacterium
CGACCCACCAAAGATCACCCAACCCGGCTGACACCCTTCACCGGCCCACGATCCGATCACCGCACCCAGCCATCAACACAGCTGGGCCTCCACCATGCCATCCCACCCGATCACCGAACACTTACGTCGGGACAGATCTATTCGTCGTATCACCGCTGTTGCACATGTGGGGACAGACGTTCCATGTCTCGATATCGACCGCAGGTCTTGCAGTAACCGCTTTCGCCGTCGCTTACGTTCTGGGCGCGCCGTTCCTCGGTGGACTCGCCGATCGACTCTCCCGACGCAAGATCCTGCTGTTCGCCCTGCTCAGCTTCGCGTTGGCGAACCTGATTACCGCTCTAACGCCGTGGTTTTCGCTACTCATTGTCGCTCGACTAGCGGCGGGACTTTCGGTCGCCGGCACAACACCGTCGGTGTACGCGCTGGTCAGTGAGAATTCCCCGAACGGGAGACGCGCCGCGTGGCTGGGGATCACCACGTCCGGGCTGCTGTCCGCGCTGTGGGCCGGCGCGCCGCTGGGAGACCTCGCTGCGGCGCACTTCGGTTGGCGGGCGGTGTTCTTCACGCTCGTCGCGGCTGCGGCGAGCGTGATGGTGGTCAACCGGGTGATCTGGGCGGAACGGCCAACCCCGGATACCGGGACCGAGCAACGCGCCACCACACTGCGCCGCGCCCGGGCAGTCTCCACCACGACCTTGTGGGCAGCGGGCGTGTACGGTTTGTACACCTATCTGGTCAGCGGCCTGCACGCCGAAGGCTGGGGAACAAATCTCACCGCCGCCGCGCTGGCCGTGTACGGAGTCTGCGCCGTCGCCGGAAGCCTCTTCGGCGGCCGGGTCGCCGATCACTCCCATCCGCTGCGGATGGTGACCACAGGCCTAGCCTCGCTGGCCGTCGCGTTAGTAATGGTCGGACTTGTCGTCCGGGAGTCGGTGCCCCTGACCTTGGCCGCGCTCGGCGTCATGGCGCTGGCTGCCTACCCGGTCTTCCCGGCTCAGCAGGCCGAACTGTTGCGCTGCTTCCCCCCGGCGGAATCAGCTCGAATCCTCGCTTGGAACCAAAGCGCAATGTATGTGGGCATCGCGGCGGGCTCGCTGTTCGGCGGCGCGGTGATATCGGGTCCAGGCTTCGGCTTCCTGCCCTTTATCTGCGCGGCCGTGGCGCTCATGGGCGTCGCAGCCAGCCGAGTCGCGACACGTATCCCCGCTCAGTCACACGCCGAGACCCCGAATAAGGTGGACGCAGCCTGATCACATCACGGACCGGTGCGCTAGTTGCCATGAACGGCGTCCACAATGAGTGGAGTGATTAGGTCGTCGAGAATCCTGATGCCGTCTGCGTCAAGACGGACTCGGGGTGGAACTGCACCGATGCGAACCCTGGTCCGCGCAATGCGTGGACTTCCCCAGTTTCGGAGTCCCGGCTGATTTCCACTGTTGCCGACAGGAGAGATAATTCGACACGATCACTATCGGCTTTAGCAACGAAACTGTTGTAGAAACCAACCCGCCCAGCACTTCCGAACAGGTCAATTTCCCGTTGCGCTCCCTGGTTCGGCTGCGATCGGCGGAGCAGCTCGAAGCCGAGCACGGACGACAGTACCTGGTGGCCGAGGCAGACCGCCAGAAATGGCGTTTCGCCGGCAATCAGCCGTGCGACTACCGTCCACAACTTCACAATCTTGTCATCTCGGTCGTTGCTCGGGTCGCCCGGGCCTGGGCCGATGACAACCAGATCAAAGCCCTCCGGCTCGGCGCTTCGCCGACGTGCGTGATGGTGACGCGCAGCTCGAGAGAGCGGAGTTGATGATTGAGCATCGCGATGAAGGCGTCCTCAGCATCAATCACGAGCACCCGGCGACCAGCCAACGGACCGACCTGGTCGACAGGATCCGGTTGATCCAGCCAGAAATGGCGGACCAAGGTCGCACCTACTCCGAGATTCAGCCGGCCATTCCGGTGAATGTCAGCCGTCCGGATGATAATCGAAGAGTCCAGAACGCACGCACCGTCCGCATCGCAGCCCATCAACGCGAGAATTCCGCTATAGTAACCACGTCCATAGGGCTCGTACCGGCCGATCACCCGGCACGCGTTCTCCAACGGGCTCCCGATCACGCTGGGAGCGAACATGGTCTCCCTGATCGTGTCCAGTATATTCAGCGAGCTGCGGCCGTGCAGAACGTATCCGGTGTGTGCCAGCCGCGCCATCATCTTTGAGATAGGGACCACTTATCCGACCGCCCTGCTCGCATACCCGGCCCATCATTTTGAGTTCTTCGTCAACGATCATGTAGAGCTCGTCGACCTCCTTGCGGTCGCCGAGGAAGTTCAGCACGCCGGACAGGCTCGGACCGGACGGCGGATACCGATACGTGCCACTGATCGGGTTCATAGACAACGTTCCACGTTTCAGGCGGACGTGCCGCTCTGGGCTCGCACCGACGAAGGTACGGGAACCTGTGTACACGATGAACGTACAGTAGGCACCCTGCTCACTGGCCAGCAGCCGGCGATAAATTGCAAGTGCCGTCCGAGGCGAAAAGTTCGTGATGTCTGCGACGAACGAGCGTTTGATGACAAAATTTGCCCCCTCCCCGGTGCCGATCTCGTTCGCGAGCACAACGCGTGCCAGATCGGCATAGCTCTCGTCATTGATGTCGAACCGGGAATTTTATCGTTGCCCGCACGTCAGGAATCCGATGCAGTGCCTCCTGCACAGGCACCCTGCCCTGCGCTTGCACCGTCATCGCCAGGATGGACGTCCTGTCGTCGTGGCAGACGAACCCGCGTTCGACGATCTGGCGGTAAGGCACCAGCGCGAGCACATCGTGTGTGGCACGCCCGGCACCGGGTGGAACCTCATCCCACGGTTCGGGCAGCCACACCTCGGCTAATTCACGCATGGTGCCGATCGTTCCGACAAGTAAGTCAAGGCAATCCGGGTCGGCCGACTCCGGCCAGTTTAGCAGGGCGAACGGCGGGGGATCAGGCGTCAGCACCAAGCTCAAGCCCAACTCCGTGCCGCCGGCACGACCGCAGCCACGCTCGGTTGTCTCGGATTCCATGACCGGACAGTTCCAGTCCGAGGCATTTCGTCAGCATCATCGTCGCCGCCTTGGAAGCAGCGTATGCGCCCATCTGCGCCCGTGGCACCCTGGCGCTGTTGGACGTTACCGTGACGATGGCACCCGCCCGGCGGGGCACCATCCGTCGGGCGACGGCTCGCGACACGTGGAACGGACCGCTCGTGTTGACCGCGATTGTTTCAGTCCAGTCCTCGTCGGTGAGGTCGACGATCGGGGCGCAACGTAATACCCCAGTGCAGTTGACCAACACATCGATCGGTCCGAGGCTACCTTCCACCCGGTCCACCATGTCATCAACAGCTGCACTGTCTCGCACGTCCACCGCGAATGTGGTCGCGCGAAGCCCATCCGATAGCAGCTTGTCAACGACGGCATCCAGCCCGGCCGCGTCGCTGTCGGCGGCGGCCACGGCCGCTCCCCGTGTCGCCAGCGTGCGGGCCACGACCGCTCCAATGCCGCCTGCGGCACCAGTGACCAGTGTGGTTCTCTCTGTGAAGTCCATGTACCTGCTCGCCAATCGTTCAGCTCAGCCGTTCGACGGCCCGGTCTGCTCCTTGTGTAGTTGCCTGGTGAGTTCGAGGCGCTTGATCTTCCAGGTCGACGTCCTCGGCAGAGTGGACCAGTCGCGTTGGATCGGCGGTGCGAGCGGCGGAAGATCGACGGTTGCGGACACCCAACGCCGATCGTTCAGCGGCCGGTTCCCGTGCGTGCACACCACTGGCACCGGTCGGTGCTCCGCGTCGGGGATGATGACGACCTCGATCAACTCTGGCAGCCGGTCCAACAGGGTGTCCTCGATCTGGAGGTTGCTCGAGATGGTGGGAATCTGGTCGACGTGCCGATCCAGCACGTGTATGCATCCCAACCAGGTCTGGTAGCCCATATCCCCCATCCGCCACCATGACCCGTGCACTTCGCGCGCGAATCTGTCCTCTTCGGATAGGTAGGTGAGGGCGCGACCGCCAGTTTCAGCCTCAACGAATCCGAGGCGGCCCGCGGTGGCCCGCTTACCGGTGTCGGTGCGTGCCCGTACCCGGGTCAGCCCTGGCATGCTGAAGCCGAGGCATCTGCCGTCGGCCTTCTTGGCGCTACGCTTCGTATACACGCGGACGGCGACCGGTCCGGTTTCGGACTGCCCGTAAAGCTGAACCATGACCGGCAGAGGTCGTCGCGAAGCGTCCAGCAGCCGTCTCACCGTCCGGGGATGCAAAGCGTCGAACGTGCTGCAGTAACAGACCACATTAGACAGTGGTGCACGCGGATCGTCGGCGATTTCCTCCCAGATAATGAAGCAGTTCGGGAATGTCTCCACGACACCTGGCTTGGTTTTGGGCGAACACCGATGCCACATTCTCCGGCGAGGGGTCGGTGAGCACCACCGCCGGTAGTCCCCGGTGCAGCACCACACCCAGTCCGGAGTACATACGGGAGTGCACGAAGGACAGGCAGAACGCGACCGTCTCGCGCTTGCGCAGAACCGAGGTCATCAGCGACTGAGGCCGAAACCGCCACCACAGAATCTCCGCCGTCTGCACCACCATCTTGGGCAGCCCGGTGGTCCCGGAGGTATGCGTGACGATGGCCGGCTGATCGGGGCGCATCCGCACCGGATCGGGGCGCGGCGCGTCCGAGAAGTCGGCCAGCGCGGGCAGACCGTCGCGCTGCCCCGCGACGAGCACGACGCCCGAGGTGATCCGCTCAAGCATCGCGCCAGCCAACCGGTCCAGCCGGCTCGGATCACTGATCAGGTGGGGCTGATCGAGCCGGTCTAACAACGCGGCGACGGTGTCTCCGTCCAGCGCCGGGGACAACATCACTGGCAACGCGCCGAGTCGCGATAGCGCGCAGGCCAGTAACACGATGTCGAAGTTCTTATTCTTGTACACGGCCACCTGATCGTCTTGCCGGATTCCGGCGGCCTTGAGTCGCGCCGCCGCGTCCTCGACCAATTCGGCCAGCTCAACGTAGGTAAGTCGCTGACCGCGTTCCGGCCACACCTCAAGTCCTTGATCAAGTTCAACAAGAGCATCGGGATACCGAACCTTGGCCCGCTCAAACAGCGAACCAACAAACAACCCGCGCATCGTGTTCGTCCGTCGCATGCCAGTGGATTCCTCCTTCAGTTTGCGGTGGCGAGCAGAGATACGTCACAACCAGCAACCATGGGAAAGGAGGATGAGCAACGCCCGATTAATACGTCATACTCAACCCCGATCGAGTGAACTTGTGAGGGTCACAGGCAGGTCAGCCGGAGCTGCGGCAACCATTTGTTGATCATGAAATAATGATCGCGCGTCCCAACCCGAGTCACTCAATCACGGATCCCAGGAGTTGACCGCAACCGCCCTCGCGTGCACCAGCACGAGTGTGGGGTGATCGTCGACCCACGTGTCATGGTCGGTCGAACACAATTGCACGGGCAGCGGGCTGACGTATGGAGCTCATTCTCGGGCCGGCCATTCGTGGGCGAGTAGGGAGTGTCCATTCACAGATTGGGTTGTGATGTCACGCCGTTGAAACTGTGGGGAGCCAGGGGTTGCCGGTGAGGGCTGCGTGGATGGCGTCGATGGCGCGGACGCCGTGGTTGCGGGCGCTGATGAGGTAGGAGCGGACGCGGCAGTATGCGGCGAGGGTGGTGAGGGTGTGCCAGTAGCCGGAGGCGGCTTGATGTCGTTTGGGGGCTTTGAGGGCCTGCTCGCTGGCATAATTTGTCTTATCCGGATATCCGGATAAGACAAATTATGCCGATGTTCGGGTTATGTCGATGTTGGTGTGAGGTTGGTTGTTGGGGGCGGTGATCGGCTCCGGTAGTTCGGCATAACGTGGTGGGCGGTTGACGCTGGTCTCTCCATCGTGTGGAGAGGGGAAGCGTCATGGCGCATCTGTCTAAGGTTCGGGTGTCGGGTCCGCTCGCGGAGTTCGCGTCAGGGTTCACCGCTGAGCTGGTTGGTCTGGGGTATGCGTCGCGGAGTGTTGAGGCGCAGCTTCGGTTGATGAACCATGTGTCGGTTTGGCTTGGGGGGCAGGGGTTTTCGGCGGGTGACCTGAGCCAGGAGGTGGTGGGGCGATTCGTGGTCGCCCGCCGCGGGACTCGCTCCAACCTGCGGTCAGCGCGGGCTCTGGTGCCGCTGCTGGAGTTCCTGCGGGGGCGGGGTGAGACGCCCGTTGCGGTGGCGGCGTTGCCGGTAGGACCGGTCGAGGTCGTATCCGAGGGGTTCGCCCGGTACCTGTCCACGCAGCGGGGTCTGGCGCCGGCGACGGTGGCCAGTTACGTATCGCAGATCCGGCCGTTCCTGGCGTGGTACGACGAGCACCACGGTGGCCGGTGGGAATCGTTGACCGCCGGGCACATCACCCGGTACATGGGGGTACGCGCGGTCGGGCAACGCCCAAGGTCCATACAGGTCGGGTTCACCGCCCTACGCGTGTTACTGCGGTGGATGTGGATGGAGGGACTGGCGCCTGACCGGTTGGTTGACGTGATCGGCGCGGTCGCGGCTCCGACGGCCTCCGGTTCACTACCCAAGGCTCTGGCGCCTGAGCAGGTCCGCGATCTGCTGACCGGGCTATCGGCCGACAGCCTCGCCGCGGCGCGCGACGAGGCGATGCTGGCGTTGATGTGGCGGATGGGACTGCGGGCCGGCGAGGTCGCGGCCTTATGCCTGTCTGACATCGATTGGCGGGTCGGTGTCATCGTCGTGCGCGGCAAGGGCGATCGACACGAACAGATGCCGCTGCCCGTCGACGTCGGGCACCTTCTGGCGGTCTACCTGACGACGGGACGGCCCTCGGGTGGGCCCTACCGGCAGGTATTCCTGGCCATCGATGCGCCACACCGGTCATTGGGGACGTCGGCGGTGTCCAGTGTCGTCGTGCGGGCCGCGGCCAAAGCGGGCATTGCTGGACCGTGCGCCGCCCATCGGCTTCGGCACACCGCGGCCTGTCAGGTCCTGGCCGGTGGAGGTGGTCTGGTCGAGGCCGGACAACTTCTGCGTCACGCCAGTGCCGCCGCCACCGCGGTGTACGCCAAGTCCGACCTGTCCGCGCTGACCGTGCTGGCCCGCCCCTGGCCCACCGGGATCCAGTCATGACCCTCGACCTGCGGACAGAAGCCGCCAACTACCTGCGCACCCGCCGCGCCCTGGGATTCCGGCTGGCCGACCACAACTGGATACTCGCCGGCTTCCTCAGCCAAGTGGCCGCCGACGGCGCCACCACGATCAGCATCAGCCACGCGCTGGCCTTCGCCACGGCCTCGCGAGGTACCGGCCGTCGCTGGCAAGCGGCCCGACTGGCGGTCATCCGGGGCTTCGCCGCCCACATCCACGCCCTAGACCCCACCGCGGCCGAGTTGATCCCCACCGGTCTGATCCCCGCGAAGACCACCCGCCGAATCCCGTACCTCTACTCCGCGGGCCAGATCACCGAACTCATGTCACGGGCCGCGGCCCTGTCCCCTCCACGGCTGGGCGCCACCATGGGCATCTTCATCGGTCTGCTCGCTGTAACCGGACTCCGTGGCGGCGAAGCCGCCGGACTCGACAACCAGGACCTGAACCCCGACCAGAGCGTGTTGAGGGTGACCGGCAAGTACGGCAAGCAACGCCTCGTCCCACTGCACCCCTCCGCCGTCGAAGCCCTGACCGGCTACCAGCGGTCACACGCCACTACCGCCCCCACCTCGGCGGCGCTGCTGGTCGGCGGCACGGGCAACCGCCTGAACCTCACCAGCGCCCGAGCCCTGTTCCGGCGCGTCGTCAACCAGTGTGACCTGCCCACCCACCCAGGCTGCGGGACACCACGCCTGCACGACCTCAGACATACCTTCGCGGTCAACAGCCTGATCGACGCCCACCGGCAAGGCGCCGACGTCGACGCCCGGATCGCGGTCCTGGCCACCTACCTCGGGCACGCCGACCCGGTCCACACCTACTGGTACCTGACCGCCAGCCCCGAGCTCATGACGCTGGTCAGCGACCGGATGACAACCCGCACGCGGGGACAACGACCATGACCGCCCTGGCCCCGACCCTCCAGTCGTTCTTCACCGCCTACCTGATCAGCCAACGCGGCGCCAGTGGCCACACCATCACCGCCTACCGCGACAGCCTCCGACTGCTGCTGGACTACACCCACCAGCACACCGGCATCCGACCCAGCGACCTGGACATCACCGACGTCAACGCCGAACTCGTCGCCGACTTCCTTACCCACCTCGAACAGCAACGCGGCAACAGTACCCGGACCCGCAACGCCCGACTGGCAGCGATCCACTCCCTGTTCAGACACGCCGCCCTGCGCCACCCCAAACACGCCGGGGTGATCGCCCGGGTCCTGGCGATCACCCCGAAGAACACCCACCGCCCGATCCTGACCTACCTCGCCCCTACCGAGGTCGACGCCATACTCGCCGCCCCCGACCGTGCCACCTAGACCGGCAGACGCGACCACCTGCTGATCCTTGTCATGATCGTCACCGGGCTGCGCGTCGGCGAGGTGACCGCCCTGACCCGCGCCGACACCCGCCTCACGACGCCCGGGTCGCACCTGGCATGTCATGGCAAGGGCCGTAAAGACCGGATCACCCCCATCGACGCGGACACCGCGGCAGCGCTACAAATCTGGTTCGACGAGAACCCCCAGCCCCCCATGACCACGGTGTTCACCGCACGAGGCACCAACAGGAAAATGACCACCGACGCCGTCGCCCAGCGCATCACCCTCCACACAACCACCGCAACCAGAACCTGCCCAACCCTGGCGAGCAGGACCATCACCCCCCACACACTGCGTCACACCACCGCGATGCGCATGCTCGCCGCAGGCATCGACATCACCACCATCGCGCTCTGGCTCGGACACGAATCCCCCGAATCCACTCGCCCCTACCTACACGCCGATCTACAACTCAAGCAACGCGCTCTCGACCGCACCGCACCACCAGACACCCCCACCGGCCGATACACCCCACCAGACACCCTACTGGCCTTCCCCGAAAGCCTGTGATTATGCCGAACTACCGGAGCCGATCACCGCCCCCAACAACCAACCTCACACCAACATCGGCATAACCCGAACATCGGCATAATTTGTCGGGTCTGTCAAGCTAACGGTGTAACTGGATTTTTGTGGATCTTAGTTTCGTCCGGCGGACAGGCGTCCGTCGAAGGTGATCTCAAAGGCGTTGAGCGCGGCTTTCCAGCGGTTGGACCAGCGTTGCT
>JBOHFJ010000199.1:0-9301 GCA_050699655.1 Pseudonocardiaceae bacterium
TTATGTCTCCATGTCGGGGCGGGGGCAGGCGGCGGGCGATATGGGGTGGTATCGGGGTGTTGGGGGGTAGGTGGGGGCAGGGCACAGCGGTGCCCCAGTCGAGGGTCAGGGGGAGTACTCCGGCCCACGCTCGGGCGGCCGCCACGTCCGCGTCGTCGTCGACTGGCGGGCCGGTTCGGACCTTCACCGAGGCCTCGTCCAACGACAGTGCCAGCACGGTCGTGGCGGCGAGTTCCTTGCGGGTGGGCTGGCGGCTGTGCTCCCAGGAGCCGGGAGCGAGGTGCTCGACCAGCGTCCGCAAACCGTGCCGCACCTCGGTCTCGGAGGTGAGCTTGCGCGCCGCGCCGTGTACCACCGCGCTGGCGTAGTTCAGGGAGTGGTGGAAGGCCGAGCGGGCATAGACCACCCCGTCCAGCCGGGTGACCGTGACACACACCGGCATCCCGCGCGACGCGGACAGCAGGCTCGCCGACCCAGCGGAGCCGTGTAAGTAGAGCGTGTCGCCGTCGCGCCCGTAGCCGGTGGGCAGCACCACCGGGGCGTCGTCGAGCACCAGCCCGAGGTGGCAGACCAGCACGGAGTCGAGGAGGGCATACAGCTCGGCTCGGTCGTGGCGGGCCCGGTCACGGTATCGGCGAAGGGTGCTGCGTGCGGTGGGAGACAGCGTCATGGTCACTACGGTGACCGGTGAAGTGGCATCCTGGAATGGCCAATGCTGGCCAATCTCGAAGGGCCATTCGTGCTCCCTGACGACTTGCCACTCGCCGTGGACCGCCAGGATGCCCGGCCGATGGCCATCCAGCTGGCCGATGGGTTGCGAGACGCCGTTGGAGGTGGCGCGCTGCGGGTGGGGGATCGGCTGCCGTCCACGCGAGCGCTTGCCACCACGCTGGGTGTCAGCCGCACGGTGACCGCGGCGGCCTACGACATGCTAGTGGCGCAGGGGTGGATCGGTGGGCGACGGGGCGCGGGTACCTACGTCACCGCCGCGCCGGATGAGCGGGTGTCGCCGCGGCCTGGCTCACCCCGTGTCCAGGATCCGGAGCGGGAGCCGGAGCGGGGGATCGACCTGCGGCCCGGCACGCCCTGGTCGGCGGGTGTGCGCCCAGCGCCGTGGCGGCGAGCCTGGCGGGCCGCGGCCGACCCGTCGGTGCTCACTCGCCCGGTAGCGGCCGGCTTGCCGGAGTTCCGGGCCGCGGTGGCCGAGCACTTGCTGCGCCACCGCGGGTTAGCGGTGGCGCCCCTTGGCGCACTGGCCACCGCTGGGACCACCGCGGCGGTGGCGGAGTTGGCCGCTGTGTTGCTGCGCCCCGGCGACGTGGTCGCCGTGGAGGAACCGGGCTATCCCCGGGCGCTCGCGACGCTGCGAGCCGCTGGGCTGCGGGTATTGCCCGTGCCCGTGGACGCCGACGGTCTGGTGGTCGCGGCGCTGCCCGACCTGGCCCGCGCGGTGTACTGCACGCCGGCCCACCAGTTCCCGCTGGGCGCCACCCTGTCCGCGGCCCGCCGGCTGGCGCTGGTGGCCTGGGCCCGCGAGCGCGCGGCCTGGGTCCTGGAGGACGACTATGACGGCGAGCTGCGCCACCACGGCGCGCCGCTGCCGCTGCTGGCCACCGTGGGACCCGATGTGGTGGTGCACCTCGGCACCGCGAGCAAGATGCTCACCCCGACGCTGGGTGTCGGGTGGATGGCGGCGCCGGCCGAGGTGGCGGCCGCGGTCCGCGCGCACCGGTCCGACACCGGGGTGCGGCCGTCCCCGGCCGGCCAGCGGGTACTCACCGCGCTCGCGGAGTCCGGGGATCTGGCCCGGCACCTGCGCCGGGTGCGGCGTGAACTGCTCGCCCGGCGAGACCTGCTGGTGGGCGCGCTGCGCACGGCGGGGCTGTCGGTGCGAGGCGAGCAGGCCGGCGCGCACTTAGTGGTTGACATGCCGAGCCGGGATGCCGAGTGCACTGTGGTGCGCCGCGCGCCGCGCGAGGGGTTGCTGCTGGACGGGCTGGCGCGCTGCCATGACGGGCCGCCCGGCCGTTACGGGGTGACTCTCGGTTACGCTGCGCCCGCCAGTCAGTCGGCGCTCGCCGCGGTGCTACCTCGGTTGACCGCGCTGCTGGCGTCGGGAGTTAAGGAGCCGCCATGACGGGTCGTAAGTTGCGGGTCGCCGTCGTCTTCGGTGGCCGCAGCGGCGAGCACGCGATCTCCTGCGTGTCAGCGGGAAGCGTGCTGACCCACCTGGACCGAACCCGGTTCGAGGTCGTCCCGGTCGGCATCAGCGCCGAGGGCGCCTGGGTGCTGGGCACCAGTGACCCGGCTGAGCTGGCGATCCGGGATCGGGCGCTGCCCGCCGTGAACGCCACCGCGGCGGCCCTTGCCCACCCCGGCGAGGTTCTCTCTGGGGTGGATGTGGTGTTCCCGCTGCTGCACGGGGCTTTCGGTGAGGACGGCACGATCCAGGGGTTGCTGGAGCTGGCCGACCTGCCCTACGTCGGCTCCGGGGTGTTGGCCAGCGCGGTCGGGATGGACAAGCAGTTCGCCCGCATGCTGATGCGCGCCGCGGGTTTGCCGGTCACCGAGACGGTGGTGCTGCGCGGCGATGACGCCACCTTGACCTCGACGCAGCGCGAGCGGTTGGGCCTGCCGGTGTTCGTCAAGCCGGCGCGAGCGGGCTCATCGATGGGCATCACGAGGGTGGCGGACTGGTCTGAGCTCCCCTCGGCGATCGCCACCGCTCGCGCTCTTGATCCCAAGGTGCTCATCGAGGCGGCGGTGATCGGCCGCGAGGTGGAGTGCGGGGTGCTGGAGTTCCCCGACGGCCGGGTCGAGGCGTCGCTGCCCGCGGAGATCCGGTTGGTGGCCCGGGACTCCGAGCGGTGGTATGACTTCGCCGCCAAGTATCTCGACGATGCCTGCGAGTTCGACATTCCCGCCAAACTGGACGATGACCTCACCACCGAGCTGCGTGCGATGGCCGTTGCGGCGTTCCGTTCGCTGGATTGCCAGGGCCTCGCTCGGGTTGATTTCTTCGTCGGGCCGGACGGTGCGTTGACGGTCAACGAGATCAACACGATGCCCGGCTTCACGCCCATCTCGATGTACCCCCGGATGTGGGCGGTGACCGGGGTGGACTACCCCAGCCTGCTGTCCACATTGATCGACACCGCGGTTGCCTGCGGCACCGGGCTGCGCTGAGTCAATCGGGTGAACTCCAGCGACCTAGTCATGAACGACTAGTTAGGCAGAATGGGGTTCTGACGTCGGGGTGGAGGTATCGCGAGTGTTCCTCTCATCAACAGGCATCGGTCCGGGCCAGGATGACCATCGGGGCCGGCACTCGCATCTGAGCGAGCCCGCCGTCGATGAGTCGGCAGCCGACGCGTGGGATGAGCCGGAGGACTTCCGGCTCGCCGCTCGTCCCTACAGCTGGACCCGAGGGCGTACCCGGCCGGTGGCCGACCTTGCCCTCGAGACGCTGGTGTCCACCAGCGACGAGGGTCACGACGTGCGCGCCATCTGTTCCGCCGAGCATGCCGCGATCGCTGAGTTGTGTGTCGACATCCGCTCGGTCGCCGAGGTCGCGGCTCTGCTTACACTGCCGCTGGGGGTAGCTCGGGTACTGCTCGCCGACATGATCGACATCGGCTTGGTGCGCGTGCACCGCAACCCCGAGGGCGTGCCGGACCTGGCGATGCTGGAGCGGGTGCTGACCGGACTGCAGCGGATCTAGCGCGATCAGCTCGGCACGTCCACCTCGCGTCGAGGCAGAGTGCTCGTGATGGCGGCGGCGATCTGCTGCAGTGGCCCGCTGCCGCTCGAGGGTGGCAGGGCCACCACGACGTACACCCCTCGGTCCACCGCGATCCAGGTGCTCGCGCCAAGGTTGACGATCTCCAGGAACTGCACCCCGGAGACGTCCAGCAGCCGGGAGGTCGCGGTCAGCTCGGCCGGCCGGCCGAGCCCGCAGCGCAGCACCACCGGCGGCTCACCCCAGCCGGCGGTGCCCGCCGGGGCCGGCTCGGCAAGACGGCGGCGCTCCAAGGCACCCAGCTCACCACCGTCCAGCCGCTCGGGCAGGGTGGACAGCAGCCGTGCGCAGTCCGCGGAATCGGCTGCGGGCGCGGGGACGGTGGCCAGCGCCAGCGGACCCAAAGCCTGGCCGCGCACCATCGCGGCGGCGATGAGCACCCCCACCACCAGCGCCACCGCCAGGGCAAGGGCAATCCCGAGCGGCCAGCGCGGGGCGCTGACCGGCTGCGCGGTGGACGCGGACAACACGCTCGCCGCGCCGTCAGGACAGGTGCACGACGGGGCAGGTCAAGGTGCGGGTGATGCCCTTCACCGTCTGCACCCCGGCCACCACGAGCTGCCCCAACTGGTCCACATCGGGGGCTTCCGCCCGCACGATCACGTCGTAGGGACCGGTGACGTCCTCCGCGCTCGTGACCCCGGGCAGGCTCGACACCGCCGCGGCTACCGCGGCGGCCTTGCCGACTTCAGTCTGGATGAGGATGTATGCCTGAACCACGGTGTGGCCCTTCGCTCGTCGGCTCGCATCGGAGTAAGAACGAAACTTACCGCCTGAGCCGGAGGTGTAAGGCGTGTGTGCCGCCGGAGGTATCCCGCCGCCTGACCCGGGCTCGGTCGCCGAGCTGGGGGAATTCGGGCTCATCGCCCGGATCACCGCAGGCCGGAAACTTCCGGTGGGCACTCTGCTCGGCCCTGGGGACGACGCCGCGGTGCTGGCCACCCCGGACGGTCGAGTGGTGGTGAGCACCGACGTGCTCGTCGAGGGGGTGCACTTCCGGCTGGACTGGTCCACGCCGCACCAGGTCGGGCGCAAGGCGGTGGCCGCCAACCTGGCCGACGTGGCGGCCATGGGCGCGGTGCCCACCGCGCTGGTCGTCGGCTTGGCCGTGCCCGGAGAAACCCCGGTGTCAACTGTGGACGGCCTGGCCGACGGGATGTGGGAGGAGGCCGAGCGGGCCGGTGCCGGCCTCGTCGGCGGCGACGTGGTCAGCTGTGCCGAGCTTGTGGTGTCGGTGACCGTACTGGGGGAGCTGCGGGGCCGGGCGCCGGTCACCAGATCCGGTGCCCGGCCCGGGGACATGCTCGGGCTGTGCGGCCGGCTTGGCTGGTCCGCCGCGGGTCTGGCCGTGCTCCGCCGGGGGTTGCGAGCTCCGCTGACGGTGGTGGGTGCCCACCAAGTGCCGGAGCCGCCATACGGCGCTGGCCCGTTGGCCGCCGAGGCGGGCGCCACAGCGATGATCGATATCTCGGATGGTTTGCTCGCCGACGCTGGGCACCTCGCCGAGGCCTCCGGCGTCACCATTGACATCGATTCGGCGGCGGTGCCGGTGGCCGCCACGGTGGTCGAGGCGGCCTCGGCGTTGGGCGTCGACCCGCGGCACTGGGTGCTCACCGGGGGCGAGGATCACGCGTTGCTGGCGTGTTTTCCCGCTGGTGTTGGGTTGCCCGCCGGGTGGACGCCGCTCGGGATGGTGCGCCAGGGCCGTGGCGTGACCGTTGACGGTGCGGCCTACGCGGGTCCGGCCGGTTGGGAGCACTTCGCGTGAGTCAGCGATGCGGGTCATCCCTCGTATCGTCATTCACGGGGTAGTCGTAGGCTGCCCGCCATGCCAGTAGGGGTAGCGGAGATCGTGGAAACCGGCTGGGCCGGTGCGCTGGAGCCGGTGGCTGGTCAGGTGGCCGCCGCCGGTGAGTTCCTCCGGGCCGAGCTCGCCGCCGGGCGGCGTTACCTGCCTTCCGGAGCCAACATCCTGCGCGCCTTCACTCAACCGTTCGACCAGGTGCGGGTGCTCATCGTTGGCCAGGACCCCTACCCGACCCCGGGTCACGCGGTGGGGCTGTCCTTCTCGGTCGAGCCGGGTGTGCGACCGCTGCCGCGCAGTCTGGTCAACATCTTCCGGGAGTACAGCGACGACCTCGGGCTGCCCACGCCTTCCAGCGGGGATCTCAGCCCATGGGCGGCGGCTGGCGTGCTGCTGCTCAACAGAGTGCTCACGGTGGAGCCTGGGCGTCCGGGTTCGCACCGAGGCAAGGGCTGGGAGGAGGTCACCGAGCAGGCGATCCGCGCGTTGGTGGCCCGGCCAGCCCAGCCGCTGGTCGCGATTCTGTGGGGTCGCGACGCGCGCACGCTGCGTCCGATGCTCGCAGACGTGCCGTGTGTCGAGTCCGCGCACCCGTCGCCGATGTCGGCCGATCGCGGCTTCTTCGGCTCCCGCCCCTTCACCCGCGCCAACCGCATGCTCACCGAACTGGGAGCCGACCCCGTAAACTGGACCCTGCCCTAATAGCGGTCAGCCGCGTGAGACTTTGCCGGCTTTGAGGCAGGAGGCGCAGACGTTATGTCCGGGCTCTCAAGTCACCCTGGGCCTCCCCCAGCCGGCTCGGTCTCGCACTCGCGGCACGGTCCGACGTGCACCGCTTGTCCGGTTAAGTACACCCGGTGCCCGCACTCGCCGATAAAGTAGTCCCTCCGCGTGTCCTGCTCGGCCAGCGCGTCATCGACAACGAGCAGATGCACCGGTGCCACCGGCGAACATGAAGGCGACTCAGACCCCATTGCTACTCATTTCCAGGGCGGTCCAGCGGGCCAGTAAGCCCCGCTGCACCTCGATCAACTCCCCCAGCTCACCGGGGCTCAGCGGGGCCCACAGCGTCAGGGGCGCGTTCCTCTCACGCGGCGAGACGGACTCAACGATCTCGGTCTTGTGCACAACAAAGAGCGACAGGTGCGGCGGCTGCGGGCAGGGTTGGTAGGTGTCAGCGTCTGGGTCATTCCGATCGACCCACCAGCGCCGCAAACTCAGCGTGTAGCGCGCTGCGGCGGTATCGACCTGCACTGGAGCGCTACTGCACTGGATACCCGGGTTACACCAGCGCGGATCACACCAGGACTCACACACAACATCCGACCGGCCGCACTCGTTCTCTCGCTGCATTACCGTGTCCACCGAGAACTGCCCTCCCACGCTCGACTTTTTGGGGACCCACCCGGCCATGATCAAGGCGCAGCCGGGCGGGCCGCCGACCTAGCCAAGAGACAAGGAGGTCGACAGGGCAAAGTGTGGCGTGGCAAAGCTAGGCGGCACAGGGACGGAACGTCCTAGTTTGGTGACGTTGTGCTAGTCAATGACCCCGAGGATCTCCGCTAACCTGCGCAGCCCCGGCGGTCGGGCTCGACCTGCCCACAAGTCGCGCACAATCGTTACAGCCAGGGTGTGATGCCGTATCCACCGCGGCGCACGACGTTGTACTGTCTGGAGCGCCCTCACCGCTCCTTCGACGTCACCGACATTCGTGCGCGCCCGGGCAACGTCCAGCATGAGCCACGTCCGCCACGATGGCGGGATGTCCGAGCTCAGCCGGATACCTCGCGCCAGAAAGAGCGCCGTATCTGGCTGTCCGTGCTGCACTGCTAGTCGGACACGCTCGATCCTCACCGCGGAACGACTGAATACCGAAACCAATTTTCCATTGACCGGTGGTACAAGCGTCGCAAGGCGTCCTGTTGCGGCTTCGGCGACCTTGAGCATGTCGCTAGCATGTTCGTAGTCTGCGGTCACTCCGACACTCCTCGCCGCCGCCATCAACAGCCCACCCCACACCCGCATTTGATTCGCGGTTCGAAGGCCATTGCGCTCGACGCCGTCCGCAGCGTGAACAGCGAGGCGCTGTGAGCCAGCCAAGCGGTTCTGTCGTTGATACGCCCAGGCGATTGAGTTAGAGACCATCGGAGCCAACAGCGGATCGTCTCCCGAAGCCGCTGCTCGCAGTCCCCTCTCCAAACTGGACAGCGCTAGGTCTGTCTTGCCCAACCTGATGGCCAGATGGCCGCCAAGCTGGAGCGCTTTGCCCAGTGCGACCTGCGCTGTTTCGCGTTGGTCTCTCGGCCCTACCGCTACAGCGATCCTGGCGTCGTCGATGATCTCCGGCAGCGACCGTACCAACTGTCCGAACTCGGCCGCGTGGTAGAGCGTCCAACCTTCAGCGACCTCTGCCCTCAGCAGGTCGAGGGAGAGTGGCTCAGCGCTGTCAGGTTCCGGTGTCGGCGCCAGCGGAGACGGCATTATCGCCCGACGAACGGCCACCAGCGCGGGAGACTCGTCCTGCTCAGCCGACAGCGCTGGAGGATCACCCAACAACCCTGTGACCTCGACCCCGAGACCGGTGGCCAGCTTGTGCAGGGTGGGCAGCCGCACCGAATGCTTACGACGCTGCTCCAGCTTCCGGATCACATCGACAGACACCCCGGAGAGTTCCGACAAGCTTTCCTGAGTCAGATCAGCAAGCCTTCGCAGCCGCGCTAGGCGATCTCCCAGGTGCCCTGAGCCGCCGACAATCGCGTCATTGCTCACGAACACACCACTATGGCGGCTCAGCCGCGCGAGACTTTGCCGGCCTTGATGCAGGAGGTGCAGACGTTCAGGCGGCGGCGTTGGCTCAGGCCGATCTTCGCCCGGACAGTCTGGATGTTCGGGTTCCACCGGCGGTGGGTCCGCCGGTGCGAGTGCGAGACCGACATGCCGAAGCCCGGCCCCTTGCCGCAGACATCGCACACGGCAGCCATGTCACACACTCCCTGAGTTCGTCGCATAGGGTGGCACGCCCGCTTCCGCAGCGGCCTGGTGAAGGGTAACCCGACGGCGCGCGGCGGCGCGCACCGGGGATGGCGGCGGATCGGTAATCTTCCTCGGTGCTGGCTCTTCGAGTGGGGTGAGGTAGGCCGTGGCGGGGATGGATGATGCGCTGGACCGGGTGCTCGACGCGAAATCAGCGGCGCTGCTGGCCGGGCAGCTGGCCGTGCACACCGTCGGTGAGCTGCTGCGGCACTACCCACGCCGGTACGCCGATCAGGGCCAGCTCGTCCCGATCGCCGATCTGGCGGCGGGGGAGGACGTCACCGTCGTCGCCGAGGTCCGTAGCTGCAGCTCACGGAAGATGCAGACCAAAAAGGGCACCATCCAGCAAGCGGTGATCTTCGACGGTACTCGCGAGCTGAACCTTACCTTCTTCAACCAGCACCGTTTGCCCAACACGCTGACCGCCGGCCGCAAGGCGTTGTTCGCGGGCCGGGTGACGCGCTACGGCAAGGCCCGCACCCTGCAGCTCACCCATCCGAGGTACCAGCTGCTTGACGGCGACGCCGCCGAGCTCGCCGAGTTCGCCCGGCCACTGATCCCGGTCTATCCGGCCACCAAGGACCTGCCGTCCTGGACGATCCAGCTCTGTGTCCGGCAGGTCTGCGACGTGCTGGATGACCCGGAGGACCCGCTGCCCCTCGAGC
>JBOHFJ010000200.1:0-9296 GCA_050699655.1 Pseudonocardiaceae bacterium
ACCTCTCGCCCTCCGCCAAGCCCTCCGAGTGATCAACCACCACATCGAGGACTACATCACCGAGGCCCGCATGACCGCCTGAAAACTCGGCTCAAGTGTCAAGCTCCTAGCGTCCAAGGGTCGCTAGAGAACCTGGGCAGTGCCGCAAGCATCAACAAGATCATCGCCAGCGCACAGACCACCAGTCCACAGACCCATCCCCAGGTCAGGATCTCCCGGCCCGGCCTCAATCCCCTGGGCACCAGGGCAACGACCGCGACGAGCGCGCCAACCGCACCACGTGCCGAGGAGGCCTTGTCGTCAGCTCGGACCAGCTCGGCACGGGCGTCATCGAGCAGTCGTTGCGCGACTCGGGAGACAACGGTCTCTTCTTCCATCAGGGCCGTCCTCCGCTAGTACCTGGCAATCGGATCTGATGGCCAGCTGACACCAGGAAGGATGTCCCCAACTTGCGCTGCCCGCGCTGTCGTTCACCACCTCTGGTCTGTGTCGATGTGCACGTTCGTGCTCATCGAGTGCAGGACCTGAGGCTGCAGGACGACGACACGCCGCCGTCTCGTGACGACCACGTGCCGCTCACGGAGGATGCGCAGGCAACGGGCTATCGCCTCCCGGGAAGCTCCGATGGCTCCGGCCAGCTCTCGCTGGGACAACGGCAAATCAATCTCCGTGCCGCCCGCCACCGCCGTTCCGTGCCGGTGAGCGAGCTCCAGGAGGTAGGCGGCCAGTCGTTCCGGCACGGTGTGCGCACCGAACCCCAGTAGCCGTGAGTCAGACTCACGCAGCCGGTCGGCGACGTCCGCGAGCAGCGCGATCGCGATGTCGGGTCGTTGCCGCAACCGGCTCACGAAGCGGTCGGCCGGCAACACCGTGGCACGCGCTGGCATCAGCGTGCGCACCGTGGCCGACCGCGGTCGGCCATCGATCGCGGCCAACTCACCCAGCACATCACCGGGGCCGCGGATCGCCAGCAGCGCTTCGTGCCCGTTCCGCGAGTCCGTGGATACCTTGACCCACCCGCTGACCAGAAAGACGGTGAAGTCCGACGGGTCCCCGCGGTGGAACAACACAGCATTCGCCGGGAACCCACGAGGGGCGCAGCCGTCGAGCAGGAAGTCCCGGTCCGTCGGCCGCAGCCGGGCGAGGAAGGACCCAGGGACCTGCGCACCAGCCAGCTCCTGAGGCACATCATCGTCAGTCGGATCCACCTATGTCCTTCCTTCCAGATCCGCAGGGGCCACCGCAGTATCACGAACGAGCACTCGGGTGCTGCCCCCAAGTCTGTCTCCCGGGAGCCGAGACGCCGATTTGTCCCAACCACCGAGCGGAAAAAGGCACGAAACCCATCCGGTGATGTGGTGCGCGTGACCCACGGGGCTCAGGGTGTTCCAGACCCGTTTGAAGGACGCCGTAACAAGGTCCGTCGTGTCAATGATCTCCTTCGTGAGCGGGCAGGCGGTTCGTCGTTCTATCAACCCGATCACGATTGCTCAGCAGAAGGATTCGTCATGGGGGCACCGACCAGCTACTTCGTTGTGGTCGTCGATATCGAGGGTTTCAGCCAGCGGTCCGATCCGGTGCAGAGGTCGCTTCGCCGCGCGATGTACGAGGTACTGAAGACGGCCGTGGACGACGTGCACCTGGCGTGGGCGGACTTCCACCCGCAGGACCGGGGCGACGGCATGATCATGCTCGTCGCAGGTCATGTCTCGCCGGTGTCGCTCGCTGGCGAGCTGGTGCGCGCCCTTGAGTCGGGTCAGGCTGAGAAGGCGGCCATGTATACTGCGGACCACCAGATGCGCTTGCGGATCGCGCTGCACCAGGGACTTGCGAACCCTGACGACGAGGGGTGGTCGGGGGACGCCATCAACACCGCCTGCCGGCTGGTCGACGCCCAGCCGCTGCGGGACACGCTGGCGGAGGCCCAACGCGCTCATGTAGCCCTGATTGTGTCGGACAGCTTCTACCAAGCAGTGATTCGACCCGGCCACCGATCGATCGACCCCGCGACGTTCACCTCCGTCACGGTGACGACCAAGAATTTGCTCGGCTTCCAGGCTTGGATCCAGGTTCCCGGCTACCCAACGCCGCCGAAGTTGCCGCGCGCGTTACCTACCCGGGCCATGTCCCCATCAAAGCCGCCCGACGAACCCGGGCACTCCGGCGCCAGCAGCCTCATCATCAACGGAAACGTCAAGGGCGACGCGGTCGCTCATGACAAACACGTCTATCAGCAGCGGTAGCAGGAGATGACCACACCCCAGACACCTGCACCGGCGGGGCCGCAGGGGCCGTCGCCCAGCGCAGATTCCGGCGGTCCGGCGCCAGCAGAGCCGGTTGAGGCCTGCTCGACGGCATCCGACTCACCCCAGTCCAGCGGCCCGCAGTCCGGCGACGACCAGGCATGCCCGCCCCAGACCACGCTGCAGGAGCCCGGTCGAGGCGCGGCCCGGCAGGAGGCCCTCCGCAATGCCCAGCGCGTGATCGACGGTGACGTCATCGGCAGGGACAAGTTCGTCTTCCTCCTCGGCGGTGAGAAGAAAGCCGCTGTCCACCGGCTCTCGCCGCTGCTCTACGAGCGCGTGCAGCACGCCTTCGTCGATCCGGAGGGCTGGGACAACCTGCGGGAGCAGTTCCGCAAACGCCGGACCGTCATCCTCCGAGGAAAACCCGGACAGGGCCGGACCGCGATGGCGGTGCGGCTGCTGATGTCCACCAGCACCGAGGTGATGTACGACCTGGACCCCAGGGTCGACCTGAACCTCCTGGCGGGACAGATCGAGCGGGACCAACACGATAGTGGGACGGTGGAGCGCGGCACCGGCTTCCTGCTACGCCAGCCCGACCACGTGGCCTCGCTCCACAGCAGGGCACTGCGGGACCTTGATGACGCGTTGGCTGAGGCCGACCAGCGGCTGGTGCTGACGATCGGGCTCGACACGCGGCTGGCCGACGAGGAGCTGATCGAGTATCTGATCGAGCTGCCGTCGGCGCCGAGCGCCCGGCAGATCGTCGAACGACACCTCGAATGGCGACTCGGCGGCGAGCGTGAGGTAAAGGAGGTGCTAGCCCGCGAGGAGGTGCGGGCGGTCCTTGATGACCTCCTGGGAAAGGTGACCTCATGCGAGGAGGCCGCCCTGCTCGCGTTCGTCGTCAGCGAGGAAGCTAGCGGCACGGTCAGCCCCGCCCGGGTCCGGGAGCGGATGGCACGCCACAGCCTTGACGCGTTCGACACGTGGTTCGAAGATCTGCGCCACGTCGACCTGCGTAGCTTCGCCATCGCTCTCGCTGCGCTTGACGGTCTCGCGTACGCGGACGTGGCACGGGCAGCCGAGAAACTGCACCAACGGCTGGACCCGCCAGCCCAGTTACTGGTCGTGTCATCGGACTCCGTGCAACCGGTCAGCCGGGACCGCTTTCGGGTGCCGCAACGACAGATGCTGGAGCTACTGCGGGCAACGGTGGTGGAAACTGAGGTTCGCTATAGGTACGGCCCGGTGACGTCCCAAGCGGTGACGTACAAAGACCGGTCCTACCCGCAGGCCGTCCTGTTTCAGGTATGGCAGGGCTATCAGATCCACGATCTCCTACTCGGTTGGCTGACCGAACTCGTCAAGGAGCCATCCGACGAAGTCGTTGTGCAGGTCGGCACGACGCTCGGTGTGCTGTCGACCTTCTCCTTCGACCATCTTTACACCGCAGTCCTGTCGGCGTGGGCACGCAGTGAAGATCGGAGCAAGCGGGAGGCGGTCGCCTACGCGCTGCGCGTGTCAGCGGCCGACGAGCGGCTGCGCTGCTGCGTGACCCACCTGCTCGATGTCTGGTTCGGCAAAGAGGACAACAGAGCGCTGCAGGCAACAGCCGCGCGCCTGTACGGGGTCGGGCTCGCCGGCTTTGACCCTGCGGCATCACTCGCCACGCTCGGCCGACTCGCCCGGGACGCTGATGACAAGGTCAAGGAAGCCATCGGGTGGAGCTTCATCGATCTGCTCGTGCCGGACGCCCTAAGGCTCACCCCCACGGTGCTGCGCACACTGCTGGAATGGTTCGATAATCCGAAGCGGGCCGATACCGCCCGGTTGGTCTTTCTTTTGGTCGCCTACGACCTTGTGAGGGACCGCGCCGCAGGCGACGCGAGCGCCGCCTCGGTGGCTTGGCCGACCCTGTTGGCTCTTGCCCACGACTCGCCCGATTTGCGTGAACTACTGGTCGGAACCTGGTGCCGGGTACTAAATGAGGGGTCATACCTCGACATTGCGGAACTCGTGATCGACGACTGGGCAAAGCGAGCCGAGGGCGACCAAGATCTGCTCGATGCCTTCGCCCGGATGGTCCGTGCGGTGGGGGCCGCCGATCCCCGCGCCCGGGCGATCCTGCTGCGCTGCGCGGCGAGGTGGCTCGACGACGACAACCTCATCCCCCTCCCCCAAGCCGCGCACGCCGTTGAGGCGGCGCTCGCCAGATGAAAGATCTGCGATGACGAAGCAAGTTCCTCTGATCTTGAAGAAGGATCGGGTCACCACGGTGGGCTCAGTCACGGCCCGGACGCCGGACGTCGCGGTCGTCTACGCGACGCCCGCCGGCGAGGTCGACGTCTTCGACCCTGGCCGACGAGACAGCTGGGCCAAGCGGGTGTCCTCCCGGTACCGGCTGCGCTACGAGGTCGACCTGGGCGACCACCGCCACACCGTGGAGTTGCGCAGCTCGCCGCTTCCGGCCCGCGGCGACATCTACCACTTCGACACGCTCATTGACGTCGGTTTCCGAGTGGTCGACCCGGGAATGATCGTGAGTCGCGACGTGGATGACGGGCTCAAGGTCGTCTGCGATTACCTGATCGACATCTGCCGGCCGATCACACGGCAGTTCGGCATCTTGGATGCGGTCGGCGCCGAGGAAGCGATCAACGCTCGGTTTCGCCACGGCGACACCCTCGAGGAGGGCATCCACCTTTACCGCTGCCGAGCACGCCTGTCCAGCGACACCTATGCTCGGACCTTCCTGAAGTCGCAGGACGATGCTGAGCGGGCCAACATCGTGGAGTCCGCACGCCATAAAAAGGCCGTCGCGGACGCGAACCGCCAGAACGAACTCGACCGGATCAAGCAGTCCGCCAAGCTGGAGGCTCAGGACCGCGAGCGTCGAGAGCTGGTCGACCGGCCGCTGGACCTGCGGGAGCTGGTCAGGATCCACCTCGAGCGGGAGCCGCACGACACACAGATGGTCATGCAGCTATGGACCGAGATGGAACGCGCACAGTGGGACCGTCAGGAGATACGGGACCAGCAAGCGCGGGAGCTGTTCGAGTTCCTCGCGAGCCGCAACCTCATCCACGCCGTGGACCTTGGCCGGTTCCGGGACCAGGTGATGACCCAGCTGCAGAGCCCACCGCGACCGCTGCCCGCAGCCAGCGGATCGTCCCACCCACTGCCCATCGGCAGTGGGTGGGACGATCCGCTGCCGATGCCGGGAGCCGCCAGCGTCCGGCCCGGTCCAGCTGCTGTGGACGGCACTGTGGTTGCGCCACCGCCGTTGGGGCAGCCCCGCCACTCTCCCGATGTCCTCCCGGTCTATGTCGTGATCGACCAGTCCGTTGCCGTGGAGGGGTGCATCGCTGAGCTGAATGCGGGCGTGAACTCGCTCTATGACGCCCTGATCGCCGAGCCGGCCGTTGCCGGCATCGTCAGGCTCTCAATCTTCGGCTATGCCGACGACGTCGCCGTCCCGCTCGACCTCGCCGTCGTGCGGGACGGGACCGAGCGGCTGTGCCTGTCCGCGCGTGGGCAGGCCCATTACGCCGCGGCCTTCGAGCGGCTGCTCGAGTGCATCCCGCGTGACATCGAGCAGCTCAAGGCCCAGCAGCCGAACGTCCGCCGGCCACAGGTGCTCTTCCTCAGCAGCGCCCAGCCCGCCGACGAGTCCCGCTGGAGCCCGGTCTACCAGCGGCTCGTCGACCGTGACCAACACAGGTACGCCCCCGATATCGTCGCGTGCGGCGTCGGCGAGGCCAAGGCGGAGACGATCGTGCGTATCGCGACGAGGCAGGAGCTGGCATTCGTGGCTGACGACGGGAACCTGGCCAGGTCGGTCGTGCGGTACTTCTCCTTCGTCGCCCGGCAGGTCGTCAACTATGGCCGGTCGGTGCTGGACGGCGGGCCCAGTCCGCTGGTCCGCGCGCCGGAGGGCTTTCGGCCAGCCATTGACCTGGTCTGAGCCGCCGCATCAAGGGAAGGAGACTGCCATGCCGGAGGTCCGAGGCCAGCTGTTGCCGGTCTACGTGCTGGCCGACGAGTCGATGTCGATGAACGACCATATCGGGGAGCTGAACGCGGGTCTGGCGTCGCTGCACGAGGCTCTGCTGGCTGAGCCGATGGCGGCGGCGAAGGTCCGGTTCTCGGTGCTGGGCTTCTCCGACGACGTGGTCGTCCGGCTGCACCTGACCGACCTGCGCCGCGAGAGCCACCTGCCGGAGCTGTTCAGCCGCGGGGCGACCAACTACTCTAAGGCGTTCGCCGCGCTGCTGCGCCACATCCCGCAGGATGTGGCGAGCCTGAAGCGCGACCAGTTTCAGGTCCACCGCCCGGCGGTGTTCTTCCTGAGCGACGGGCAACCCAGCGACGGCGTGAGCTGGCGGCAGCCGCACCGCCAGCTCACCGACAAGAGCACCAACCGAGCCGCACCGAACATCATCGCTTGCGGCATCGGCCACGCGGAGCCAGAGACGATCCTCGCGGTCGCCACCCAGCAGGACTTCGCCTTCGTGGCGATTGAGGGCACGCAGGTCGGGGCGGCGATTGCGAAATTCTGTACGGCGCTGACCAAGAGCATCGTGGCCTCCGGCCAGTCATTGACGACCAGCAATCCTGAGCTGGTGGTGGACAAGCCGGAAGGCTTCCGCATGGCGATCGACGTGATCTGACGTGAACTTCCGACGGTTCAGAGCTGGGCCAGCTCCGGCTGGCGATCAAGCGCGGCCAGCGGAGCTGGAGCCCCCGGCCAAGCCGGTGATCACCACTCCATTGGACCCGCCACCGCGGGAGCGGTGGGCTCCGGTGGTGTTAGACCAGCCGGTCACCTCCTTCGAACCCCGCCCGGTCTACTGCCCGCCCTACTGGCCGGACACGATCGTCGACGGCTGGTCAACCACACACTTCACCGTGCGGCTCGCCTCCGTCCGAGGTTATGCGCACCGGTGCTACGGCAAGCCCCGGCAGGACGACGCCGTGGTCGCGGTCCACGATCCCACCGGCAGCCTGGTCTTCGCCGTCGCCGACGGGGTCTCGGCGGCCGAGCAGGCACAGCTCGGCGCCCAGCTCGCGTGCCGCAGCGCGGTGGATGGCATGTTAGCCGCGCTGGATGCGGACCAGCGAGGGCCCGACTGGAGCGGCTTGGTGACGTCCATCGCCCAGCGGCTGGTGGATCGGGCTCAACCACGGCACGGCGCGCCGGACGGTGACTCCGCGCGCGCCGAGGAGCTCTTCGCCACGACCCTTGTCGCCGGGCTTGCCAGGCCGACAGCGACAGGGTCGGTGGCCGAACCTCATCCAAGTCGGAGACTCGGGGGCGTGGTTACTGGACCAAGGGCGCTACTGCGGGGTGCTGAGACAGAAGTTCGATCCCGACGCCCTAGTCGTCTCCTCGGCCGTCTCAGCGCTGCCTCAGCTGCCCACGCGGATCGAGCCGGTCACCGTGCCACTGGCACTGGGGACGGTGCTGCTCGTCGGCACTGACGGCTTCGGTGACCCGCTGGGCGACGGCAGCGGGCTGGTCGGGGACCTTTTCCGCGAGGTACTCGCCAGCCCCCCGCCGCCGCTCGGCCTGGCGCACGCCCTGGACTTCTCCCGTGAGACGTTCGACGACGACCGAACTCTCCTGGTGGTGTGGCCGCAGTCGTGACGTCCGTCCGGTCAAAGCCGTCCGAGGACATCAACACCATTCGAGAAAGGGAGAACTACATGACCGCACGGTCAGCCAAGCTCCATGTGCACGTCGACTCGCTTGGCATTCTTTCCGAGCTCGGCTCGGGTGGCCAAGGGACGGTCTACACAATATCAGAAAAGGCGCCTGGACTGCGGGCGCTGCCGTACCCGAACCTCGTCTATGTCTATAAGGAATACAACCAGTCGGCGAGGGCGGCACTCGACCCGGATGTGCTCGACGAGATGGCCCGGTACGCCGCAGAGCTGACGTCAGGCCCAGAGCGTCTGGGTGACCGGCTCGGGTGGCCCCTTGCCACGGTCGAGCGGAACGGCGCCGTTTCCGGCTTCCTCATGCGACGCGCGTCACCGAATTTCGAGGTCCAGCTGCAACTGCCGAGCGGCGTGAAGCAGACGCTGGCGGAGGTACAACTTCTCCTCAACGACGGACAGTACCTCGCCGACCGGACATTGCCCGTGCACAACCGGTGGCGGCTGCAGTTCCTCCGGGACACGGCCGCCACGCTGGCTCAGCTGCACCAGAGTGACATCGCCGTCGGCGACCTGTCACCGAAGAACCTCCTGGCCTCGTTCAGCACCCGGCCCTGCTGCTTCTTTCTGGACTGTGATGCCATGCGGATAGCCGGCCGGTCCGCCTTGGACCAGGTCGAGACCACTGGGTGGGAGATCCCGAACGGTGAGGAAAAGGCCACCATCGCGAGCGACGCGTACAAACTCGCGTTGCTCGCCATCAGGCTGTTCGCGGGTGACCAGGACTCGAATGACGCCGCAGCGTTGTCGGCCGCGTACCCGCCATTGGGTCAGCTGGCCCAGTGGGGAATCTCCACGAACCCGTCGGCCCGGCCGATGCCGATCAGGTGGCTCCCGACGTTGGACGCCGCGATACCGCGTACAACGACGGCACTGCCCTGGGAGCAGAGCCGCAGCAAGGCTGGCGGCGCCACTGCGCCGAAAAGACTGGTCACCGCCACAACGCCAAGGAGTGCGCCCACCACCGCGCCGCAGCCTCTGCAGGGTCGGACTGCCCCAACACCACCACCGTCAGCGCCGAATCACCGAGGCAAAAAATTCGGGATAACCTTAGCCGTTATATTCGGGATCGCCTTAGTCGTTGTTAGCCTTCTCTTCATGATCGACGTACTCCCGCACATAAAAAGCGGGCCATCGGGAGAGGGGTCAACGAGCCTGACGGCCTCAGACCCGAATCCGCGAGTTAGCACCGAATTGATCTTACCTCGGGCTTGTTGATCTTTTTGGGGGTATGTTTTGGGTTTTTGGCAGACCAAGGGCCCGAGTGTCGGCTCGGGTGGCCGGGTTCCGGTGCGCTCGGGGCTGTTGGGCCTGGTCAGGGTGTTGCTG
>JBOHFJ010000201.1:0-9205 GCA_050699655.1 Pseudonocardiaceae bacterium
AAAAACAGACGCCAACACCGGCGTGTCCGTTGACCAACAGAAGGGAGATCACCATGCTCACTAACCAGACCTGGCGGTCCCTAGGTCATGGCAAACCGCTGGTCCCATCACGCTGGCAAGCGACACCCCTACCGAATACTCCTGCCCACTGCGCACCCAGCGCACGCCAAGGCGGGGACACCCAAAGTGGGTCCCGATCGGATGCCGCTCGTGCTGTTGCTGCACGGATCGGGCGAACGCGGCAACGACAACTCGGCTCAACTACGCAACGGCGTCGCCAAGCTGCTCGGCTCCGAGACAGCAGCCGCACGCTTCCCGTGCTATTACCTGATTCCGCAGTGCCCTACTGCGCACCGCTGGGTAGAGGTGGATTGGGACGCCGAACGCCATGTCCTACCGCTGGACCTGTCGGTGCCCTTGTCTGCGACAGTGGAGCTTTTCGAGTCGCTCCTCGGCCGGCCACCCCATCGATCCACAGCGCCTCTACCTCATTGGCCTATCAATGGGAGGCTTCGGCGTCTGGGATCTACTGAGTCGCTGGCCCGAACGCTTCGCCGCTGCGGTGGCGATTTGCGGCGGCGCCGACGAAACCGCCGCAGTCACCGCGCGAGCCGTACCAGTCTGGGCGTTCCACGGAGCCCGCGACCCCATTGTCCGCGTCGAGCGTTCGCGCAGGACAGTCGCGGCGCTGCGAGAGGCTGGCGGCACCCCCCGTTACACCGAGTATCCCCATGTAGGTCACGACGCTTGGACCCACACCTTCGCCGAGCCCAACTTGCTGCCCTGGCTTTTTGCCCACCGCCGGGCGACCACCTGAGCACGCCCCAACAGTGAGCCACCTGCCCGCACCGCACGGCCGTACCGCCACTACGTGCCCGTGTCGATCGATCGGTGCGCACATGTCACGCCGCTTGTGCTGACGACTCGTTGACAATGATCGTCCTGTGAGGCCCAGTTTTGAAGACTGCGCCAACTGCGCCGTCAAGGTACTCGATCCGTGGTCAGGCCGGGTCACAAGGCCCCGCTATTGACCGTGGTTGACCGAACACTGACATACCGAGCAGCGGTCGGACCCATGCCGTCGCGGATGCCTGGTTCCGGGGTGTTGCTGTCAGGTTGCGCTGTCACCGACAGCACCTCGCTTTGTAGGTCCAGGCCACACTGTGTGCCGTAGTGTGTGTATGTTGTCTGACCGCGAAGGATCTTCGGAAGTGATCTGGGGCCGCCTGCCGATCGCAACAGCTACAGTATCAACCTATTCGCGAGTATAGCAAAAATGGACCCCCGCCAATGATAGCGGGGGTCCATTTTATACTTCTCCATCACATAACGCGCACCTATATTCATTCAGTATTCCGCCGATCTTTTTAAACTTGGTGCTTTTGTCGCGCTTGTGGTGTTTCTTGAACCGCTCAATCCAGGATTCTTCAAGTGCGGTCGCGGATCGCTCCGTTCCGTCTTTCTCGATAATAATGAAATGAGTATCCCAGAACATACTCACACCAGCCCTTTCTGATAGTGTGGCACTGTTACAGCAGGCGCGTTTCCCAGCGACAATGAGGCCCAGTGACAATGAAGAAGAGTCAGCGGGAGCTGATCGAGTGAATTCCCCCTAGTCGTTCTGTATAGCGCTTTGAGTATAACCAGGAGAGTTCGAGCTGTGGTTTCGGGGTCTTCCGGCCTGTCTCACCACCGCGATAGAACGACACCGTCGCAGATCGGGCCGTGCACGGCTGGATCGCTGATGGTGCAGTCGATCGACGGTGAAGAACGGGCTGAGGACGATGTCGACGACCCGCGTTCCCTCGCCCTGCCGGACTGGCCAGCGCTGACACAGCTCGCCGATGCGCCCGTTGCTCGGTCCGTAGACCAGTTCTCGAGCTGGGGCCATGTGGTGATCCTCGCCGCCTGCACCACCGCACGCATTGACGAGGTGGCGCGCCCGCACCGTCCCACTCATCGCCGAGGTGCGCGAACTCGTGGTGAACCGGAACGCCGCAGCCGGCCCCGATCCCACAACACGGCTGTTCACCGGTCCGCGCGGTGGCCGGATCACGACTGCGGTGCTGCGTGACGCGACCCACTGGGACGAGGTGGTGACCGCGCTCGGCTACGAACATCTGCGCCGCCACGACTTGAGACACACAGGCCTGACGTGGATGGCCGATGCCGGAGTCCCCGTGCACGTCCTGCGAAAGATCGCTGGCCATGGTTCGCTCACCACGACACAGCGCTACCTGCACCCCGACGCCACCTCGATCGCGGCCGCAGGCGAACACTGACAGCCTTCCTGACTGCCGACCGGTCCCCAGATGGTCCAGCTACGCATGGTCCCCAACTCGGAAAGATCAACAAAAAACACGAAAAAGCCCGCTGACGTGGTGTTTCGACCAGTATCAGCGGGCCCCGTGTTGGTCGGGACGACAGGATTTGAACCTGCGACCCCTTGACCCCCAGTCAAGTGCGCTACCAAGCTGCGCCACGTCCCGGCCACGCCCTCTCGGGCGCCTGCACAGCTTAGCGCAGTCGCCGCAGCTACCGCAGGCGCACAAGCTAGCGCAGTGCCACCGCCTCGTTGAGCAGCCGGTGCAGCGCCGCCGCGGAGGGCACGCCCTCCAGCCGTCGGCCGTCGACGAGGAGCGTGGGCACGGTGGTGATCTCCAGCTCCCGCGCGCGGCGCAGCGCCCGCTGGTGGGTCTGGGCATGGCGACCAGAGTCCAGTGCCGCGCGGAAGTCATCGGCGTCGAGCCCGAGCTCCGTGGCGACATCAGTCAGGACCTCTGGTCGCCCGATGTCGAGCTGCTTGACGAAGAATGCCCGGAACACCCGCTCCGTGTAGCACTGCCCAAGGCCGTGCTCCTCGGCATACGCGAAGCCCTCGAAGGCGAGCCGGCTGTAGGGCTGCGGTGACACCTGGGGCAGCACGATCGGCACGCCCATGCGCTCAGCCATCGGGTAGACCATCTGCCGCCACGTCGACCGCAGGTCATCACCCTCGGGCCGCGGCGTCGGCGTGGGTTCCGGTCGCAGCTCGAAGGGTCGCCAGGCGATCCGCACGTCACCATCCTCGACAGCGTCCGCGAGCGGCTGCTCAATGAGACAACAAAATGGGCAGACAAAATCAAAAAAGACCTCGATCGTGGTGGGCACACCGCACCTTTCAGCCGTTTCCCGCTTCTACTTCCACTGTGCTCCCCGTACGGCGGACGACCCAAAAGTCGTGACCGACGTCTCTCACCACGGTCGTATCAAGGTCGCATCAGGACCGCGCCCGGCGCTCCCGGACCCGGACGGAGATGCGCACCGGGCTGCCGGTGAAACCGAAGGTCTCCCGGAGCCGGCGCTCCAAGAATCGGCGATACCCGGCCTCAAAGAACCCGGTGGTGAACAGCACGAAGGTCGGCGGCCGAATGCTGGCTTGGGTGGCGAAGAGCACCTTAGGCGCCCGGCCCCCGCGCACCGGCGGTGGCGTGGCCGCGATCACCTCGGACAGCCACGCGTTGAGCTGCCCGGTGGGCACTCGCCGGTCCCACGATTCCAGAGCGGCGCGCAGGAACGGGGCGAGCTTGCCCACCGAGCGTCCAGTGCGCGCCGAGATGTTCACCCGCTCCGCCCAGCCCACCCGGGCCAGGTCGCGATCCCATTCCCGGGTCAACTCACGCCGGCGGTCCTCGCCAACCAGGTCCCACTTGTTGAACGCCAGCACCAGCGCTTGCCCGGACTCCGTCACCGAGGTAATCACTCGCTGGTCCTGTTCGGTGATCGGTTCGCTGGCGTCGATGAGGACCACCACCACCTCGGCCGCCTCGATCGCCGCCCGGGTCCGCAGCGACGCGAAGTACTCGGTGCCACTCGCGGTCCGCACCCGCTTGCGCAGGCCGGCGGTGTCCACGAAACGCCACATCTCGCCGTCGAGCTCCACCAGCGAGTCCACCGGATCCACCGTGGTGCCAGCGACCTCGTGCACCACCGAGCGCTGCTCACCCACCAACCGATTGAGCAAGCTCGACTTGCCCACATTGGGCTTGCCGACCAGCGCGACCCGGCGCGGCCCCCCGGCGCGAGTGGCGAGGTCTCTCGGCGCTGTAGGCAACACAGCCAACACGGCATCGAGCAGATCGCCGGTGCCGCGACCATGCAACCCGCTCACCGGGTGTGGCTCGCCCAACCCCAACGACCACAGCGCCGCGCTGTCGGCGACGCCGCGCTCGTCATCCACCTTGGTCGCGGCGAGCACCACCGGGGTGGGGCAGCGGCGCAGCACCCGGGCCACCGCCTCCTCCGTCACGGTGGCACCCACCGTCGCGTCGACCACCAGCAGAACCGCGTCGGCGGTGCGCATCGCGAGCTCCGCCTGCTCGGCCACCGCGGCCTGCAGCCCGCGCGCGTCGGGCTGCCAGCCCCCGGTGTCCACCACGGTGAACCGGCGCCCGTTCCACAACGCGTCATAGGCCACCCGGTCCCTGGTCACCCCCGGCACGTCCTGCACCACCGCCTCGCGACGCCCCAGGATCCGGTTGACCAGCGTGGACTTGCCGACGTTGGGGCGGCCCACCACAGCGAGCACCGGTTGTTCGAGCGCCACCTCCGCCTCGGCGTCAGCCGTCTCGACAGCATCGAGCGCTGGCCATTCGGTCCATTCGGTCTCTTCGGACCAGGTCCCGTCGCCAGGCGCCAGACTGCTCATGACACTCCCTCAGTTCGCGACGCACCTGAACGGCCCAGACCACGGATCGCGTCCAGCTCGATGACCAGCGCGGCCAGCCGGTCGCGCAGCTGGTCGGTGGCCGCGACCACCGCCGCTCGCCCCTTGCCCGGGGGCACCGCGAACGGCTCGCCAACCAGCACGTCAACCCGCGGCCGGAACCGCCGGTTGCCGCCCGGAGGTCTGCGGGTGCCGCGGATCGCCACCGGCAGTATTCTCGCCCCCCCGGTCTGGGCCAGCCACGCGGCACCCTGCCGAGCGTTGGTCACATCACCGGAGCCTCGGGTGCCTTCGGGGAACACCGCCACCACCCCGCCGTGGCGCAACAGCCGGACAGCGGCTAGCAACGCGGCGCGGTCAGGCTCGCTGCGGCGCACCGCCAACTGTCCCATCCGGGGCAACACCCAACCCAGCGGCCCGCGAAATATCTCCCGCTTGACGAGGAACGAACTGCGCCGCCCCAGCATCCCATACAACAGCGGGCCATCGACCACCGAGCTGTGGTTGGCCACCACCACGATCGGCCCACTCGCCGGGATCCGCTCCTGATGCCGGACTCGCAGGCGGTAACTCACGTGGAAGCACCAGGTCCCAATCCAGCGGGTGAAGCCTTGCAGCCACGACCACGTCCCATCCGGTGGCCGCACCGTCACGTCCGGCCCCGAGCCGCCAGCACGACCAGCCCGCGGGCGAGCGCAAGCTCGCGCAGCGCGCTCAGCACCGCATCGACGTCCAGCGCGGTGGTGTCCAGCTCGACGGCGTCCGCGGCGGCGCGCATCGGCGACGTGGCCCTGGTGGCATCGAACCGGTCACGGGCCTCGACGGCACGACGGATCTCCGCCACGTCAGCGGCGCCGTCCTGGGCCGCTCGACGCGCCGCCCGCTGCGCCGCGGTCGCGGTGAGAAAGACCTTCAAGGGGGCGTCAGGCACGACCACGGTCCCGATATCGCGTCCCTCCACCACGATCCCGCCACCAGTGGCGGTGGCGGCGACGATGATCCGGCGCTGCTGGGCGACGAGCAGCTCGCGCACCCGGGCCACCGCGGACACCGGGCTGACCGCGGTGCTCACGGCCGGGCCGCGGATCTCCCGGGAGACGTCCTCACCGTCCAGCAGTACGCGGGAGACATCAGGGTCGGTGCCCACCTCGATGTGACACCGCGCCACCACCCCAGAAAACACATCAGACACCACCCCAGAAAACACATCAGGCACCACTGGGGGCTCGGCGAGCTCGACTCCCGCGCGCAGGACGCCCAGCGCGGCGGCCCGATACATCGCACCGGTGTCCAGGTACCGGGCACCCAGCGACGCCGCCAGCCGGCGGGCCACGGTGGACTTGCCGGTGCCGGCAGGCCCGTCGACCGCCACCACGCCCCGCAATTCGTCGCCCCGCCGTTCGTCGCCCCGCCGTTCGTCGCATTGCCGCACCCGGCTGACCTCCCGACTCGCTAGCGGCCGACCGCGCGGTTGAGAGCACCAACCTCGGGGCGGGACAGCACCCGAACCGTACCGGGGCGCTGCTCCCCGAGGTGGACATCAGCGATCGCGGTACGCACCAATCGCAGCACCGGGTGCCCGACCTCCGCAAGCAACCGGCGCACGATGTGCTTGCGCCCCTCGTGCAGTACCACCTCAACCAGGGCTTTGCCGGGCAGAGCCTGCACGACACGGAAGCCATCGACCGCCACCGGGCCATCGTCGAACTCCACTCCCGCGCGCAAGGTTCGACCCAGCGACCGGGACACCGGGCCGGGCACCTCAGCCAGATACGTCTTGAGCACATGAGAGGACGGGTGCATCAACCGGTGCGCAAGCTCCCCATCATTGGTGAGCAGCAGCAGACCCTCGGTGTCCGCGTCGAGGCGGCCGACGTGAAAGAGGCGCTGGGCCCGGCCGGCCACGTAGTCACCGACACAGGGCCGGCCCCGGTCGTCGGACATCGTGGAGTGCACGCCGCGCGGCTTGTTCAGCGCCAGGTGCTCAATGTCGGCACGCAATTCCAAGCGCATGCCATCGACATGGATGACCGCGTGCTCCGGGTCGACCCGCACCCCCATCTCGCGCACCACGGCCCCATCCACCTGAACCCGGCCACGGGCGATCATTTCCTCGGCGGCGCGCCGGGAGGCCACCCCGGCCTGAGCGAGCACCTTGTGCAGCCGGGGCAGCGCGGACACCTCAGAGCGCTCCATCGCCTCGCTGCTCCATGACGTCATAGTGGGACATCATCGATGGTGTCGATGTCGGGCAGCAACGGGGCGATCGGGGGCAGATCCTCCAGTGAGCACAGGCCGAGCCGCTCCAGGAACAGCTCGGTCGTACCGTACAGCACACCGTGGGTCTCCGAGTCGGCCCCGATCTCCTCGATCAGGCCCCGGGCCAGCAAGGTGCGCATCACCCCGTCAACGTTCACCCCGCGCACCGCGGCGACCCGCGAGCGGGTGACTGGCTGGCGGTAGGCGACGACGGCCAGGGTCTCCAGCGCGGCGCGGGTGAGTTTGGCGCGCCGCCCGTCCAGCAACAACCGCTCCACGAACGGTGCGTACACGTCGCGGGTGTGCAACCGCCACCCCTGCGCCACTTGACGCAGGTCGATGCCGCTGCCGGCGGCGGCATAGCCATCCCGCAGTCGTCGCAGCGCCTCAAGAACCCGCGGTACCGGCTGATCCAGTGCGCTGGCCAGCACGTCCTCGCCAGCCGGGGAGTCCACCACCAGCAGCAACGCTTCCAGAGCGGCGTCGAGCTCATCGGCGCAGAGCAGCGCCGGCAGTGTCTCGGTCCCGGCGGATGGTTCCATGAGCGCGGTTTCGTTCACCGGTAGTCCTCGTCTTCTTTCCCGTCCTGATCGATGGCCTGGGCACCCGTCCACTGAACCCACAACTCGCCCAGCGGGTCGGGCTGGTCGAAGACCACCACCGCGGCACGGTACAGATCCAGCAACGCCAGGAAGCGGGCGACCACCTCTCTGGTGTGTCCACAGTCGGCGACCAGAGCGCTGAAGCTCACTCGGCCCTCGCGGGCCAGCCGCTCACACAGCACAGCGGCGTGCTCCCGCACGGACACCCGGGGGGCATGCAGATGCTCCAGCGAGACCGACGGCGGCGGCGGTGCGGGCCGGAACACCGCGGCCGCGATCTGCGCGAACCGAGCCGCGTCGACACCGAGCGACACCTCGGGCAGCGCACTGGCGAACCGCTCCTCGATCGCCACCGACCGCGGATAGCGGCGCAGCGCCACCGCTTCGAGTTCGGCGAACAGCGCCGCGACCTGCTTGTACGCCCGGTACTGCAGCAGCCGCGCGAACAGCAGATCCCGCGCCTCCAGCAGAGCGAGATCAGCTTCATCCTCGACGTCGGCGCAGGGCAGCAACCGGGCCGCCTTGAGGTCCAGCAGGGTCGCCGCGACCACCAGGAACTCGGTGGTCTCGTCCAGGTCGAAGGACTCGCCCAGCATCCGGAGGTGGGCGATGAACTCGTCGGTCACCTGGTGCAGGGCCACCTCGGTCACGTCCATCCGCTGCTGCGAGATGAGCTGCAGCAGCAAGTCGAACGGGCCTTCGAAGTTCACCAACCGCACGGTGAAGCGACCCGAGGGAGCAGGAGTGACCGGCGCGATCATCGCGCGATCACCTCGCGGGCCAGTGCCCGGTAGGCCTTCGCGCCGGAGGATTTCGGTGCCCACTGGGTGATCGGCTCGCCAGCGACGGTGGTCTCCGGGAACCGGACGGTCCGGCTGATCACGGCATCGAACACGGTGTCGCCAAAAGCCTCCACCACGCGGGCCATCACCTCGCGGGCGTGCAGGGTGCGCGGGTCATACATCGTGGCGAGCACGCCGGTGATCACCAGCTCCGGGTTGAGCCGCTCGCGCACCTTGTCGATGGTGTCCATCAGCAGCGCCACCCCGCGCAGGCTGAAGAACTCGCACTCCAGCGGGATCAACACACCATCCGCGCAGGCCAGCGCGTTGATGGTGAGCAGACCCAAGGACGGCTGGCAGTCCACCAAGATGAAGTCATACTGCGCCCGCAGCGGCCGCAGTGCCCGTCCCAGCGCCTGTTCCCTCCCCACCTCGGTGACCAGTTGCACTTCCGCGGCGGACAGGTCGATGGTGCTGGGCAGCAGGTCCATGCCGGGCACCGACGTCGGCCGGAGAACCTCGCTCACCGAGACATCCGACTCCATGATCATGTTGTAGATGGTCCGGTCAAGCTGGTGCGAAGCCACCCCAAGCCCCACCGAGAGCGCGCCTTGCGGATCGAAATCGACCAGCAGGACCCGCCGGCCGTACTCGGCGAGCGCGGCCCCGAGGTTGATCGTCGAGGTGGTCTTGCCGACACCGCCCTTCTGATTGCAAATCGCCACCACCCGGGCCGGGCCGTGCCGGTCCAGCGGAGGTGGCTGTGGCACCTCGCGGCGCGGGCGGGCGACCAGCGGCTGCCGCGCGGACGCCCAGGTCGACATGGTGGGCAGCGTAGCTGCCTCCGTGAGTGGCGA
>JBOHFJ010000202.1:0-9186 GCA_050699655.1 Pseudonocardiaceae bacterium
GTCCGATGAGGTGTGTCGAGTGGCCGGTGTGGATCCGCCGCGCGGCGCGGCGAGCGCGGGCGACTCGGGCGCCGGTGACCGGGCGGGCCAGGATCTGCACGCAGGCGTGCTCGCCGAAGTCGAGGCCGACCGGGGCGCCGATCAGGGCACGCAGCGGGTCGGCGTCGAAGTCGGTGCGGATCGGCAGCGCCTCCGGGCGGGCCAGTCTCAGCTCCCCGGCGACGAGTAGACACCGCTGCCCCGCACCGACCGCGGGCAGCGGTGGGTCAGCGGCGCTGGTGCGGGTGTGGGCTCCGGGCCAGGCGGCCTCAACCGCCCGTTCGACCAGGCCAGGGGGGATTACCCCGGGGACCCACCACCGGATCGCGACCCCCGCTTGGGAGAACACGTACTCACACCCCAGGTGCGGCTGACCGGACAGCAGGCGCGTGAGCGGGGGGCGCAGCAGTCCGACGAGATGCGACCACACGGCCTGCCCTCCCGCCGGATCCACCGTGGGCGGGACCAGCACGGTCACCACCCGCGCCTGGGTGAGCAGCCGCTCGTGGCAGCGGCGACGCCACCAGCCGCGCGCCACGACCAGGGCGGCGAGCCCGACGACGAGCACCGGACTGGCGAGCGGCCCCCAGGCCAGGGCCCACGCGCGCAGCTGGGCCAGCAGGTGGGCCACCGTGGCGCCGGGGTCACGCAGATAGTCGATGATCCACCCGTTGACCACTCCGGGCGGGTGCCCTGTCGCGGGACCGGTCGCGCCAAGGGAGGTGGCATCAGGCATGGGAGAGCCTCCGGATGATGAGGTGGGCAGCGGAAAACGAATCAGGCTGTGTTCTTGACCGGCGGAATCACGGCTCGAGGTCGATATATGTTTTCCCGGAACCGGGGTCGGTGAATTCATTGTTTTCGGTGTAGTCGGCTAGTTCGGCCGGATCACTCGTGGCGAGGTAGTGTTCGGTGGGTGAGGAAATAGCCTGGAATGCCACTCGCTGCGTCCCCGAGGACAGCAGTCCCTGACCGCGGTCAGCGGAGAGCAGGAATTGTCGTTCTCCGGCGGACAGGTCGAAGGTTCGGGTGATCTCGTCGATGGCCTGCGGGGCCTGGCGGAGCAGGATCTGGGTCGCGGCGTTGGTGACGACGGCTTTCCCGAGGTCGCTGCCGAGAACGTCGGCGGTGTCTTGGGTCGCGACGGTGAGACCGGCCCAGTGCTTGCGGGATGTTTTCGCCATCCGGAACAGGAACTGAGCCCCGGCGTGTTGTTTCATCAGCAGCCATGCCTCGTCGACCACGACCAGTCTCGGTCGGCGGATCGCGGGGTTGGACACCCGCCGCCACACCGCGTCCAGGGTGAGCAGGGTGCCAATAGCCTTCAGTTCCTCGGGCAGATCCCGCAGCGAGAAGACCACCAGATGCCCATCCGGGGTGGTGGTGGTCGCCCCGTCGAACAACTCCTTAAACGCGCCGTCCACGAAGGGGTGCAACCGGGCGGCCAGCTCCCCCGCCGCCGGGTCACCGGCCTGGGCCGCGCGGGTGAGGGTGTCGCGCAGGTCTCGCATGGTGGGGGCGGGCCGGGTCCAGGTGCGTGGGTCAGCGGTGATGCCCGCGTGCTGGTAGGTGGCGGTGATCGCCCGGTCCAGCACGGCGCGTTCGGTGGCGGTGGGTTCGGCCGCGAGCAGGACGGTGATGACCGTGTGCAGGAACAGGCTGGCCCGGATCAGGGCGTCGCGCGGGGCGGTGCGCCGCCCGTCGGGGCGTACCGCGAGGGGCAGGTCGAGCGGGTTGAGCCGCACCCCGGGGTGGCCGAGATGCACGGTGGTGCCGCCCACGGCCGTCGCGAGCCGGGTGTACTCGTCTTCGGGGTCGATGACCGCGACCTCGATCCCCCGGTACAGGCTGCGCAGCAGTTCCAGTTTCACCAGGTAGGACTTGCCCGCCCCGGAGCGCCCGAGGATCACCGAGTTGTGGTTGTCCAGCGCGAAACGGTCCCAGTGCACCAAGCTTTGGGAGCCGACGTTGCGGCCGTAGAGCACCCCACCCGGGGTCGCGGCACGGGTCGGGTCGGGGGCCGGGAGGTCGGGGCTGGTGAACGGGAAGCTGGCGGCCAGCGCGCTGGTGTCGAAGGTGCGGCGCAGGCCGATCAGGTCCAGGCCCATCGGCAGCGTGGTGACCCAGCCCTGCAGGCTGCGGTAGGTGGTGGGTTTGGTGTCCATCAGCAGGCTCGCGGCCAGCGCGCGGACCGCGGCGACCTCGTCGGCCAGCTCGGGCTGGGAGGCGGCGTGGACGGTCACGTACAGGCCGAGGCGGAACAGCTTGCCCTCACCGCGGGCCACCCGGGCGGCCAGGTCGTAGGCGTCCTCGGTGGCCGCTTCGACGTGCGGGTCGAGCAGCCGACCGTGTTCCTCGGTGTGCCGGCGGCTACTTTCCAGCCTGGCTAGCTGGCGGCGCAGCCCGGTGGCGGCGGTGACCGGCTCGACCGGCTCCGCGTGCAGGGACACATCCAGGCGGCCTGGGTAGGTCAGCAGCGGCGCCAGCCAGCCGGGGTGGACCTCCCTCGGGTACCCGGTGACCGCGAACGAGGCCACCCACTCACCACCTACCCGCAGGTGCCGGGCCGCCACGCTGACCGCGTCCGGGATGAACGCTCCCGCGGCGGACCCCTCGACCGCGGGCATCGACCTTCGATTCAGCCGCAGCCTCATGCCACCCACCCCCTCGTCTCGAACTCCTCCTCGGTGTCGTCGCCCCAGTCGTTGCCGAGGTCAGGTCGCTGTCCGGCGGGGGTGGTGATGACCTCGTCCGCCCCGGCGAGACCGGGTATAGGAGCCAGCGGGGTGTCGGGGTTGCACGCGGCGGCGAGCACGGCGGTGACCCGCCCGGCGTCCAGCGGGGTCACGACGATCCCGGCCGGCGCGAGCAGATCGACGGCGTCAGCGAGCCGGCGCGCCAGCCGGGACTCCGCGGCCCGGTGCGCCCCGTCGCCTCGGCGCCCCCCGGGAGCACGGCGGCTCTCCCCGAACAGGGCCTGAGTCGAGGCGCCTGCCGCTGGCCAGGGCTCGCGGAGGATGAGAAGGACTTGGCGGCGGAGCAGGTCGCTGCGCTGACCGAGTTGGGCGAGGTAGTCGGCGTGCTCGAGGGCGGCGGCTTCCAGCGCGGGGTGGGGCAGGCCACCCGCCCGCGCCCGGAGCTCGGTGATCTGGGTGGACAGATCCAGGCGTTCGGTGCGCACCAGCACCTGGACCGGGGCGCTCAGCGAGTGCAGGTAGCGCCCGAAACCGGCGACCAGACCTTCCTGCTCGGCGGGGGTGCGCAGGGCGAAGTTGACGGTGCTCGTGACGGCGAGCACGGCGAGACCGTCGCCGCCGAGATCGACAATGCCTAGTTCGGTGCCCGTGTTGGCGCGCACTCCCGTGGCCCGCACCCCGGCGGCGGGCAGGCGCAACGCGGCCGGACGTTCGCCCTGGAGCGTGTCGCCGGTGGCGCGGTGGGTGAGCCAGGCGGGTGCGGATCGCACGCCTTCGGGAGCGGCGACCCGGTGCCGGGGCCCGAGGCGTTGGCGGATCGCGGCCAGCGCGAGGCGATCCAGGCTGATGCCATCGCGCTGCCCCAGCGCCAGGATCGCCACGATGACACCGACCGGAATAGCTCCCAGCAGGAACACCGGCAGCGCAACCACACCCCGCGTCGCGGTCCACGCCGCGTAGAGCACGATCCCGGTAAGCGACAGGACGAGCAGCTGCCGAGCGGTCAACCCCGCCAGGATCCGATCCGGGCGGTCCACGTCAGCGGGGATCCGCACAGGCTGGCTCGTGGCGCCCAGCCTGCCTGCCGCCGTGGGGGGAACTACCCGGGTACCGGGGTGCGCGCTGCCCGGCCGGGGCGTCCAGTTCGGCGGGCCAGTCGGTGTGGGGGTGGTGGCGAGAGGGGACGTGAACCGCGGCATGACGGGTCTCCTGGTTGCGTGTCGGTGGGTGAGGCCGTGCGGGCTGGGCCGCTCAGCGGCGGAGCAGTTTGAAGGTTTTGCCGATCACGTAGGCGCGGGCGACGGTGCCGACCAGCGAGCGGCTCCCGCCGACGCGCAGCGAGCCGAGGATCCAGAACGGGATCTTGATCAGGATGTAGAGCAGCGCCAGCATCACCAGCAGGTTGACCAGCCCGGAGCGGGTCCCGCCGAAGGGCGTGAACCCGTCGGGCGCGAGGAACACCCGCAGGCCGGTGATCAGGGCGAGGCTCTGGGCGAGCTGGATGGCCAGGCAGCCACCGAACGCCCGCCACCACCACACCGCGACACCCTCGGTCTGCGGCAGGGCGTGGCACATCATCGCCAGCGGGCCCCCGGCGATGAGAATGAGGGTGATCGCGACCCGGACGAGGTAGGTGATCAGCAGCACGACCAGCGCGACGACGAGGAACACCCCGAGGAAGATGATGAAGATCTCGCCGCCGTCCAGCGGCGCGAGGATCATGTTCTTCATCGTCTCGCCCACCGAGCCCGCGTCGAGCCCACCGCCCATCACGGCCGTGACCAGGGCGTTGGCGAGTTCGATGGCCTTGGTCGCGAGGACCAGGTTCAGCGCCCCGGCGAGGAACCCGACCACGAGTCGCGGCGCGATCTCCTTGACCGAGTACCGAGCCTGCAGGGACTCGTGGGCCATGACCAGGATCCCAGCGGCCATCACCAGCAGGCCGTAGCAGGCCAGCAGGATCTCCCAGGACTGGTTCCACAACTGGCCCACGCGCGGCAGCGACTCCGGGGACGGGGTGCTCAGCAGGCTGGCCGAGAGCAGGTCCAGCAGCGGGTTCAGCGCGGCGGTGACCAGATCCCGGAAGAAAGCCTTGATCGCGTTCGTGACACAGCCACCGATGCTGATGATGCCGCACTCGGCCCGCGCGTTCCCGACCTCGCCAGGCTGGCCGGCGGGTGGTGCGGGAGGCGTGGCCCGCGGGATGCAGTCCTGCCCGGCGCACACCGGGGGAACGGCGCTCGGGGACGAAGGCGTGCCGGTCGGGTTGGGGCATTCCGGTCGTGGTGACTCGAGGGAGCAGGTGAGCGGGGGCGGTGCTGGCTGGATCGTGACCGGGACGTCGGCGACCTGTGTCGAGCCGCTGGCGGTTAGCGCTCCGCCGAACAACGAGACCAGCACCAGCACCAGCACCGGCGCCGCGCCGCGCCGAACTCGCCGCGTGAGTCCGCGACGCGAACGGCGTTCAGCCGGTGTGGTGGTACTAGGCGGGGCCGAGCAGCCCCTCACCCGGTGCCCGCTCTTCCCGGCGGCGTGGTGGCCGGGGGACTCCGAGCTCTGAGGCGGGCGGATCCCAGGCGTGACGCCCCGGGCACCGGTGGGGAGCCGGGCCCGGAGCGACACCGCGCGCGTGGAGGGTGTCATGGCCTAGGCCCCGACGATTCCCCGCAGGACGGTCACGACCAACGGCGCCAGCGCGGCCATCCCGTACCCGATACCCGCCGCGCGGAAGGCGGACTTGGCCTTCTCCACCTCGCCGGGATCCCCACCGGCCATCACATACCGCATGCCCCCCACGGACACGAACACCGTCGCCAGACCGGCCAGAATTCCCATGATCCAGCTCCGGATGTTGGTCAGAACCTGGTCCACCGAAGCGGCCAGAGCCACCACGTGGATGGTCTCGGCCCGCGCGCTCGACGTGATCACCAGCAGTCCCACCACAGCGAGCGGGACGATTGCCACGAGATGGATGCGGCGGTCGGCTCGGTCACGACCGCGGTACCGCTGGCTTCTCGGTCGGTGGCCTGCCGGGCGGCGAGTGGAGTGGATGCTCAGGCGCATCGGGGCACCTCCGGGGTCTGCGGGGACTGCGCGTCGGTCGGCGTGGCGGGGGTGGCTGGTGTCCTCCCGCATCCCTGAACTCCGGTTTCCGGGCCCTTTTTCGACACGGCGACCCGAGCTTTCTCCGCTGCCCCGTCAGCAATTCTGATCACTGACCGTGACCGGACCCCGGGTGTGATGGCGGCCCGTGCGGCGGTGGTGATGGTCACGGCCTGGACGACCTGGGTAGCTGGATCGCCGCGCTCGTCCTCGCCCGGCGCGTTATCCAGGAGGTAGGCGACGAGCCGTCGCTCGGCGCGTCGACGGGCTTGGTGCGCGGTCGGGTAGCTGGTCCCACGCGCCTGGGCCACCCTCGCCAAGGGGAGTCCCTCCAGGCGGGTGGAACCGATCAGCTCGGCCTCACCCGCGGTGAGGACCCCCTCGGCGACGGCGCGGGCGAGCACGAAATCCGGGTGCCCCGACGGCCGGGCCGGCGCACTCAAACCGAACCCGCTTCCTGAGGGCACCGGCGCGTCGAGCGCATCCCGCACGGCGGCGTGCCCGGCGCGGTAGGCCGCCCAGCGCAGGCGCAGCATGATCCGCGGCTTGCTCAGCTCGATGTGCGCGATCTCGGCGACAAAGCCGGTCAGTACGGCGGCGTGAATGTCGCTCACATCCCCGGCGAAGCGGGCCGAGAGCCTCGCCGCGATCCGAGTCAGCGCGGGCAGCCCGACCCCCACACACCCGAGGGTCCAGGTGGCGCCCTCAGTTCGGGAGCGCAGCACCAGATGTGCCCACACCGCGTCGCGGGTGGCCTGGGGACAACGCCGGTGCAACAACCGGTCACGGACCTCGTTCAACGCGACCCGCCGCCGCGGCAGGCCAGGGAACAAACGCCCATCAACCGACACCGGGTGCGGTCCGGTCACCAACCAATTGAACGCGGTCCGCGCGGTATCCAGCGGCATGGAGCTCCGCCCCGCCTGCGCGTTGCGGCGTTCCTCATTGACAGCCATGAAGCGACTCCTTGCGAGTGGCGAACAACGACGCCGCAAGGAAGCCACAGCAGCTACTACCGAACAGCTACCGAATCACTACCAACCCGCTACGACATTACTACTGTCGATCTTGAAATGCTTCTTTCCATAGCGAGACGTGACCAACGAGGCCCGTCCGAGTGATCACCTTCCCGTCTCACGCGAGATCATTCGATGGGTGCCCGTAGTAGCTACTGAGCTGCTGTGATAGTCCAACCGTAGCAGTCTGGTAGCGGCTCGGTAGTGGTCACGCCGTAGCCGTCATCGGGAGCGGTGGGAGCATCATCGGGTACTACGGCCACGTCAGCGGACGGCCCGAGAAATTTCTTTTCTTGATCTTCACTGCTCTCGGTACGGCCACATCGTCGCCGCGCCTCTCCTCACGCGCACGCGGGTGTGCGTAACCGGAGTGGGCGGCGTGGAAAGTCCCGTCCGGGCTGGCGCGGAGGGGACTAGGAAAAAGTCTGCAAGCCGGTGTCGAAAACGTGCCCAGAATCCGGAGTTCAGGGATGTCATCAGCGCACAACGCGCACCTGGCACTGGAGGCATTGATGAGACATCCCGATCAGTGGCGCGGCACCGGCCCGCGCGGGCGAACCGACCCGACGCACCCGCCGCAGTCACAGCGCGCCAGCGCGGGCAGCCACCCCGAAAGGTCGAGGGGGTCAGTGGTGTCCCGCCCTGGCGGGCGTCAGGCGACCACCGCGCCGGGGCGGGCATTCGCGTCTGGCGGCCCGATCCCGGCGACGGTGTGGGTGGGCAGGGGATTGCCGAGCGACCTCGACGCGGGGTGGCCGCCGCCGGTCGTGGAGACAACCGTCACCTCCTTCACCGACCCGGGCGGGCACGTCGTCCTGCTGCCTTGGCCAACCCCCGTACCGATCACCCCAGGCATCCTCGACCGCGAGTTACAGGACGCGCTCACCGTCGTACGGGGTCTCGACCGCACCGCGCGGGTGCTCCGCATCGAGCCCGAGCCGGGCCCGCGCCATCCGGCCTCCAGTCCCTACTGGGCCGATCTTGTCGGCGACCCGCGGCGCGTCGGCGACATCGAGCCCGCCCCACGCACCGGCGGGTGGCCGACCCTCGCGCCCGACCGGTTCGATGGCACGGCGGCGGGGGCGGATTTGGTCATCACGAGCCTGCGGCCCGAGCACAGCGGGGACCGAGCCAGTGACCGGGTCGCGTTGGCGGCGGCGCGGTTGTTGCGCACCGGCGGCGTCCTCGCCGTGCTCACCCACTGTGACTGGTCGCGGGGTCAGCTGGTCGACCCGACCGGTGCGGTGGTGGCCGCCGCGCAGAACGCCGACCTGCTCTACCTCCAGCACATCGTCGTGGTACACGCGCCGGTGCGCGACAGCGAATTCATGATCGAAACTGAGACCGCCGGCCCAGGCGACAACCCACGCCCGCAGCCCGCCACCCACCGCAGGATCCATGCCGATCTCCTGGTGTTCGCGCAACCACATGACCACAACCTGCCCTCGGTCACACCCGCAGCCAGCGCGCACCAGGCGGAACCCCTCCGATGACCCACCTCCCCGCGAGCCGTCTCGAGAAAGGCGACCACGTGCCTGACCACTCCCCTGACACCTCCACCGTGCCGATCGTGCGCGCGGTGATCGAACAGACCGCCAGCCATGCCTCATCTCCGCCGGTGTCGGTATGGGTCACCGCCCAGAGCTCACCGGCATCCCAGCGCAGAGGACGCTACCTCCCCGAGTCGACCGCGCACCCGGCCAAGATGCTCCCCGCGATCGCCGCGCACGCCATCACCCACTACACCCGCCCCGGGGAGCTGGTGCTGGACCCGATGTGCGGGATCGGCACCACCCTGGTTGAAGCCCTCCACCTCGGCCGTCCCGCCGTCGGCGTCGAGTACGAGCCGCACTGGGTCCAGATCACCCGGGCCAACCTCGCGCTGGCCCACGAGGCCGGCATCGACACCGACGCCCGAGTGATCCACGGCGACGCCCGCCGGCTGTCCACCCTGCTCTCGCCCGACGTGCTCGGGCGGGTCGCGCTGGTGGTCACCTCACCGCCCTACGGGCCCTCCACTCACGGGCAGATCACCGCCACCCCAGGTGGCGGCGTGCACAAGCGCGACCATCTCTACGGCAACACCCTCGACCGGGGCAACCTCGCCAACATCGGCCACCACCGCCTCCTCAGCGGCTTCACCAAGATCCTCACCGGCGCCGCCGCGTTCCTGCGTCCCGGCGGTCATGTGGCGATCACCGTGCGGCCGTGGCGCGAGCATGCCGAGCTGATCGACCTACCCTCGCAGATCCTGGCCTGCGGTATCCACGCCGGGCTGGTCCCCGTCGAACGCTGCGTCGCCCTGCTCGCCCGGGTCGCCATGTCGCTCACGC
>JBOHFJ010000203.1:0-9046 GCA_050699655.1 Pseudonocardiaceae bacterium
GTGCAGAAGCGCACGGCCACAGCTCACTTCCGGCGATCAAACCCCGATACCACCCACGGCGGGCGCAAGCCACTAGGAAATGCCGACCCCGCCTGCCCGAACCCGGTGACAGCGCTCCATCCCTGCGCAAGCCCCCAGCTAACGATCTTGCAACGGGCATGTCGCCGGGGGGTGGGTGGATCCGTTGGGGACGTGCCACCGGCGGCAACTGTGGGCGAGAAGTTGCCACCAGTGGCACACCCGCGCACCACGACAGTCCTTCCCCAGATCTGTTACTGACAGTGACACCGGATCCGCGGTGGGGGGGCATCGGGCGATGATGGCGCAGGGCGTCGTTCCCAGGCAGGTCCGCTCATCCATGCGCGCCGACCTCGCCGACGGATTACCCCAGAGCCGCGCGTTATGCAACGCGGTCCAGAGAAGTACGGCCAGCGGGCTGTCGCATGCTGCCCTCCTTCCCCTGCCTCAGCCGATGGGCGGGCGGTAGCCGCCGAGCACGCCGCGAGCAGCCCCCGCGCTGGAGATGCGCTGGGGTGTGGGGACTCCGCACCAGAGCAGCCGGCCGCACAGCTGGCCCTGGGCGTCGTGGCACCAGTGCAGCCCGCTGGGCTGCGGCAGGTTGAGCAACAGCACCGCGCCGGGCGACCAGGTGACCGCCTCGCACACCTCCACAATGACCCCATCAACGTGCCGGACCAGCGCGAAGGCGACCATCGCCGCCGACTCCCGCGCGAGCGCCTGCCGCACCAGAACATGGGTCACCTCCCGCACGGCGCCAGCGTGCTCGGCGGAGATGCTCCACGCGAGCACCACCCTCTCCACCAACCGCTCCGCCTCCCCGAGAGCACTGGGCGTGGCGGGCAGCTCAGCGGTCACCGCGCTCCAGCAGCCATCGCAGCGCAGCACACCCACCCGCTTGTGGGCGTCCATCCTCGGAATGGGCATCCGGTAGGCCTTCCTTCTCGGAGAGGGGCAACGGCGGCCCCGAGGCGGTCATCGGGGCGCGAACTCGGGGCCGCCGTCGCGGGAAACCAGCCGCCACATCGAGAGCGACTGGCGGACCACCGAGCCATCGGGGGATGGGCGCGCTCGGCGGTCAGGCGGGGTCTGCGTTCCCTCCTCGGTCAGGTAGGTGGTGGACCCGACCCCGCAGCCGTGCTTGCTGAGCCGCGGAGGAGGCGGCAGGGCGCCATCCCGGGCGGACTACGGTCATGCGTGACGCGGTGAGTCGGACTAGCCATGTGATTATCTCAGTGAGATAATCACATGGCTAGTGGTTGTTGTCATCCAGTCGGGTGATTTCCCGGTGACGGCTGCCATGTGGGAGTCGGGGAGGGAGTGCGGGGACGTGGCTGTGTCCAGTCCGACTGTGCTGCGGCGGTGGCTGGCCTTCGAGCTGGCGCGGTTGCGCAAAGATGCGGGCCTGTCCCAGAAGCAGGCAGCCGCTCGGCTCAATCGGGCACAGAGCCACATCTCCAACCTGGAGACCGGCCCGGGCGCCAAGGACCGGCGCAACATCCCGGCGCTGGCCGAGGTGGAGGTGTTGCTGGACCACTACGGCCGCCAGGACCTTGTGCCGCAGTTCCGGCAGCTACTGGAGCAATGCCGGCGAAAGCACTGGTGGGAGGGCCTCCCCGCGGGCGTCATCCCACCGCTGTTCGACTTCTACCTGGGTCTGGAGGAGGGCGCGGTCGCCATCGAGTGCTACGACGCGCTGACCGTGACCGGACTGCTGCAGTGCCGGGCCTACGCCGAGGTGCTGCTGCGTGGCCACGGCTCGACGCTGGCCGAGGATGAGGTGGCTCGCCGCGTCGAGCTGCGCCTGGGCCGCCAGGCCGTGCTCGACCGGGACGAGGACCCGCTGCGGCTGTGGGCGATCCTGGACGAATCGGTGCTGCACCGGATGATCGGCGGTCCCGCGGTGATGGCCGCGCAGCTGGAGCACCTCCTGAAGGCCGCCGAGCGGCCAGGGATCCAGCTCCAGATCCTCCCCGCGATCCTGCCCACCACCCACGGCGTCCACCCGGGCCTGCACGGATCATTCACCCGGATGACCTTCCCCACGCCCGGGGACCCAGGGTTGGTCTACCTGGAAAGCCGGCTCGGCGGCTCCTATCACGAGGAGCAAGGGGAGATTGACGAGTATGCCGAGATCATGAATCATCTTCGGGTACTGGCGCTCACCCCGGACCAGTCCGCGGACCTCATCCGCCACCGGCGAAAGGATCTCCCATGACCCAGGACCCCCTGGCCGGCGCCACTTGGCGCAAGAGCAGCCGCAGCGCGACCCAGGGCCAATGTGTCGAGATCGCCCAGACGCCCACCGCCAGCGGAATCCGCGACTCAAAGAACCCCACCGGCATCTACCTGACCGTCACCCCACCCCAGTGGGCCGGCACCCTCGCGATGATCAAATCCGGCAACCTCACCCCGCTTCCCTAACCCCTCCCCCCAGCCTTGCGCATTCAGCGGGCTCAACGGGGTAAACGGGGTGCCGATAGCCCCGCTGAGCCCGCTGAATGCGGGTGGGGTGACGAAAATGTGTGTTTAGGCGGATCTGTGATCGTTCAGGTAGGCCTCGAGGGCGTCACGCGCGAGCTGGGAGAGGGTCTTTCCCTCGCTGGCGGCAAGTGCGGAAGCTTCGGCACGGGTGGCTGCGGGCAGGCGGAATCGGACCTGCGGGGAGTCTCCGCCGTCGGACAGGGAGGGTCGACCGACACGGGCCGGTACGAGATCGTCAAGGGCATAGCCGATTTCGGCTTCTTGGTTGACATTGTCGATGTAGTCGCTGTCGATGAGGTTGCCCTTGGAGTCGTGGAGCAGCTCATCTGTGCCGGGGTCGTAGTCGGCGTCGTCAGGAGTCTCTGTGGTCATTCGGTCGTCGCCTCCTTCGCGGCGTCGTAGCTGGAGCGGTATTTCGCGCGGAGATCCATCGCATGGATTACAAGCTCACCGTCCTCGGGTGGCACTGTCAGCACCTCGAGCGCGCGGCCGGTCTGGTCGTCTCCGAGATACAGCGTGCGGTCGTCGGAGTGGCAGTCCAGGGCCGGATGCCAATCTTGTGCTTTCGGGCGGCTTGGGTGAACCTCAGGAGCACCGCAGTATCGTACCACGATATCTACGGATGGTGAGTGTCGTCGCGACGGGGGCTACGTCGAGGAGGGCTTCGACTGCTCGGGTCGACAAACGGCACTGTTTTGGTCATACTTCTGACTATGAGCATGATGTCGCTCGCCGAGGTGAAGGCTCACCTCTCCGAGGTGGTGAGCCGGGTCCGCGACCATCACGAGCGTGTCATCGTGACCGTCCATGGCCAGCCGTCCGCGGTGCTCATCGCGGTCGAGGATCTGGAGGCGCTTCAGGAGACCTTGGCGATCCTGTCGGAGCCGGACACGATGAAGCGGCTTGCCGAATCGGACGCGGAGCTGGCTCGTGGTGAGGTCATCGAGGGCGATGAGATCGCCGGGATTCTCGCTGCTCGGCGGCGCGACTGAGTGTGAGCGAGGACGATGAGCGACGCTTTTCCTTACGTATCACCCCGACCGTTCGCCGAGCGCTAGCTGAGCGTCTGCCCCCTGCGGTGGCCTTCGCTGCCTATGAGTTCATAGATGGGCCGTTGCGAAACGACCCCCACCGGGTGGGGAAGCGTCTCCTGCCGCCGCTGGCTGACCGGCATACCGCGCGTCGGGGTAGCTATCGCGTGATCTACCGGGTCGACGACAAGGCGAGGATTGTGACAGTCGTGGACATCGACCACCGCGCAACGGTCTACCGACCGCACTGAACGACGCCTAATCAGGGCGCGAGCAGGGCCGCTGGGATGACCGCGATGCCGTCACCGCGGCGGTAGGCGTAGGCGCCGGTGGTGATGACGGCGGCGTCGAGAATGTCGGGGCCGAGGTGCTTGCGCAGCCAGTGCAGGTGGATGACGTCGGAGTCTTCGACGGTGGAACTGAGCTCGACTTCCAGCGCGACGATCTTGTGGTCGTCCCGTTCGATGATGAAGTCGATCTCGTGGTCGCCGTTGCGGGTGCGCAGGTGGTGCACCGTCGCTTCGTTGGCCTGGGCGTAGACGCGGAGGTTGAGGGCAATCAAGGACTCGAACAGTGCGCCCAGCAGACGTGCGGCGAGCGCGGGGTCGGCGAGGTGATGCTTGGGCGCCTGCGCGAGCCGGGTGAACAGATTGCGTGTCGGCAACCAGCCCGGTACTGGTTCCAGCAGCCAGATCTGGCTGAGCACATCGCGGTAGGCGATTGTGGTGGTCTTCGCGGGTTTGTCCGCGTCGCCAGGGGTTGCCGCGTCGAGAATGGTGCTGTAAGAGGTAGTGGTCGCGGTGGCTGCGGCGTAGGCGGTGAGCCAGTGTCGCCGGCCGGCGGACGAGGTGGCCTTGCTCGGGGAAGTCGTGCTCGACGATGCGAGCCAGGTAGCCGTCGAGCTGGGCTTGCCGAGGACGAGCGGGAAGAGCGCGCAGTGCCGGGAACCCGGACTGGAGGATTTCTTCGGTGTAGGCGGGTACATCGATGGTCGTGTCGCCGTTTATCGGCGGCCGCTCGCCGGAGAGCAGGTCGAGCAGCGAGACAGTTGGTGTCTGCACTCCGCGTTCGGCCAACGTCATGGGCCGCATTCGGACCAGGACGATCTGGCCAGCGGTCGCGGTCTTGCCGACGCCCTTAGGACCCTCCAGGCTGATTGCCGGCAGGCCCTGCACCAGCTCGTCGAGCTTGACGTCCACGATTCGCGGCACGTACTCGGACATGGCGTAACGCTACCGTTAGCAACATTCCTACACGACCGTAAGCAGGTCTCTTGCGCTCCCGTTAGCCGAACCTCGCGGCGCCAGCCACGCACCGAGGGTCAAGTGGGTACGCGGGCCTCGGTACTGTGTCAAGCCGTGACCGATGCACTGCCCGCGACAAGTCCGGCGCTCATTGACGTGATCATCGGGGTGCTGGCCGAGGACGGGCCGCTGACCGACGACCAGCTTGCCGCCGCGTTGGCGATACGGGGTGTGGATCTCGGCGACGACCCCGATGAGGCGCTGGACGAGGCCCTCGCCGACGGCGAGGGCCTCGTGGCGATGCTGCCCGATGAGCGGTGGGCGTCGTTGCCGGCCCTGCTTGCCGGCCGGGTGTTCACGCACCGGGTGACCGGGCCGGAGCTGGAGCACGACATCCTCGAGGTGAACCCGGACCTGGCGGCGGTCGACCTGCTGATCGAGCGCGAGGAGTACCAGCTGCTGGCCGACGGTGCGTCGGTAGTCGGGGTGCTCCCGCCGGTCGACGCTGACATCCTGGCCGAGCGGGGCGTCCCGCTGGACTTGGTGAGCGATCACGGTTCCCTGCTGCTCCCGCCCGGTTACCTGCGGGGGAAAGGGCTCGGCGAGGGTGACGTCCTCGCGCTGGGTCTCACCGGGGACGGGTGGTTGCTGGAGCGCGTCGCGGAGCCGGTGGTGACGCCGGAGGCGGTGGCTGGACTGGGGCAGCGACTGAGCGCGGTCCTCGCGGCTGAGCCGGCTGAGCCCATGTCGCTGGAGGACACGCTGTGGACGGTGTGCGCGGAGGATCCGACGCTGTTCACCGAACCGCTGCCGCCGCTGGCGGTGGCGCTGGATGCCTGCGGGCTGGAGCATGACGACGACTGGTACGTCGCCGCCCAGGGATTCGACTTCCGGCGATGGCAGGTGGGCAAGTGCCACGCCGTGATCGCCCAGCGCCATGACCTCAGCGACGACGAAGCCCTCGCGGCCTTGGCGCTCGTCACCCTGTACGGCCGGGTCGCCGAGATGCTGGACGAGCAACTGACCGAGCAGGACAGCGGTGCGGGCGCACTGGCCACCTTCGCCGCAAGCGCGGTCAAGACCACCGTGGTGTTCCTGGCCGAGCCGGCCGTGGCCGAGGCGGTGCTGGCTGAGACCATCGGAACCGGCAGTGACGGCGCCGCGGCGCTCGGCTTGTTCGCCGAGACGCTCGAGCCGCTGGCGCCGCGGGCCGCTCGCCCGGCATTGTGGTGGCTTCGCGGCAAGGCCCACGAGGCCCTCGCCGACCTCACCCGAGCCGAGGCGGCTTACCACGCTGCGGAGTCGGTCGACCCGCAGTGGCCGCTGGTGCTGGTTGACCTCGCCAGATACGCCAGCGACCGCGGCGACGCGGCCCGAGGCCTGGCGCTGCTGCGCCGCGCGGGAACCTCGCCCGACGACCCACTGGTCCAGTTGCTCGAGCGATTCGAGGCCGGGCCCCGGCCCGACCTCGGCCGCAACCAGCCGTGCTGGTGCGGATCCGGGCGCAAGTACAAGAAATGCCACCTCGACCACGAGCAGCTCCCGCTGGACGAGCGCGCGGACTGGCTGTACCGGAAGGCGGGCATGTTCCTGCTCGACGGCCCCTGGTGCCGCGCGATGATCGAGGCCGCCGAAGCGCGGGCCCAGCACGCCGAGGACGAGGCTCTCCATGCCATCCTCGGCGCGCTGGGTGACCCGCTGGTCACCGACGCGGTGCTGTTCGAGGGCGGCGCGTTCGCCGAGTTCGTGGCCACCCGCGGCGAGTTGCTGCCCGAGGACGAGCGGCTGCTGGCCGAGCGGTGGCTGCGCATCGGCCGGTCGGTGCATGAGATCGAGCGGGTCCAACGCGGCGTGGGCTTCACGCTGCGCGATGTACGCACCGGCGAGGTCCACCAGATCCGGGAGCGGACGGCCAGCCAGACGGTCAAGGCGGGGCAGCTGGTGTGCGCCCGCGTGGTGCCCGCCGGTGACACGACACAGATCTTCGGCGGCATGGAGCCCGTCGCTCTGCACGAGCGCGACAAGCTCATCGCGCTGCTGGACTCCGAGCCCGATTCGCTCGACCTGGTCACCTTCCTCACCCGCCGCTTCGCCCCACCCGTCCTGCTCAACACCGAAGGCGAGCCCTTGGTGCGCTGCGTTGCCACCCTGCGCACCGGCGACCCGGTCGCGCTCGCCGCCCAGACCGCGCCCGTCGACGAGGACTCCACCGGCGTGGACCCCGCTGATCCCGACATCGCGGCCGCGCTCGACCGGTTCATCCGCCCGGGACGATGAGCCCCGACCGGCTCCGCGCCGCACTCGATCTGCGGTAACGAAGCTCGCTCAGCTCTGCTCGACGTGCCAGAGTTGATCCACCGGGGCGACGGACAGCCGGTCTCCGACGCGTTGGGCTGGTAGCTGCCGTGGTCAGTGCGCTACCGGCCTTGATCTCGATCGCGGTCACCCTGCCGTCGGCGGCCTCGAGCACCAGGTCGACCTCGACGCCGTCCGCCGTGCGGTAGTGAAATGGGCGGGCCACCGTGGAGGACCAGCCAAGCTGCTTGATGACCTCGGTGACCACGAAGGTCTCGAGTAGCGCTCCGAAACGTTGCGCGCCAGCGGGATCGGTGGGCGCCACTCGCTGGGTGGTGATGCCCCGCAGGTGCGCGGCGAGTCCGCTGTCCACGAGGTGAAGATTGGGCCGTTTGGTCACCCGGGAGGACTGGTTCGCCGACCAAGCGGGTAGCTCGAATGTTCCCCCGGTGCGGCCGGTAATCTGCGCGGCCAGCGTGCTCTTGCCCGCAGTGCGCGCTCCGGTGATCGCGACGACCGGGCTCACCGCCATCGCGGCATCCAGCACCGCCGCGATCCGCCGTGGGACGAGCGGAGCGAAACCAGACATCACGTGGTGGCTATAACCGACAAATAGACTATAAAATACCCGACAACCCCCGATACGAACAGTCGGCGCCAGGCGAGCTTGGCGCGGAACCCGCAGGATATGTACACGGTAACGTACATTTGCTAGGCTGGAACTATGACCAAGACCGTGCCGGTGAAGGATCTGCGACAGGCTCTCGGACCCCTGCTGGACGAGGTGAGCGACCGCCGCGAGCACATTGTGATCACCAGGCACGGGCGACCGGCCGCTGTCATCATCCCGCACGACGAGTACACGGCGCTGGAAGAGACCGCTGATGTGCTCTCCGACCCCGGCGCGATGGCCGCATTGGCCGAGGGTCTCGATGCCGATGCCGTTGATGACGTGACCCTGGACGAGCTGCGCACCGAGATTGCGAGGAAGCGCGCCGTTGGCTGAGGTCGTCCTCACCAAGCCGGCCGCCGATGCTCTTCGGGCTCTCCCGCCGCCGCTGGACGAGGCGGCGCTCGATGCGCTGACCGTGCTGGAATCCGATCCGGAGGCCGGTAATGCCCTGCGAGGTCGGCTGCGTGGCGTGCGGTCGTTGCGGATCGGGTCCTTTCGAATCCTCTACACCATCCACGACAACGCGGCATTGGTACGCGTCCGGGCGGTTCGCCACCGGTCAGTCGCCTATCTGAGTGACCCTCGCTGACGAGCGTCGCTCAGAAACGTGCAGCTTGACCCCAACTGGTCGAATCAATTGATCTTGGTGTAGATCGTCGGTGACATCGTCGACGAGGAGTACCGGGTGGGTGAGCGCAGGATGGCGATCGAGGCCGGCCGGGAGGACGGCCCCGCACCCTGGTGACACGCTCGCAGCTTGCTACCTCGTCCGCGGGGGATCCCGGTCAGATGGACTCGCGAAGGACACGTCGAGCGATCTGCTCGACCTGCTCGACGGTGAGCACCGTCGCGGCGCCACCCCGCAGGGCGTCACGGAGGAGCCGACGAACCAGCGCCGACGGTGACACCTGCTCGGCGGCCGCACGCGCCCTGAGCTGTGTGTCCAGTTCGCGAGCGTCCGGGCGGCGTTCAGATCGTGCGTGGTGTGGGGCCGAGGTGCGCCACTGGCTACAAGATTGATCGTGCCGGTCATGGGACATGGCGTTACTGCGATCGGCGCCCTGATCCCGCCCCGGCTCCTACCCACGGTCGCGCAGCCGCTGTCGAGCGTGCTCTCCCGGTGCGTGGTTGCCCCACCTGCATTGGGGTTTCCGAGCTCAGCAAGTGGTGTTGTTGTCGCCCGCCACGATCATGGGACCGTCGTGAGCGGATTTTTGCCACGAGGATGGGACCACTCGGTTGCCAGTGGTGGGACCACCCGGCGTGTCGCGCCGTGGAGGTTGATCGCTTCCGGTATCCGG
>JBOHFJ010000204.1:0-9011 GCA_050699655.1 Pseudonocardiaceae bacterium
CGACAGGGGAGTCGCTCAGGAAATCTCCAGCGACTCCCCTGCCGAACTCGGCGACAATGGAGTTAATCACAAGTAGTTCGCGGGTGTTCCGGTGCCTTTGCTGAGGCTCTGGGGGCCGTGCCGCCCACTCACGGGGGCAACACCGCCAACCAGGCCGACGGGGTCAGCTGCGGCGTGATCGCCGAAAGTGAGGCGTGGCCGTGCGGAGTTGCACGGTGGCGCCTCACTTTCGGCGATCACCAGTGCGGCACACCGGCGGACCGATCGAAGCGCCGTTGCGGTGCTGGTACGGCAGCCCCACTCACAGATCTCGATCCGTGGTGGACAAGCTCAGCTCCCGCAGGTCCTCGAAACGATCCGGCGTCGGGGTTGTGACCGGTGCGGGTGATCCGCTCGACCTTCGCCAGCAACCGGCGGCGCGAGCCCAGGTGCCGACACGTCGTCGGTGGAAAGCGCCGGTACTTACTTACGGGCCGCGTGATAGTACGAGTGTCGGGGTAACTGGGTAGCGTGGTGTCGTCGACTCTCGGGAGGTGGGCGTGACGCTCAAGGCAGCGCTGCCCCGGGCGTCGGTCGCAGCGCCGACGGCGCTGGGCAGCCGGGTGGAGGCTGAGGCGTACGTTGCCTCGGTCTGTTTCACGCACGGGCCACCCACGCTGCTTGGTGCCGAGCTCGAGTGGGTGGTGCAGCACTCCGGGAACCCGCATCGCCCACTGCGGGCCCAACACCTCGCTGACGCGCTCGGCGCGTACGCCCCGCGGTCCCTCATTCCGGGCAGTCCCCAGGCACCCCTTCCGCACGGCTGCCTCGTCACGGTCGAACCTGGTGGCCAGGTTGAGATCTCCAGCCCGCCACGCGCCTCGCTGACCGAGCTCATCGCCACCGTGGAAGGCGACACCGCCGCGCTGATCGAGCTGCTGGATCCCGCCGGCCTGGTCCTCGCCGGTGTGGGTGCGGACCCATATCGCCACCCCTGCCGGCTGGTTGACATCCCGCGCTACGCCGCGATGGAGACCGCTTACGACCGGATTGGCCCGCTGGGCCGGGTGATGATGTGCTCCACCGCTGGGGTGCAGGTGTGCCTGGACGCCGGTACCGCCGCCGGGGTGGCGCTGCGCTGGGCGGCGCTGCACGATCTGGGGCCGGTGCTGCTGGCCGCGTTCGCCAACTCGCCCTGCTTGGCTGGCTTGCGCACGGGCTGGGCGTCGTCTCGGATGCGGGCCTGGTGGGGGCTGGATCCGGCCCGCACCAGGCCCAGCCCGGTGCCCCGGCGCCTGACCGGGCCTGGTAAGGGGTGTGACCCAGCGGCGAACTGGGCCCGCCGGGCGCTGGACACCCCAGTGCTGTGCCAGCGCCGTCCCGATGGGAGTTGGGACGTGCCGAGCGGGGTCACCTTCGCCGACTGGCTGTCCGGGGCGTTGCCCGGTCGCCCCACCACCGCTGATCTGGACTACCACCTGACCACCTTGTTCCCGCCGGTCCGACCGCGGGGCTACTTCGAGGTCCGCTACCTGGACACCCAGCCGGTGGGGCAGTGGCTGGTGCCGGTGGCGGTGCTGGCTGCCCTGCTCGCTGACCCCGTGGTCACCGCCGTCGCGCGGGAGGCCTGCGCGCCCGCCGCCGGGCAGTGGTTGCGGGCGGCCCGCGATGGCCTGCGCGACGACACGCTCGCCGCGGTCGCGATCGAGGTGTTCGAGCTGGCCTGTCGCGCCCTGCCCGCGCTGGATGCCCCAGCCGAGGTGCGGCTGCTCGTGGAGGAGATCACCGAGAACCGGGTCCGGCGCGGGCGCTGCCCAGCGGATGATCTCGCCGATGCGCTGGCCGGCGACGCTCGCCGCAACGGAACTCGACTGGTCGGACGCAACGGAGGGCAGCCGCTGTGAGCATGCCGATCACCGAGCTGAGCGCCACCGCTCTGCGGGAGCATCTCGCCGCCGAGCTGGCCCGCACTCGCGCCCGCAGCGCGGCGCTGACCGATGCCCTCGACGACGGTGAGCTGGTGCGCCAACACTCTCCGATCATGTCCCCGCTGGTCTGGGACTTCGCGCACATCGGCAACCAGGAGGAGCTCTGGCTGCTTCGTGACGTGGGCGGGCGCGAGGCGGTCCGGGCCGACATCGATGACCTCTACGACGCGTTCAAGTACCCCCGGCGCACCCGGCCCGCGCTGCCCCTGCTCGATCCCGCCGAGACCCGGCGCTACCTGGGCGAAGTCCGCGGCAAGGTGCTCGACGTGCTGGAGCGCGCACCGCTGGCGGGTCGCCGGCTGATGGAGCACGGGTTCGCCTTCGGGATGATCGTCCAGCACGAGCAGCAGCACGACGAGACGATGCTGGCCACCCACCAGCTCCGGGTCGGCCCGGCCGCGCTGCACGCTCCCGCCCCCAGCCCGGAGCGCTCCACGGACCTGCCCGCCGAGGTGCTGATGCCCGCTGGTGAGTTCACTATGGGCACCTCCACCGAGCCGTGGGCCTTGGACAACGAACGCCCGGCGCATCGGGCCCGCACCGGCGCGTACTGGGTGGACACCACCCCGGTGACCAACCGCGACTACCAGCGTTTCCTGGCCGAGGGCGGATACGACGACCCGCAGTGGTGGAGCGAGCGGGGCTGGGCACACCGCCACGACGCCGCGCTGGTGGCCCCGGGATTCTGGTACTTCGACGGTGGGTCCTGGTGGCGCACCCGGTTCGGCGTCACCGAGCCCGTCCCACCCGACGAGCCCGTCGTGCACGTCAGCTTCTTCGAGGCGCAGGCCTATGCGGTGTGGGCGGGCAAACGCCTGCCCACCGAGGTGGAGTGGGAGAAGGCCGCCCGGTTCGACCCCGCCACCGGGCGCTCCCGGCGCTTCCCCTGGGGGGACGCGGACCCCACCCCGGCACACGCCAATCTGGGGCAGCGGCACCTGCGGCCCGCTCCCGCCGGCAGCTACCCGAACGGCGCGTCCCCGCTGGGGGTGCACCAGCTGATCGGCGACGTGTGGGAGTGGACGTCTTCGGGGCTCTCCGGCTACCCGGGTTTCGCGCCGTTCCCGTACCAAGAGTACTCGCAGGTGTTCTTCGGCGGGGACTACCGGATGCTGCGCGGCGGCTCGTTCGGCACCGACCCGGCGGCCTGCCGGGGGACCTTCCGCAACTGGGACCACCCGGTGCGCCGACAGATCTTCACCGGTTTCCGCTGCGTGCGGGACGCGGGCTGAGCGACTTGTGCCGACACCTGGCCTACCTCGGGCCGCCGCGCGACCTCGCGGCGCTGCTGCTGGACCCACCACACTCGCTACTGCGGCAGAGCTACGCGCCGGCCGACATGCGCGGCAGCGGCACGGTCAACGCCGACGGGTTCGGCGCGGGCTGGTACCCCGCCGGCGCGACCGATGGCGTGGCGATGCCGATCCGGTACCGGCGGGCGCTCCCGATCTGGGCCGACGCGGCCTTCGCCGCGCTGGCCCGCGAGGTGCGCGGCGGCGCGGTGCTTGCCGCGGTGCGCTCGGCCACGCCCGGAATGCCGGTGGTGGACACCGCCTGCGCCCCGTTCACCACGGGCCGCTGGCTGTTCAGCCACAACGGGCGGATCACCGGGTGGCCAGACAGCGTGGCGGCGCTGGCCGCCCGCCTGCCGGTGACCGACCTACTCACCCTCGATGCGCCCACCGATTCCGCGCTGCTGTGGGCGCTGGTCCGCCACCGGCTGGCGGGCGGCGCCTCGCTGGGTCGCGCGCTGGGTGCGGTCGCCGCGCGGGTGCGGGCCCACGCCCCGGGCTCGTCGCTGAACTTGCTGCTCACCGACGGCACCGGGCTCGCCGCGACCACCGTGGGCCACGCGCTGGCGGTGCGGGCCAGCGCCGGGACGGTGCTGGTGTGCTCCGAGCCCATCGACCAACTCCCCGGCTGGGAATCGGTCCCTGAGGGCCATCTGCTCACCGCGACACCGTCCAGCGTGGACGTCGCCCCGATCCCCGCGACCTTTGCCGAGGAGCCATGACCGCACCCGTGCTGGAGATCCACCTGTCCGACTCTGATGCCGCCGCCGCGTTGCACCACGACGCCCGGATCGGGCTGTCCGCCGATCCCAAGTGGCTGCCGCCCAAGTGGTTCTACGACGCCCGCGGCAGCGAGCTTTTTGAGCGGATCACCATGTTGCCCGAGTATTACCCCACCCGCACCGAGCGGAAGCTGCTGCGGCGCAGCGTGGCAGAGATCACTGACCGGATCGTCGTTCAGGGTGCGGTTGTCGACACCCTCGTCGAGCTCGGTTCGGGCTCCTCGGAGAAGACCCGGTTGCTGCTCGACGCGCTCACCGCGACCGGATCGCTGCGGCGCTTCGTGCCGCTGGACGTCTCGGAGTCGGCGTTGCGGGGCGCGATGGTGGCGGTGGCGGAGGAGTACCCGGGCCTTGCGGTGCACGGCGTGGTCGGCGACTTCACTCAGCATTTGGAGCTGCTGCCGGCCGGTCAGGGAGGGCGGCGCCTGGTGGCTTTCCTGGGCGGCACGATCGGCAATCTGCTGCCGGCGGAGCGGGCCGGCTTCGTCACCGAGCTGCGCGCCGCGCTGGATCCCGGTGAACTGCTGTTGCTCGGTGCCGGTTTGGTCACCGACCCGGCGGTGATGGTGCCCGCCTACGACGACGCCGCCGGAGTGACCGCCGAGTTCAACCGCAATGTGCTGCGGGTGCTCAACCGTGAGCTCGGCGCCGACTTCGAGGTCGATGCCTTCGATCACGTCGCGGTGTGGGACGCCACCCACGGGTGGATCGAGATGCGCCTGCGGGCGCGCCGCGCGATGACCGTGCGACTGCCCGCGGTGGGCATGACGGTGCACTACGCCAAGGATGAAGAGATGCGCACCGAGGTCTCGGCCAGGTTCCGGCGCGAGGACCTCAGGGCTGAGCTGGCCGACGCCGGATTCGCCGACCTGGCGTGGTGGAGCGATCCCGACGACCGGTTCGCGCTGGTGCTCGCCACGGCCGCCTAAGGCCATGGAACACCCAGCCGCGGCCGGCGGTGTAGAACACCGCGCTGATGGTGCCGACGAAGAACCCGATGGGCAGGTCGGTGAGATAGGAGATGGCGATCGCGGCCCACACGGTGCCCAGGGCCATGAGCACGGACACGACGATGGCCTGGCGCGGTGTGGTGGTGAAGGCGCACGCCGCGGCGGGTGGGCCGATGAGCAGGCTGAAGATGAGCAGCGAACCGACGACCGGGACGGCCATGGTGGTGGTCAGCGCGATCACGACGAGGAAACACAGATCCATCCGCCGGGCGCTGACTCCTCGAGCCTCGGCGACCTCGGGCATCACCGAGGAGAGCATGAGGGGTCGGTAGAGCACGACGACGGCGGTGATGCACACCGCGGCGATCGCCGCCGTGGGGACGAGCTCGGTGCTGGCGACACCGAGGATCTCACCGAAGAGCAGCGAGTAGATCTCGGGCGCGTATTCGGTCGTTCGGGACAGGAACAGGTCACCCAGGCCGAGCAGCACCACGATCGTCAGCGCGGTGGCGACATCGTGCCGGGCACGGCGGCCGAGGCTGGCCATGGTGACCGCCCCGGCGAGGGAGAACACGCCCAGCCCGACCAGCGCGTTGACCCCGATGAGGCTCGCACCCGCCGCGCCGGCGAACGCCCCGTTGGGCAGCGCGTGGGCGGCGAACGCGGACCCGCGCAGCACGGTGAAGAACCCGACGACACCGGCGACGACCGCGACGATGGTGGCCGCTTGCCAGGTGTTGAGCATGAAGTTCGAGAACATCAGCGGGCCCGCTCGGGTCGTGCCGGCTGGCGGGTGCGCAGTGACGCTAACAGGGACGCTAACAGGTACGTCAGCAGGTAACAGGCGAACACGACGGCGACGATGCAGAAGCTGACCGGCCAGCCCTGCTGGCCAGCCGACCACGCGGCGCTGTCGTAGGCGAGCAGGATCCCGGCCCAGGTGGCGGCGACCCCGATCGCGGCGGCGAGCCCGACGGCCGGCCCGGTGCGGGTGGTGAGCCGCAGCGCGGTGGCCGCCGGGCCGATCAGCAGCGCGGTGGACAAGATGGCGCCGACGGTGATGGAGGACAGCGAGACGGCGACCGCCAGGGCGAGGAGGTAGCCGACGCCGACCAGCCGGACGGGCACGCCGCGGGCGGCGGCCAGGTCGTAGCTGACCGAGGTGAGTAGCAGCGGCCGGTAGAGAGCGGCGATCACGGCCACGGTGGCGGCGCCGAGCACGGCGACGACCGGCACCGTCGAGGTCGAGATCGTGAAGATGGAGCCGAACAGGACGTTGACGGTCGCCCCGGTGGTGCTCGAGTCGGTGGTGTCCCAGTACAAGAACAGCGCGGCGAACCCGAGTGCCGCGCCGAGCACGATCCCGGTGGCCAGATCGCGACCCCGGGGCCGGCGGATGCCGATCAGCTCCATCACCCCGGCGGCGGCCAGGTTCATCGCCACGAACCCATAGAGAGTGGGCACTCCCACCAGAAACGCCCCGGAGCCGCCGGCGGTACCGATGTCGGACAGCGCGTGACCGGCGAAGGACTGGCCGCGGATGACCGTGAAGGTGCCGACCACCGCGGAGACGACCGCGACGATCCCGCCGACGGTCAACGCGACGTGCACCGGGGCGCTGGAGAAGAACCCCGGCTCGAAGAACCCCGCCATCGCGCTACCCCCACCCAATCGGCGCGTCGGCACCACCGGTCTGGACGGCGCTGCCGGTGCGGACGGCACCGCTGTCGTCTCCGGACACCACCAGCACCCGGCCCTGGGTGTGGATGACCTCCACGTGGTGGCCGTAGAGGTCACTGAGCGTCTCCGTGCGGACCACCTCGGCGGTGGTGCCCGTCGCCGCTCGTCCCGCCGCCAGGTACACGATGCGGTCCATGACCGGCAGCAACGGGTTCATGTCGTGCGCGGAGATCAACACCGCGATCCGCTGCTCGGTGGAGATCCGGGCCAGCAGCTGGACGACCTCGTGGCCGCTGCGGATGTCCAGGTTGGCCAGCGGCTCGTCGAGCAGCAACAGCCTGGGCCGGCTGATCAAGGCGTGCGCGATCATGACCCGTTGCTGTTCCCCACCCGAGAGGTTCCCGACCCGGGCGTCGGCGAAGCGAGTGGCGTCGACCGCGTCAAGCATGTCCGCGATGGCCGCGGTGCGCGCCGCGCTCGGGCGGGTGATCCCGAAACGGTGACCGTCGAGGCCCAGACCCACGAGGTCGCGGGCCCGAAGTGGCATGTCGGGCTCCAACGTGATCTTCTGCGGGACGTAGCCGACGAGCTGGTTGCGGCGCGTGCGGGGCCGCCCGGCCAGGCGCACCTCGCCCACCGTGGGCGCCACCAACCCGAGGAGCACCCGGAGCAGGGTGGTCTTGCCCGCCCCGTTCGAGCCGATCAGCCCGGTCAGCTCACCGGCCCCGATGTGGAAGCTCACCTCGCGCAGGATCTGGCGGCCCGACAGGGTCACGCTGACGTTCTCGACCGCGAGGATCTCGGCGTCCGCTCGCGGGGTCACAGCGCCAGCTTGGCGGTGGAGGTGTGGTCGGCGACGGCCTTGGTGAGGGCGTCCACCTCGGCGAGCATCCACGACTGGTAGTCGTAGCCGGGTGTCGGCATCGTCTCGTACACGCCGACAACCGGGATATTCGCCTGCTTCGCGGTGGCGATGAAGCTTTCGGTGAGCGAGTCGGTCACCTGCTGGTTGTAGACGAGCACGGTGACCCGGTGCCCGGTGAAGAAACTGTTCTCCAGTGAGACGTCCTGGGGGGTGGGGTCGACGCCGTTCATGATGTCGGCCTGGAACCGGAACGGGGTCAGGTTGTGGGTTCCCATCGCCTGCAGCAGGTAGTCGGCCACCGGCTCGGTGGTCGCCACCGGGGTCCCCGCGTACCTTGCTTTGAATGTTGCGATGGCCGTCAGCCACGGGCGGAGCGAGGTGATGAACTGAGCGGCGTTGGCCGTGAAATAGCTGGCGTTGGCCGGCTGCAGTTTTGACAGGTCGGCGGCCAGGGTGTTCGCGACCTTCGGCATGGTGGCTGGGTCGTACCACAGGTGCGGGTTGGGGGTGCCCTCCGGCACACCGAGTAGCCGCGCCACGGTGATGACCTGGCGGTTCGAGCTCGGCGACGCGGATTCGATCTTGGTCATGAAGTCGTCGTAGCCCACTCCGTTCTGGATCACCAGCTGGGCGGCCGCGACTTGCCTGGCCACGCTGGGGCTGACCTCGTAGCTGTGCGGGTCGGTGTTCGGATCGCTCTCCACTGACGTGACGCTGACGTACCGGCCACCGATCTGGGCGGCCACGCTGCCGTACTCGTTCTCCGCCGCCACCACCCGGATGGCCGAGGTACGTGCCCCGCTCGCGGTGCCGGCGGGCGACGACGCCCCGCATGCCGAGGCGCTGAGGGCCACCAGGGCGATCGAGGTGAGGGCCACCAGCCAGCGGAAAGCGAGGATGCGGGCCGTGCTGAGGGGGGAAGTCATGGCTGAACCTGTCTCTTTCGATCAACCTGTCGCGACGGTGCCGCAGGTTCTGGCGCACCCTGCGCGAGCCGGCATACCCGCCCCCACGGCCAGCGACTCGGTGTGACGAAAACATGCACATCACCCGGTTGTCCAACTCTTACGGGTGTAATGACACCCATTTCGACTACAAAAAGATACTCTACCTGTAAATGAAAATCGTTAGCAAGGGTTGGAAGTGAACGTCGCGAGATGCGCCGAGGCCGTCACCGACGGCTACGCTCTCGCGTTTCCGATCCACCGTTGACCGAGAATGTCGCCATGCTCCGAGCCGCTCGCCGGGAGGACCTGCCGGCTGTTCGCGAGCTCGAGCGAGCCGCTGGTGCAGCGTTCCGAGACCTTGACATGGCTGCCGTCGCGGACGATGAACCTCCGTCCATCATCGAGCTGGCCGTCTTCCAGCAGGACGGTCGAGCCTGGGTTGTCACCGACGACGCGGATCAGCCCGTGGCTTACCTCCTCATCGCCGTGGTCGAGGGAAACGGCCATGTCGAGCAGATTTCCGTACAC
>JBOHFJ010000205.1:0-8997 GCA_050699655.1 Pseudonocardiaceae bacterium
GATGTACGCCTGGAGCGAGAACTTTGTGCTGCCGCTCTCGCACGACGAGGTGGTGCACGGCAAGGGCTCGCTGTGGAACCGGATGCCGGGCGATGACTGGAACAAGGCCGCCAACCTGCGGTGCCTGCTGGCGTACATGTGGGCCCACCCCGGCAAACAGCTGTTATTTATGGGCGGCGAGCTTGGGGCACCGACCGAGTGGGCGGCGAGCCGGTCGCTGGATTGGGACCTGCGCGAGGACCCGCTGCACGGTGGGGTGCTGCGGCTGGTGGGCGACCTCAACGCCACCTACCGCGCGCACCGCGCGCTGTACAGCCAGGACACCAGCCCCACCGGCTTCGAGTGGATCGACGCCAACGACGCCTGGGGCAACGTGCTGAGCTTCCTGCGCTGGGGCGATGACGGATCGGTGCTGGCCTGCCTGGCGAATTTCGCCGGAGACCCGCATGAGGGCTACCGGGTGGGACTGCCGCACCCGGGCCGCTGGCGCGAGGTGCTCAACACCGACGCCGAGAGCTACGGCGGCTCCGGCGTCGGAAACCTCGGCGAGGTGATCGCCAGCGAGACGCCGTGGCACGGGCGGCCGTACTCCGCGGTGCTCCGGTTGCCGCCCGCCGGAACGCTGTGGCTCACCAGCACGTTCAGAAAATGACGCGCTTGCGCGACCCGGCCCGAATATGCTGTGCCGCACCACTGGGGGTTGATGATGGACTGGCTCGGAAGGTTGTTGTGATCGGACACGTGGCAGCGTCCTCGTGAAATCCTTGCCACGAGAGTCCGTCAAGCCTGACGGCGCCGCCGAGGAACCCAGCTACGGATTTCCGGCTGGGCTGTGGCGGGCGCTGGAGCGCACTCCACCGCCGGGCCTGAGTCGGCTTCGGGCTTGGCGCAGCCCGCTGCGTGGCCCCTGGCTGACCTCGGTGTTCGGCGCGGTCCTGCTCGCGGCGCTGCCCCTGGTCATCCTCACCGGGCTGCTCGACTACATCGCCTACGGCCCGCAGTTCGGCCAGGCGTTCCCCACGAATGTCGGCTGGCTGCACCTGCCGACGTTCACCTGGCCGGCCCGCCCGGCGTGGCTGTTCCGGCTGACCGAAGGGCTCCACGTCGGCCTCGGGTTGGTGATCATCCCGGTGGTGCTGGCCAAGCTGTGGTCGGTGGTGCCCAAGCTGTTCAGCTGGCCACCCGCTCGTTCGCTGGCCCAGGTGTTGGAACGGGTGTCCCTGCTGATGCTCGTCGGCGGGATCCTGTTCGAGATCGCCACCGGAGTGCTGAACATCCAGTACGACTACCTGTTCGGTTTCAGCTTCTACACCGCGCACTACTACGGCGCCTGGGTGTTCATCGCCGGGTTCGTGGTGCATGTGGCCATCAAAGTGCCCAGCATGCTCACCAACCTGCGGTCCCGCTCGCTGCGCGCCGAGCTGCGCACCTCGCTGGCCGACACCCGCCCGGAACCGCTCGACGCCGGGGGCCTGGTCGCCACCGATCCGGCCCCGGCGACCCTGAGCCGGCGCGGTGCGCTGGCGCTGGTCGGTGGAGGCTCACTGCTGGTCACGGTCCTGACCGCCGGGCAGACTCTCGGTGGCGCCGCGCGCGGCTTCGCGCTGCTGATTCCCCGCGGCCGTTCCTACGGGGAGGGGCCGAACGCCTTCCAGGTCAACCGCACCGCCACTGCGGCGGGGATCACCTCAGCCGACACCGGGGCCGACTGGCGGCTGGCACTGGGCGGCGGGCCACGCCCGGTGACCCTGGACCGGGCAACGCTGGAGGCCATGCCGCAGCACACCGCCACCCTGCCCATCGCCTGCGTCGAGGGCTGGTCCAGCACCCAGACCTGGGCCGGGGTGCGGCTGGCGGACCTCGCCGCCCTGGCCGGAGTGCCCACCCCCCGGTCCGCGCTAGTGGGGTCCCTGGAGAAGGCGGGCGCGTGGAACCACGCCACGCTGGCGGGCAACCAGGTTCTCAATCCTGACGCCCTGCTCGCCCTGCGAGTCAACGGCGCCGAGCTGTCGGTCGATCACGGCTTCCCCGCGCGCATCATCGTTCCGGCGCTGCCCGGTGTGCACAACACCAAATGGGTACGCTCCCTCGACTTCCGGAGCGCCTGACATGCACGGGGTACCTGGTAAACACGGGTTACCTGGTAAGCACGGGGTCATGGCGCGAATCCGGGGCTTCTACGGCGAGCACCCCCTGCATCTGCTGGCGTTGCTGGGGTGTTTCGCCCTCGCCGGCTACGTCGCTCTGCAGCTGCGCGCCGACCCGACGTGGCCCACCATCGCGCTGTGGTTCCTCGGCGCCGTCATCGGTCACGACCTGGTGCTGTTCCCGCTGTACGCCCTGGCCGACCGCTCGCTGTCCGCCGGGCTGCACGTCCTGGGGCTGGGGCAGCATCGGAGCGGAACGTCACCGCGAGTTCCCGCGGTGAACTATCTGCGGGTGCCGATCCTGGGAACCGCTCTGCTGTTCCTGCTGTTCTTCCCCGGCATTATCCAACAGGGCCAGCAGAGCTACCTTGACGCCACCGGCCAGACCCAGGAGCCCTACCTCGGCCGCTGGTTGCTACTCACCGCCGCGATGTTCGCCATCAGCGCCATCGCCTACGCCGGCCGACTCGCCTACGCCCACCAAAGCCACCCGTGAGTGACGGCACGAGCTATGGTGCCGAGACGGCCATATCGCCCATATCACCCCGACACGCTCAGCGTCGGCCCCAAACTCGTCTGCCATAAAGCACAGTGGTGGTCACGTCCTAGCCATCCGCGCGAGCCGGATGTGCGCCCGTGAGATCAGGTGAGGTGCAGTGGTGCAGCAGTGGCTCATCACGGCCGTGCCGGCGTTGGTCTCAGCGGGCGGCGCTCTCGTCAGCGTGGTGTTCAGCCGACGGGCGGCCCGGGCGGAACGTCTCTATGCCGCCGAGGAAATCGCAACACGCTTTCGAGAGCCCTTGTTGCAGGCGGCATTCAACCTCGAGACGAGAATCTACAATATAGTCGAGCTCGACCTCTTTGGCCGTTTCCTCGGCGCGGACAGCACCGAGTCAGAGAGGGAGTACGCCGTCGCCAACACGATGTATGTGTTCGCGCAGTACTTCTGCTGGCTGGAGATATTACGCCGCGAATCCCAGTTCGTCGATCCCGGCAATAATCAAAATAACCATGCCGCGATAGCCGGGTTCGAGGCTGTTCGCGAGACCTTCGCCGACAGCATCGGCATCCAGGAGAAATGCTTCCGGATCTTTCGAGGAGAGCAACGGGCACTCGGCGAGGTGATGCTCGTCCCAGTCGCGGAGCCGACGCCAGGAGCGCCCAGGTGGGAGTGTCTGGGGTACGCACCTTTTGTGCATTCGCTGGAAGACAGGGAGATGGCGAGATGGTTCCAGACTCTGCGAGAGGATATCGGGGAGGCGTCCGCAGACGTGGCGAAGCACGACGAGCGACTTCGATTGATCCAGCACCGGCTGATGGACATCATCGATATTGTAGATCCAGATGCGCGCAGAGTGCCCGCGCGGCTACGGAAGCGCCTTGCGGCGCCGTCATCATGACCCGCCCTGGTGGCAGTCTTGAACTATTGGCCCAACATGGTAACGAATTGTAGCGGCCAGGTCGTGTGCCTCTATTTTGGCGAACGGGGGTGCGCACGATGGCGGATGAGCTGGGGCCTGTTTACGACCTCATCACCCGGCGTCTGGCGAAGGGCAAGGTAGTCCCGGTGCTCGGCGCTGGAGTCAACCTGTGCGAGCGGCCGCCGCACGTCCCCTGGGCACGGGGGCGGTATCTGCCCAGCGGACAGGAGCTGGCCGCCGAGCTGGCCCAGTACGTGGGCAACGTGGAGATCGACGGCCACGACCTAGCCCAGGTGTCGCAGTATGTGGCGGCGTTGGAAGGCGAGGGGTCGCTCTACGAGGAGCTCCACGACGTCTTCGACGCGGACTATCCCCCGACACTTCTGCACCACTTCCTCGCCCGACTGTCCCGCCGCGCCCGGGAGGCGGCGGATGCCCGCGGCTGCATGCTCATCGTGACGACCAATTACGACGACTCCCTCGAGCGCGCATTTACCGACGAGGGTGAGCCGTACGAGCTTGTTACCTACATCGCCGAAGGCAGGGATCGGGGACTGTTCCGCCATATCACTGTCGGTGGCGAGCCGACCGTGATCCGAGTGCCGAATGAGTACGTCGACCTCCGCCTCGATCAACGGTCCGTGATCGCGAAGATTCACGGCACGGTGGACCGGATCCGCAGAGCGGACAGCTTCGTGATCACGGAGGACCACTACATCGACTACATCACCCGCGCCGATGTCGCGGGTCTGTTTCCAGTCACGCTCGCGGCGAAGCTCCAGACCAGTCATTTCCTCTTCCTGGGCTACAGCCTGCGGGACTGGAACTTCCGCGTGATGCTGTACCGGTTATGGGGTGAACAGGAGGGCAAGAAGTTTAAATCCTGGGCGATCCAGGCCGACCCGAACCCCATCGACCGCGCCGCGTGGGACGATCGTGGCGTCGACATCCTGCCCATCAGGGTGGAGAACTTCGTCGCGGCCGTCGAACAACGACTTTCCCCCCAACCCATGGTGACGCCGTGACCACCGCGACGGAACCTCCCACCCCGGCGCAGGAGGCACCCGACCGGGCCGTGCCGGAGTGCCCCTACGTCGGGCTGATGCCCTTCGACGAGGAGGACGCGGCGTACTTCTTCGGCAGGCAGCGCGAAACCGACCTCATCGTCGCCAATCTCACCGCCTCGCGGCTCACCCTGCTGTACGCCCCGAGTGGGGTCGGCAAGAGCTCAGTGCTGCGGGCCGGTGTGCTGCCCGCGCTGCACCACAGTGATGATGACTCCTATGACGACCTGGGCGTCCCCGGCGCGGCCGTAGCATACGCGAGCGCTTGGCGCGACGCCCCACTCACGAGCGTCGCGGCGGCGGTCAGTGCCGCGGTGTCGCGAGTGACTGGCGCTGTCGCTGTCGCGGAAGCCGCCAGCGCACCCGAACTCAGCGTCGCCTGGCTTCGCGAGGTGCTGCGCCAGTCCCAGGTCTCGACGGTCTACCTGATCCTCGACCAGTTCGAGGAGTACTTCCTCTACCACTGCGCGGACCGCGGCGAGGAAGGCTTGACCGCCGAGCTCGGCGCAATCCTGAGCGCCCGGGACCTACCGGTGCATGTCCTGCTGTCGATCCGGGAGGACGCGCTTGCCGGCCTTGATCGTTTCAAGGGCCGGGTGCCGTACCTGTTCGACAACTATCTCCGGCTGGCGCACCTGAGCCGCGACGCGGCCCACATCGCCATCAAGGGCCCCCTCGACCGCTACAACCGCCTCGCCCCACCCGACCGCGCGATGTCCATCGAGCCCGGCCTCATCGCGGCCCTGTTGGACCAGGTCCGCACCGGTCAGGTGCGCGTAGCGCCCGAGGGAGCGGCACCCGACGGGTTCACCGCGGACGGGTTCACCGCGGACGGGTTCACCGCAGGCGGGGCCGCGGCAGACGATCGCGGGGACATCGAGACCCCCTACCTCCAGCTCGTGCTGACCCGCCTGTGGGACCAGGAACGCGCTATCGGATCATCGTGCCTTCGGCAGCGCACCCTGGACGACCTCGGCGGTGCCCAGACGATCGTGCAGACCCACCTCGACAACGTGATGGCTGGGCTGCCCCCCACTCAGGTCGACGTCGCCGCCGCCGTGTTCCATCACCTGGTCACCGCCTCCGGGACAAAGATCGCGCTAACCGCGCAGGACCTCGCCGGCTTCTCGGAGCTACCGGTGAGTGCGGTGCGGAACCTCCTCGAGATGCTGTGCTCCGGACCGCACCGCATCCTGCGGCCCCTGCCACCGGCCGTCGGCGTAACGGGACCGCCCCGCTACGAGATCTTCCACGACGTCATGGGCGCCGCGGTGCTCGACTGGCGCCGACGCTATATGACGCAACGGCACCAGGACGAGGCGTCCCGCCGCCTCGTCGCCGAGCGGGAGGAAGCCCGCACAGCGGCGCGGACCGCCCGCCAACGACTGCGCCGGACGCAACTCCTCGCGATGAGTATGGCAATCATGCTGCTCGCCGCCATTGCGTTCGGCGTTCTCTCCTATGTCAAGAACCGTGATGCGCGACAGGAGCGGTACCTGGTGCAGGCCGCCGCCACACTTGACCACGACCCCGTACAGAGCCTGAAAAGCGCGGTGGCCGCCTACACTATCAACGCCAACGAGCAGGCTCGCTCGGCGGTGCTGACCGCGTGGTCGAGCCCGCGCAGTCGAAGGGTCGCCGGGCCGAACCCGATGATCATCGGCATGGTTCTCACTCCGGACTCCCGGCACGTCGTCGCCTACAGCGCGGACGGCGGCATCCGGGTCATCGGTGATGACGGCGCTGTGGAACACAAGACAGCGGTGGTTGGTCCGCTGCGCGGCGCCGTCATCCCCGCGGTGTGGGCGGCCGCCGTCGACCCTGACGCGTCCCGCGTCGCGCTCGGGACCGACCGGGGCACGGTGGCGGTTATCAACACCACGACCGGACGGCATATCGATATCGACACGGAGGACGCCTCGACGCCGGCCGTGTCGTGGGTTGGTTCCGCCGCGAACAGTCTCGTCCTCGTCGTCTCCGGGTTAGGCGCCGCCGCAACCTACAGCCCCGAAACCGGAAAACAGGTCGCGCGCTTCCCGGGTGTTGTTGTCGACGCCTTGCCGCTGGCCGATGGGCAGCACATCGTGACCTCTGGACAAGACGGGAAGCTGCGAGTGTGGGACGCGCGAACCGCCACGAAGATCGCCGAGTCGTCCGCGCTGGGGAGCGTGCCAACTTTCCTCAAGCGTTACCGGCAGGCCGTCGTCGGCGTGATACAAAACATCACCAAGCCTTCGATCGTCGTGTGGGACTGGCGAGCCGGGCCGGACCCCGCTCAGTACCCGTTCACTTACCACAACGATATTTCACAGGTTCACGTCGATGAGCAGGATCAGACCATCAGCATCGCTGCTGACCATGGGCTCACGAGATACAGCCTCGTTGCTGACCATGGGCTCACGAGATACAGCCTCGTTGCTGACCATGGGCTCACGAGATACAGCCTCGTTGACAGGTTATCGCGGGGACAACTACCTGAACAGACGGACTCGATAAACGATGTGGCCACCAGCCCCGATGACCGGTGGATCACCACGGCGGGGTCCGACGGGCGGGTCCTGATCTGGTACGCGAACTTTCGGGAGAAGCTTGCCGACCGCCCCACCCATGAGCTCCTCGCCCACCGTGGGCAGGTCATCCAGGTGGGCTACATGCGTGCTGGCACGGTAGTGATGTCTCTCGGCAGTGATGGCACGATTCGGCGCTGGGATCTGCCCCAGGTACCACTTTTCGATCAGCACGAAAACTGGATCTATGACATGGACGTGAGCCGCGACGGGTCCTTACTCGCGACGGCAAGCTCAGATGGCAAGGCCTACATCATCGACAGCCACAACCCGTCGAAGGTTCTCGCCACGGTGTCCACCACAGTTCGCCTGGTGGGCGTGCGCTTCGACCCGATCGACCCGCATCGCGTCCTCATCCTCGTGGTGCACCACGCCGCCCCGGAGGTGTGGCGCTGGGGCGCCGGCAACCCCGAGCGCGTCCAGACCTACGCGGAACCTCCGCCGTCAGCCTTCGGTGAGCTGGTCAGCCTCGCCGTCAGCCCCAATGGCTCGATAATCGCGGGCATCGACAGGAGCGGCACCCTCAAGCTCTGGGATACCCGAACCGGGGCGCTCCGCTCAGACCGTTGCTCCCTCGGCGCGGAGCCGGTTAACACCTACGCCGTCGCCTTCGACCCGTTCAGCCGGCTGATCGCCGCGACCGGTCCGGACGGGGTCCGCGTCTGGCGGCTGGGCACCGCGGAACCACTCCTGCGGCTGCCCCATCCCAACGCGAACGGCGTGGTCTTCGACCCGTCCGGCCAGCACCTCGTCAGCACGGCGCCGGATGGCACGGTCGACATCTGGAGAACCCGTGACGGTACGCTCGAACGAGAGCTCAGGGCCCACGACGCCCCGTCGAGCGACCCATCATTCAGCAGGGACGGAAACCTACTCGCCGTGGGTACGGCCGAAGGCCTGGTCGAGATCTGGGATGTCCACTCTGGAGTGACGGTCACGCTGGACCGTCACCACAGTGACGAGGTGAGTAGCGTGGTCTTCCTGCCTGACCGCTCCCGCCTGGTCTCCGCGAGTGACGACACGACCGTCGCCTTCTTCTCCTGCCCCGCGTGCGGCGATCCAGACCACGTGATCCGGGAAGCCGTGGAATGGACGAAGGCGACCACAGGTCGCTAGAACAACGCCCGAGCCAGGGCGCGGCGCGCCGTGGTGACCCGCGGGTCGTCGGGGCCGAAGAGCTCGAATAGCTCGACCAGGTGCGCTCTGGCCCGGTCGCAGTCGTCTCCGGTGAACCGCCGCACGGCGCTGACCAGCCGGGCGAATGCCCGCTCCGGTGCCTGCGCGGCCACCTCGACATCGGCCGCGGCGAGCTGCGCGTCGACGTCGTCGGGTGCGGCGTCAGCCTTGGCCACCGCGGCCGGGTCGGCGCGGTGCACGCGGGCCAGGAAACGAATCTGCGGCAGCGCCGCCCTGGCCAGCTCGTTGGTTGGCTCGGTGACCAGGATCTGCTGGTAGGAAACTTCGGCGGCGGCGTAGTCACCGGCCGCCAGTGCGGCTTCCGCCGCGGTGAAGCGGGGATCCTCGAGCTCGGCGTCGGCGGTCCCCAAGCCGGAGGGCACAGCGTCGGACGGCTCAGAATCGGAGGACCCAGGCAGTTGATCACGCAACTCGGCGAGCAGCGCGGTGATCCACTGCTTGACCTGTGGCTCGGGCTGAGCGCCAGCGAAGGCGCTGACCGGCTGGCCGCCGACGACGGCGATGACAGTGGGGATGGACTGGACACCGAAGAGCTGGGCGATCTGCGGGTTGGCGTCGATGTCGACCTTGGCCAGCACCCACGCACCGCCGGAGGCCGCGG
>JBOHFJ010000206.1:0-854 GCA_050699655.1 Pseudonocardiaceae bacterium
GCGGATTCTCTTCACTGATTACAGAAGACCGTTGAAGACCTTCTTGTCCTCGTTCCGCGCCGCTATCGGCCTGTACTTCTTCAAAGAGGCTTTTGCATAAGCCTCTATGTCTTCCACTTCTCAGCGACGGCGCACTGGGATCCTGCGGAAGGGTCGACGATTGAGCGCGCGGACTTTGGCGGACTCGCGGCCAAGGCAATCATCGATCGGACTTGGGCGATCACCGCCGCGGAGCAGCCGAACAATGTCGACGCCGTCCAGTCTCGGTTGGAGAGCGAGCTCATCATCGCGCAACCGGACGCGTCTGGTGGTGTGGAGGTATGGGCCGACCAGGTCCAGCTCACGCTGTCCGAGGCCGACCGGGAACGCCTGCGCAGGCATTCGGACCTGCGCAAGGACGATGACCTCTGGAAGCTCGAAGTCGAACACGAGCGCCGCAAGCGCGCCTACCTCCGCGACGACGTGCTGAAGAGCACGGGCAGCGCGGTCACCTGGTTGCTGGTGCAGCAAAAAGACAATGTCGAGGAAAATGCGCGCCTCATCGGCAAGCTGGCCGAGCTCTGCGCCGTGGCCAACCATGCAGAGGTGCCCGCGCTGGTCCCGAACGGCTCCTCCCACAACGGGAGCCTCCCGACCACCTGGTTCCCCACAGCCGATCTTGCGGCAACACCGTTCTCCGAAGCCAGGCCGGTCGTGATCAAGGTGGGCGCGCTGATGGACGCGCTAGCCTTCGTCGGGCACAAGCGTGCCCTGTTCGCGAGCTATCTCGCGCGGCTGATCGAAAATTTCGAGAAGCCCGACGAGGCCCAGGAGATCCGGCGGTATTGTGACGCACCCGCGACAGACAGTGAACC